>JAPLOH010000238.1 GCA_026400845.1 Alphaproteobacteria bacterium
GGTCGTTCTTACGGTCCAGACCCTCATACCGGCGGCTCAGATCAAAAAATCCCAGCTGGCCCATCGCTCAAAACCCCCATAGCCCGCACGGGCTATTCAAGCCAAATGATGCCGCGTCGGGGAAGGGGATTGTTCGAAGTGCCCTTGTGTCAATGGCGGTCGGAATCTCCCGGGGATGTCCCGCGCGATGTTGAAATAGGTTGGTCGGCGTTGCCCGCCTTGAGCCGGTAGGCTCGGGGTGTCGAATCCTGAAAAGAGAGCAACGCCATGAAGAGAGTTATCACACCCACGCCGCAGGCCGCCACGGCTCTGGTGACGGAAGCCTGGGACGCTGTTGGGGCCAGTTTCGAGCGCTTCTGCCTGACCGCTGGTGTCGCCACCCTGACGCGGATGATGGAGGAAGACGCGACGGCCCTTTGTGGCCAGCGCCACGAACGATTGTCCGGCAGGGCGGCGTATCGCTGGGGCAAGACGACGGGGAAGGTTGGCTTCCACGGCGGCAACGGACGTGCCAGGCGCATCGCCCCCCGCGTGCTGAACGCCATCAAGCCCTCATGCCCGCCGGTAAAACCCCATTCCTCCAGCGCCGGCAGCGATGCGGTATCGACCAGCATGTGAACCTCCAACCTGAACAGGCTTATCGAGGCAGCCTTGGCCAGCCCGACGAAGAACCCGGATAAAAGTCTTCTTGGTTCTTGTTCTTCAGAAAAAGAATATATTTTTCAAACCCCCATACCCCTCAGCTTGGCTCAGGACCGCTTACGAGAGTGCCGGCAGCGACAGCGAACTCCTTCAGCAGCGCGATGATGTTTTCCAGTTCCTCGGTCGAGGGCAGAGGCTCAGGTTCATCCTCCAGCCCGGGATAGCGATACGCGACGCCCCAAATGGACAGCGGCCGAACAGCCTCGGCATAGCCGGCGAACGACGGATAAGCCCGCAGCAGCGGCACCAGCAGATCGTCCATATCATGGGTCCGGCGGAAAGCCTCGCCGGCCAGGACGAGCAGCGCCTTCACCAGCTTCTCGGCGGCCTGCTGCACATGGTAGGCGCTGGCCCCGTGCCGATGGATGCGGCAAGCGGCGATGGCGACATCGATATCCTCATCGACAATCACCAGCCACCGCATGGCTTCCGCGCGGCGCTCGGGCGGGCTGGGCCGATCAGGCCCGCTCATATACCGATATGCCGTCGATCTCCGCCTCATAGGCCAGCGTTCCGGCGATCTTCGCGCGGCGCCGGTAAACGCCGTCGCGCACGGGAATCACGTCGGCCGGATGGTCGTAGCCCCGCCGCGCTTCCCACCCGGCGCGCAGGGTGAGGTGGCTCGCCGGTGCATCATCATCGAGGATGACGAGCAGGTCGATATCACTATCAGCGCCGGCCTCGCCGCGCGCTCGCGAGCCGAACAGCACAACGCGGCGCGGGCGGAAGTAATCCACCACACGGCTCAGCAGCTCCGCAGGCACCAGCGGGGAATCGCGCATCTCGTGTGGCCTTTACCATGGCGTCGGGTTCGCCTTGCGGCAGCGTACCACGACCTGGGGCGGCGTATCCATGGATTTGCAGCCCGCCGCCGCGCCCAAGGCGCGTCAGGCCTCCGCCCCAGCCCGCCGCCGCTCCACCGCCGCGATCGTATGGAACCCGATGCGACGGAACGGCTCCGGCGCGATCCAATTCGCGGAGCCAAACGCCGCCCCCACCTCCTGCGGATCGGCCGCGCCCAGCATCAGCTCGGCGAGGCGCTTACCAAGAATGGTGCCTTTCACGATCCCCGCCCCGTTGCACCCGGCCGAGGTGTAGAGCCCAGCGTCGATCTGCCCCCAGAAGGGCGCCCCGTTCATCGTCAGCGCGGTCGTGCCGCCCCACACGTGCTCAAGCGCCACATGCGCCAGTGCGGGGTAACGGCGGTGGAAACAGGAAAGCAGTGTCTCATGCGCGCGGTCTGGCTCGATGCCGCGCTCGTAGGAATACATCGAGCGCACCATCAGCCGATTGGCGCCAACGCGCCGCACCGTGGTGCCCAGCCGATGCGCGGGCAGCAGCCCCCAATGCGCCATGCCGCCAAGCTGGGCCGCGTCCTCCGGCCGCATCGCTTCGGTGAGTGCGGCGTAGGTATAGATGGTCACCAGCCGATCGCGCAGATAACCGAAATTCTTCACCGCGGCGTTGGTGGCGAGCACAACGGCGTCGGCGGTGATGCGCGCCTCCGGCGTCTCCATCTCCCACTGCCCGCGCCGGCGCAGCGCCGTCACCGGTGAATTTTCGTGCAGCGCCACGGAGCCCGGCAGACAGTCGGCAAGCCCCTGGATCAGGGCGGCGGGTTGCAGCAGATAGCCTTCCCCGGTGAACAGCCCGGCGCCGTAATAGCGGCTGCCGATGCGCGCTTCCATCTGTCCGGCATCGAGAAACTCATGCGGCACGCCGAGCCGCTGCGCACTCTCCCGCTGGCTCCGCACCAACGCCGCCCCGGCCGCGGTGGCAGCGCCCTTGATCCGCCCGGTCAGCTCCAGTTCACAGCCGAACCCATGCCGCTCCATGAGTGCGGTGAGCCAGCCAAACCCTTCCTCGGTCAGCCGGTTCTGCGCCGCGCCCCTCTGCAACTCCGCCTCGGTGGCACCGGAGGGCACGTCCCGCGGGCTGACAAACCCGGAGTTCCGCGCCGCCGAGCCCTCGCCCGCCGTCGTCGCCTCAAGCACCATGATGGAAGCGCCCGGCTCCAACTCCGCCAGCCGTCGCGCCGCGGCAAGCCCGGTATAGCCACCGCCGACCACCGCATACTTCACCCGATGCGTCCCGGTCACCGCCGGTCGCGGCACCCGCGGCGGCAGCAGCGCCGTCCAGCCGCAGGCATCGGGATAGCGGGGAAACCGGGACCGGGCCATGTGCAGGCCTACGGCGCCGGCCGCACATCCTGCGCCAAGGACCGCTCATCCACGCGCGCCTCATGCACCAGGCCCGGCCGCATCGCCCACACATTGCGTTGGAGATGCGTCGGGATCATCGCGATGTCATTCATCGCCAACCGCGTCACATCCTGCAGCATCCGTTCCCGCTTCGCGTCATCCAACTCCATCACCGCCGCGGCCAGCCCGCGATCAAACTCGGGATTCGAATAGCGGAACCGGTTGACCGAGCCCATGCCGGTCTCGCGGTTATACGTGGCCAACACCGAGCGCAGCCCGGCCGAGGGCTCCCCGGTCGAACTCCCCCAGGAAACCACGAACGCCGAGAAATCCTGCTTCGAGGCGCGGGTGGCGAAGCTCGCATAGGGCGAAACCTCGACGGCCGTCTTCACCCCGATCCGCGTCCACATCTGCCCCACCGCCTGCGCCAGCCGCGCGTCATTGGGGTAGCGGTCATTCGGCCCGTGCAGCGTGATGGCGAACCCGCTAGGGAACCCGGCCTCCGCCAGCAGCTTGCGCGCCAACGCCGGATCGCCCTTGCCCACCGGCAGGTCCGGCACCCAGCCATACGCCCCCTCCGGCATCATCTGCCGCGTGCCCGCCGCCACGCCCTCCATCACCCGCGCGACGATCGCGGTCCGATCAATCGCGAGATCAAGCGCCTGACGCACGCGGATATCGTTCAGCGGGTTCTTATCGAGCGGCTTGCCGTCATTGTCGGTGATGAACGGCGTCGGCCCGGTGCGCGAGCGATCGAGCGCGATATACATCAGCCGCAGACTATCGATCTCGGACAACCGCACCCGCGCGTCGCCCTTCAGCCGCGCCATGTCGGAGGTCGGCACCTGGTCGATGATGTCGATGTCGCCGGCGAGCATCGCTGCCGTGCGCCCGGTCGGGTTGGTGATGAACCGGTAATCCACCCGCGCCCAATGCGGCTTGGCGCCCCAATACGCCTCATTGCGCGCGAGGTCGGCGCGGTTGCCGAAGATATAATCGATCTGCCGGAACGGCCCGGTCCCGTTGGCGGCCCGCCCGGCATTATACTCCTCGCTCCCTTTCCCCTCGCCCCCGCGCCCGATGATCGGCACCTGGGTCAGGTTCACGGGCAGCAGCGGGGAGGGGCCATCGGTGTGGATGCGCACCGTCAACGCGTCCACCACCTCGGCGGAGGTGATGCCTTGGAGATAGGTCGAGAACGAGCCGGGAGAGTTCACCACCATTGGAATGCGCTTGAAAGTGAACGCCACATCCTCCGCGGTGAAGGCCGCGCCATCATGGAAGCGCACGTTCGGCTGCAGCTTCAGCTCCCACACACCCGGCTTCACCGAGGTCCAGGACCGCGCCAGCATCGGCTCCGGCCGCCCCTTCGAGGACATCTCGATCAACCGGTCGTACACCATTCCGGAATAGGCGTTGTTCGGCCCGATATTGTGATAGTGCGGATCGGCCGAGGTCACCTGCGCGCCCACGCCGAAGCGCAAGGTCTGCGCTTCGGCCGGCGCGGCTGCGAGGGCGAGCAGCAGCGCCAGTGCCGTCCTCATACGTTGACCAGGCGGGCGGGGGCGGTGAATGCCGGATCGAACACCCTGGTCGCCATCACCTGGCAGCGCAGCATCAGGCGTTCTTCGTGGGGCAGGTAGTCGGCGATTGCCTGGTGGATGGTGCCGATATGGTCCCACACCAGCAGGTCACGCTCGGTCCAGGTATGCATGTAGCGGTATTCGGGGCGGAGCTGGTGGGCGAAGAGGGTGTCGAGCATCGCGGCGCTCTCATGCTCGGGCAACTCGTTGATGCGCATCGCGTAGCCCGGATTGCAGTAGAGCACCTTGCGCCCGGTGATGGGGTGGGTGAGGAAAACGGGATGCACGGCGGGGGGCCGCTTGGCGCGCTGGTCCGGCGTCATCGGCTTGCGCACGCTGCCGGGGCGGTTGACCATCATGGTCCAGAACTTGTCGAAATCATGCGTCACGGAAATCATCATCGGAAAGCTTTAGCAAGCCTTTGCCTGTTTTTAGACTTAGTTCAATTACAGCTTTTCGAATTAAAGTACCATCATAGGCCGCGTGCATGTCGGCGAACTCGGTGCCGCCCAGCACACGCCCGTCGCGCCGCGGCACCTTCACACCGTAGAGCACGTTCACGAAGCCCATCACGTCGCGGTAGGACATATCGGTGTGCCAGTCCTGCCCGGCATCCGGCAGGCCGATCAGCTCGCCATTCTCCCGCACGTTGGACAGCACGCCGACTTCCGGCACGTCCGATTTGCGCTTTTCCCCGATGCCGCCCTGGATTTCGCCGAAGCGCTCGGAGAACGCCTTCAGCGCAGGCGGCGCGAGGTCCTGATTGGGGAAGCGCAGCACGCCGTAGCGGCCGAGCGCGGCGAGGATGGTGCCGAAAATGGCCTCATCCATCGGCACGTTGGCGTCGAAGCCCTCGATGGTCGCACCGAGGATGCCGTCGTTGGGGATGATCCTGAGCATCGTGGGTCCTCAGGCCAGCGGGCCGGCGCAATGAGTGGCGTAGGGGGGGCGGGCGAGCAGGCGGTCATACCAGGCGCGCAGGTTCGGCAGGTCGCGCTTGCCGGGCATGTCGATGCTGAACCAGCGATGGACATGCACGCCGAAGGCGATGTCGGCGATGGAGAAGTGATCGGCGGCGACCCAGCCCTGTTTGGCGATGCGGCCGTCGAGGATGGCCCAGATGTCGCCGGCCTGGGCGATCGCCGCGGTGATCGCCGCCATGTCGCGCTTTTCGGGGGGCGTGCGGACGAGGCCGATGAAATAGGTGCTGGTCGGGCCGCTCAGCACGGTCTGCTGGAAATCGAGCCAGGCGTCGATGGTTCCCCGCGCGCGGGGCTCGGCGGGGTAGAAATGCTGGCCGCCATGGGCGTTGCAGAGATAGCGCAGGATGGCGTTGCTCTCGAAAATCGAGAATCCGTCCTCCTCGAGCACCGGCACCAACCCGACCGGCTGCTTGGCGCGGTATTCCGGTGTCGCGGTGCCGCCGAAAGCGCCGCCGTAATCGGTGCGGTCATAGGCGAGGCCGAGCTCCTCCAGCAGCCACAGGGCCTTCATCACGTTGCTCGAAGTCTTGCGGCCCAGCAGATGGATCATGGCGCGTTCCCCTTTGATGGCTCCAAACCTAAGCCGGGCGCGGGCCTGGGGCAACTTGCGCGGCGCGGGAGGCGGGGCCATAGATCACGCATGTTGAACCTCGCCCCCCGCTCCGTGCTCGCGGCCGCGACGGTGCTGACCGCCGCCACGCTGTTCGCCGCCCATGCCTCGGAAATCTGGGGCGGGCTCGTGCCCTGCGCGCTGTGCCTTGTGGAGCGCTGGCCCTACCGGGTCGCCATCGCCTTCGGGATTCTCGGCTTGATTCTGCCGCCGCTTCAGGCGCGCATCGCGGCCTGGCTATTCGTCCTCGCCATGCTCACCGGCGCCGCCGCCGGCTTCGTGCATGTCGGCGTCGAGCAGGGCTGGTGGAAAAGCCCGCTGCCGGAATGCGTGGGACCGGATTTGCGTGGCCTCTCCATCGCCCAGCGCCTCGCCGCCATGCCGGAACGCCCGAGCAAGCCCTGCGACGAGCCGACCTACCTCATCCCCTTCCTGCCGGTCTCGATGGCCGCGATGAACTTCATCTTTTGCCTCGGCGTCGCCGGCGTGGTGGCGATCAGGCGGAAGTAAGCCTCAGCAAGCTGTCCAGCCGGTCCGCCTCCGCGGCCGGCTTGTCGGTCCGGATCCGCGAGATGCGCGGAAACCGCAGCGCGACGCCGGATTTATGCCGCGGCGAGGCCTGCGCCGCATCGAAGGCGATTTCCAGCACCAGCCCCGGCGCCACCTCGCGCACCGGCCCGAAGCGCTGCACTGTGTTGTCGCGCACATATTTGTCGAGGAAGGCGAGTTCCGCGTCGGTGAAGCCGAAATAGGCCTTGCCGATCGGGACCAGCGCGCCATCCGCCCGCCACACGCCGAACGTGAAGTCCGAATAGAAGGAACTGCGCTTGCCGTGGCCGCGCTGGGCATACATCAGCACCGCATCCACGCTCAGCGGATCGCGCTTCCACTTCCACCACAGCCCCTTGGTGCGCCCGCCCTCATAGGGCGAATCGCCGCGCTTCAGCATCAACCCCTCGATCCCCGCCGCCCGCGCGCCGTCGCGCAGGCCAGCGAGATGGGCGAGGTCGGGGAAGGCGATCATCTCCGAGAGTTGCATCCGCGCCGGCCGCGTGGCGCCGTACCAGGCCTCCAGCCGGGCCCGTCGGGCATCGAAGGGCAGGGGCCTCAGGTCCTCCGCGCCATCGAACAACATGTCGTAGAGACAGACGGCAACCGGCAGATCCCGCTGCATTTTCGCCGTCACCGCCTTGCGCCCGAGCCGCTGTTGCAACTCGGCGCAGGGGGCGGCCGCGCCATCGCGCATCACCAGCAACTCGCCATCGAGGGTGCCGTGGAACTCCATGGCCTCGATGATCTCGGGGAAGCCGGCCGAGATGTCTTCCGCCCCGCGCGAGAACAACCGCCGCCCGCCCGGCCCCGCCGCGAGTTGCACGCGGATACCGTCCCATTTCCACTCCGCCCGTATCGCCGCCGGGTCGAGCGCCGCGATATCGGCCTCCTCCAGCGGATGGGCCAGCATCAGCGGCCGAAACACCGGCGCCGCCCCGGCGCTGGGGCGCGGCCCACGGCCTTCGATCCAGGCGAATAGCGAATCATAGGGCGGCGCCACGGCGTGCCAGGTTTCCTCGATCTCCGCGATGCTGGCGCGCCCCTCCGACATCTCGGCGAGTGCCGCCATCGCCAGCCGCGCGGAGACGCCGACTCGCAGGCCGCCGGTGATCAGCTTCAGCAGCGCCAGCCGCACCGAGGCGTCCGAAGCGTCGAGCCAGGCGGCGAGGATCGCCTTCACCTCGCCCTTCTTCGCATTGCGCAGCGTTTGCTCCACCTCGCCAAGCCTGGGCGCCGTCTCGTTGCCCGGCCGAGCCGGCCACATCAGCGCCACCGTCTCCGCGAGATCGCCGACGAAATCGTAGCTCAGCGCGAACAGCACCGGGTCCGTCCGCTCGGCGGCGAGTTCGCGGATCAGCCCGGCCTTGGCGGCGACGAAGTTGAGATCCCCGGTCAGCGCGGCGAGGCCGATTCCGCGATCAGGGTCGGGCGTCGCGGCAAAATACTGCCGGAGCAGTGCGAGCTTGGCCCCGCGCGCCTGGGCGAACAACAGCCGCTCCAGCAGGGCGGCGAAGGCGATCACCCCTCCTCCTCGCCGTAGCCCACCAGCCGCAACGCCCGGCCGCGCATGCCGCGCAGCCCGGCGGCGTGGATCAGCGCATCCTCGCTGCCATGGGTGACCCAGACCTCCGGGGCGCCGACATCATCGAGCGTGGCGTTGAGTTCCGCCCAATCGGCGTGGTCGGAGATCACCAGCGGCAGTTCCACCCCGCCCTGCTTGGCGCGCTGCCGCACCCGCATCCAGCCGGAGGCGACGGCTACCACCGGATCGGTCAGCCGCCGCGCCCAGCGATCCGCCACCGCTGAGGGCGGCGCCAGCACGATCTGCCCCGCCAACTGCCCGCGCGCCGCGCCGCTCGCCTGGTTGAGCCGCCCGAGCGCGATGCCGAGCCGCTCATACACGTCGCACATCCCCACCAGCGCGCCATGCAGCCAGATCGGCGCCTCCCACCCGGCCGCACGCAGCAGGGAAATCAGCCGCTGCGTCTTGCCCAGGGAATAGCAGCCGATGACATGGGTGCGCCCGGGAAACAGCGCCACCGAGGCAAGCAGCCGGGCGATTTCCTCGCCCGCCGGCGGGTGGATGAACACCGGGAGGCCGAAGGTGGCCTCGGTGACGAATACATCGCACGGCACCGGCACGAAGCCGTCGCAGGTGGTGTCCGCCGCGCGCTTATAATCTCCGCTCACCACCGCCCGGCTGCCGCGATACTCCATCACCACCTGCGCCGAGCCCAGCACATGCCCTGCCGGTTGCAGCGAGACATCGACCTCGCCGAGCCGCACCACCTCGCCCCATCCCGCCGCCTGCTCGCTGACGCCAGCAATGCCGCGCGCCCGCATCAACGCCAGCGTCGCCGCACTCGCCAGCACCGCACCATGGCCCGGCCGTGCATGGTCAGAATGGGCATGGGTGATCACCGCGCGATCGACGGCGCGCAGCGGGTCGATATGGAACCCGCCGGGCTCGCAAAACAGCCCGGCCCGCGTATTGCGCAGCCAGGTCTCAGGGTGAGGGGCGGGCATGGCTTAGCGGATCGGCGGCAACATCGGGCTTCCCCCTCCTGGTATGCTGCCATATGTTACCGGGGTGACAGGAACATTGCCAGAACTCTTTGCCGCCTGGTTCGCCGATCGCGGCTGGTCGCCGCGGCGGCATCAGCTGGACGTGCTGGGCGCGGTGCAGGCGGGCGAGAACGTGCTGCTGATCGCGCCGACCGGCGGTGGCAAGACGCTGGCCGGATTTCTGCCCAGCCTGGTGGATCTCGCCGCCAATCCGCGCGAGGGGCTGCACACGCTCTATGTCAGTCCGCTGAAGGCCCTCGCCGCCGACGTCGCCCGCAATCTCGACCGCCCGATCGCCGATATGGGCCTCCCCGTCACGGTCGCCACCCGCAGCGGCGACACCTCGTCCGAGGCGCGCCGCCGCCAGCGCGAGACGCCGCCGAACCTGCTGCTCACCACGCCGGAGAGCCTCGCAGTTCTGATATCACAGCCCGAGAGCGCGCTGTTTTTTCAGGATTTGCGCACCATCATCGTCGATGAGGTGCACGCCTTGGCCGGCACCAAGCGGGGCGACATGTTCGCCCTTTGCGCCGCGCGCCTCACCGCCATCGCGCCTCAGGCAGTGCGCATCGGCCTCTCCGCCACCGTCGCCCATCGCGTCCCGATCGCCGCCTTCGTCGGCGCCAGCCGCATCGTCGAGGTGAAGGGCGGCGCGCCGCCGGAGATCTCCGTGGTGCTGCCGGAGGGGCGGCTGCCGTGGTCCGGCCATATGGGGCTGGCCGCCGCGCCCGAAATCCTCGCCCGCATCCGCGCGGCGGGCATGACCATCGTTTTCGTCAACACCCGCGCCCAGGCCGAACTGCTGTTCCAGGCGCTGTGGCGGCTCAATGACGAGACACTGCCGATCGCCATCCATCACGGCTCGCTGGAACTCGATCAACGAAAACGTGTGGAATCAGCGATGTCGGAGGGGAAGCTGCGCGCGGTGGTCGCCACCTCCTCGCTCGATCTCGGTATCGACTGGGGCGGCGTGGACCAGGTGTTGCAGGTCGGCGCCCCGAAAGGCGTCTCCCGCCTGCTGCAACGCGTCGGCCGCGCCAATCACCGGATGGACGAGGCCTCGCGCGCCATTCTGGTGCCGGCCAACCGCTTCGAGGTGCTGGAATGCGAGGCGGCGATCCAGGGCGTCGCCGAGGGCGAACTCGACGGCGACCCGCCGCGCCCCGGCGGGCTCGACGTTCTGGCTCAGCATCTGCTCGGCCTCGCCTGCGCCGGGCCATTCCGGGCCGATGCGGTGTATGACGAAATCAGGTCAGCACAGCCGTACAACGCCCTGACTCGCAAAGATTTCGACGATGTGCTCGGCTTCGTCGAAAACGGCGGCTATGCACTCGCCGCCTATGATGCGTACCGAAAACTGTTTCGCGACAGCGAGGGGCTGATACACGTGATGGGCGAGCGTGTGGCGCGGCAGCACCGCATGAACATCGGCACCATCGTCGAGGAACCGCTGCTCAAGGTACGCTACGCCGGGCGTGGAGGCGGCGCGTTGGGCGAGGTCGAGGAATACTTCGTCAACATGCTGAGCCCCGGCGATACCTTCATATTCGCCGGCAGGATGTTGAAATTCCTGCGTTTGAAGGAGACGATCTGCGAGGTCGCCGATGGTGGCACCGGCGAGCCGAAAGTGCCGGCCTATGCCGGCGGACGCATGCCGATGACCACCAACCTCGCCGACCGCGTCCGCGCCATGCTGCAGGACCCCTCGAAATGGCAGGCCTTCCCCGCGGAGGTGCGGGAGTGGCTGAGCCTGCAACGCAGCATCTCCCGCATGCCCGGCCGGCATGACCTGCTGGTGGAGACTTTCCCGCGGGCCGACAAGCACTTCCTGGTCGCCTATTGCTTCGAGGGCCGCAACGCCCACCAGACGCTCGGCATGCTGCTCACGCGGCGCATGCAGCGCTTCGGCTTCCATCCCCTCGGCTTCGTCGCCACCGATTACGTGCTGGCGATCTGGAGCGCCTACGAACCCTTTGATGTCGCAAGATTGTTCGATCCGGATATGCTGGGTGATGACCTCGAGGCCTGGATGGCCGAGAGTTCCATGCTCCGCCGCACCTTCCGCAACGTCGCCGTGATCGCCGGGCTGATCCAGCGGCATTTCCCCGGCGCCGAGAAGAACCGCCGCCAGGTCACTGTGAATTCCGACCTTATCTACAACGTGCTCCGCAAACATCAGCCCGACCACGTCCTGCTGCGCGCCACCTGGGCCGATGCCGCGGGCGGGCTGACCGATCTCGGCCGCATCTCCGGCATGTTGCAGCGCATCCAGGGTAAGGTGACCCATATGGCACTCTCCCGCGTCTCCCCGCTGGCAGTGCCGGTGCTGCTGGAAATCGGCCGCGAAAGCGTGCGCAGCGGCCTCACCGATGACGACCTGCTGGCCGAGGCCGAACAACTGGTCGCCGAAGCCGAGGGCCGCGCCCTGCCTCCGCCGACGCCGGGGCGCGACCTGCGGCAGGGAAGGCTCGCGCTATAACCGATCGCAGCTTGATGTCTTGACGGCCTCGCCTATCCCGTCCAGTCCACCCACCCGTTGCACCCGCCCTCAAGGCCCAAGATGAAATTCCACCGCGACAGCCTCTTCCTCGTCGTCCTGCTCGGCGCCCTCACCGCGGTCGGCCCCTTCACCACCGACACCTATATCCCGGGCATGCCTGCGATCCGCGACGAATTCGGCGTCAGCGTGACCGCGGTGCAGCTCACCCTCAGCATGGCGATGCTTGGCGGTGCGATCGGCCAGTTGTTCCATGGTCCGCTCTCCGACCGCTTCGGCCGCCGCCCCGTACTGATCGGTGGCATGGCGCTTTATGTCGTGGCCTCCACCGCCTGCCTGTTCGCCGCCTCTATCGACCAACTCATCGCGGCGCGCTTCTTCCAGGTGTTCGGCTCGATCTCAGCTCCGGTGCTCGCCCGCGCCATGGTGCGGGACCTGCACGAGCGCGAGGCCGCCGCGCGGATGCTATCGCTGATGGGCATCGTCATGGGGCTGGGGCCGATCCTGGCGCCGATCATCGGTGGCCTGCTGCTGTCGGAGTTCGGCTGGCGGGCGAGCTTCGTCTTCGTCACCGCCTATGGCGTGCTGCTCGGGGCCATGGTCTTCGCCTTCCTCGGTGAATCGGTCTCGTCGATCGACCCCCATGCGATCCGCGCCGCGCGCATCGTCCGCATTTTCGGCCAACTCATCCGCAACCGAACCTTCCTCGGCTACACGCTGATCAATTGCTTCCTCTATGGCGGGCTGGGGGCCTATCTCTCCGGCGTGTCCTTCGTCGTACTACGCGTGCTGGAGGTGCCGGCGCATTTGTTCGGCCTGGTGTTCGGCGCGATCATGCTCGGCAACATCCTGGGCTACGTGGTATCGAGCCGCATCGTCACCCGGCTGGGATTGGACGCCACGCTGACCTGGGGCATCGTTGGCGCCACTCTGTCCGGGGCGCTGCTGGCGGGGTTTGCCTGGCTCGGGCTGTACCATGTGGTAACGCTGGTGGGGCCGATGATGGCCTATATGTTCAGCCTTTCGCTCGCCGGGCCGCAGGCCGTCGCCGGCGCGCTGACCCCGTTTCCCCGTGCGGCCGGCACCGCCTCATCGCTGATGGGCTTCTTCCAGTCCCTCACCAGCGCCGCCGTCGGCATGGGGGTCGCCTTCGGGTTTGACGGCACCCCCCGGGCGCTGGCGAGCTTCGTCTGCCTGATGGGCCTCTGCGCCATGCTCGCCCATCTCGGCCTGGTCAGGCGCATTCCGCCCGAGGAACGCCAGCGCGTCCATTCATGAGCGCCGCCACCATCCATCTCGCCGGCGAACTGCTTCAGCTCGACCCCGCCGGCGCCCTGCACTGGCCGGCGCGGCGGCTGCTCGCGGTGTCCGATCTGCATTTCGAGAAGGGCTCAGCCGCCGCCCGCCAGGGCTCGCTGGTGCCGCCCTGGGATACGCGGGCGACGCTCGACATTCTCGCCACCCTGCTGCGCCGCTACCGGCCGCACACCGTGGTGGCGCTCGGCGACAGTTTCCACGACATCGGCGCCGCATCCCGGCTGCTCGGCCCCGATGCCGCGCGGCTGCGGGCGATGGCGGAGGCGACGGCGTTCGTCTGGGTGCTCGGCAACCATGACCCGCTGCCCACGGGCTTCCGTGGCGAAAGCACGCTCGAGCACCGGGTCGGCCCGCTGGTGTTCCGCCACCAGGCGCATCCCGGCCGGGTGATGGGCGAGCTGTCCGGCCATTTCCACCCCAAGGCGAGCGTGCCGGTGCGCGGCACGGTGGTGACGCGGCCCTGCTTCATCGCCGATGCCCGCCGCATCATCCTGCCCGCCATCGGCACCTATACCGGCGGGCTTGACGTGCGGGACCCCGCCGTGCGCGGCCTGTTTCCCACCGGCGGCCGCGCCTTTCTGCTCGGGCAGGACCGCGTGTTCAGCTTCGCCATCGGTGGCCGCCCGGCCATGCCGCCGCCGGCATTGACGGCCCTGGGCGGCGGGCCGGACAATGGCGGCCGCATTCGAGGACCCAAGCCATGACCCTTCCCGCCGCCATGCCCATCATCATCGCCGACGGGGCCGGCGGCCCGGAGGTTCTGAAACCCTCCACTGGCCCGCTGCCCTCCCCGAAGCCCGACGAGGTGCTGATCCGCGTGATGGCCGCCGGCGTGAACCGGCCGGACGTGGCGCAGCGCATGGGCGCCTATCCGCCGCCGCCCGGCGCCAGCCCGCTGATCGGCCTGGAAGTCTCGGGCGAAGTGGTGGCGCTGGGCGACGAGGTGACCGGTTACAAGATCGGCGACCGCGTTTGCGCGCTAACCAATGGCGGTGGCTATGCCGGCTACTGCGTGGCGCCGGAAGCGCAGACCCTACCCTGGCCAGCCGGCTATGACGCGATCCGCGCCGGCGCGGTGCCGGAGACCTATTTCACCGTCTGGGCCAACCTGTTCGGCCATGGCCGCCTCGTCCCCGGCGAGCGCGTGCTGATCCACGGCGGCACGTCCGGCATCGGCGTCACCGCGATCCAACTCGCCAAGGCCTTCGGCGCCACCGTCTACGCTACCGCCGGCTCCGACGAAAAGGTGGCGGCCTGCCTTGCTCTGGGGGCTGATGCCGCGATCAACTACCGCACCGAGGATTTCGCCGAGCGGGTGAAGGCGCTGACCGGCGGGCGCGGCGTCGATGTGGTGCTCGATATGGTGGGCGCGTCGTATTTCTCGAAGAACATCCGCTCGCTCGCCATGGATGGGCGGCTGGTGATGATCGCCTTCCTCGGCGGCTCCAAGGTGGAGGCGATGGACCTCGCGCCGATCATGACGCGGCGCCTCACCGTCACCGGCAGCACCATGCGGCCACGCAGCACGGCGCAGAAGGGCGAGATCGCCGCGGCGCTCAGGGCGAAGGTGTGGCCGCTGCTGTCGGCCGGCAAATGCGGCCCGGTTGTACATAAGGTGTTCCCGCTGGCCGAGGCCGCGGCGGCGCATGCGCTGATGGAGTCCTCGGCGCATATCGGCAAGATCATGCTCACCGTCGCCGAGTGATACCAAATCTCGCAGAGCGCGACTCTTCCGCGCGTCGCGTGATTTGGTATGCGCGCCGGGTTGGTGGGCGGCGGCGCGCGAAACCAAGACTCAATACCATGGGTCGCGCTCAGCGAGCCATGGTATGAACCAGCGCCAGGGCATCCCGGCCGCCGGGCTGGTTCAACTGCTCGGCTCCATCGTGCTGCTCTCCTCGGCTTGGCCGATCACCAAGGTGGCGCTCGCCTCGGGGGCCGATCCCTCTTGGTTCGCCGCCGGGCGGGCCGGGCTGTCGGCGGCGATGGCCTTCGTGGTGCTCGGGCTGCTCGGCCGGCTGCGCCTGCCGCGGCGGCAGGATTTGCCGGCGATGTTCGCCGTCGGGCTCGGGCAATTGGCGGCCTTCTTTTTCTTCGCCCATGAAGCGGTGGCCTATGTCCCGGCCGGGCGCACCACCATCCTGTGCAACGTTACGACGATCTTCATCGCGCCGCTGTCGGTGTTGGTGCTTGGTGAGGCGATCCCGCTGCGGCGCTGGATCGCCGCTGGGCTCGGGGTGGCCGGGGCCGTTGTGCTGATCGGGCCGTGGTCGATCGACTGGAACGCGCCCGGGGTGCTGCTCGGGCATTTCTATCTGCTGGGCGCGGCGTTCACCTTCTCAATCGCGATTGTCGTCGTCCGCGCGCGGCCGGCGGCGATGTCGATGCTGCAATTGCTGCCCTGGTGCTTCCTGGTGGCCAGCGCGGTGCTGCTGCCGGTGGCGATCTGGCATGGCGGGATCGGCGTTTGGTCGACGCCGTCGCTATGGTCGGTGGCCTATATCGGCGGGCTTGCCGGACCGATCGGTACCTGGTGCGTGATGCAGGTGGCGGCGACGCTGCCGGTGATGGTCGCCTCGGTCGGCCTGCTGGCGACACCGGCGGCGGGATTGGCGCTCTCGACGTGGTGGCTCGGCGAGGCGTTCGGGCTCGATTTGATGGCGGGTTCGGCGCTCATCCTCGGTGGCGTCGCCATCGCGGCCTGGCCGGGCAAGCGATGATCCTCAACACCATCACGATGGGCGAGGGCCGGCCGGCGGTGCTGATGCACGGGCTGTTCGGCCAGGCGCGCAATTTCGGCTTCGTGCAGCGCCGGCTCGCCGGGCCGGAGCGGCGGCTCATCGCGCTCGATCTGCGCAACCACGGCACCAGCCCGCATGCGGCGGGGATGGCGTATCGCGATCTCGCCGCCGATGTGATCGAGACGCTCGGCGCCATGGGGGCGCTGCCCGCGGCGTTCATCGGCCATTCCATGGGAGGGAAGGTGGCGATGGCGGCCGCGCTGACGGCGCCCGATGCGGTGACCCGCCTCATGGTCGCCGATATCGCGCCGGTGGCGAGCGCCTCGCGCTTCACCGCGATGATTGCGGCAATGCAGCGCATTCCGCTTACTCCTGAACTCACCCGCGCTGATGCCGATCATGCTATGGCCGATGTGGAGCATGATCCGGCGGTGCGCGCCTTCCTGCTCCAGAATCTGCGTTTTGGCGCAGCACCGGAGTGGCGGGTCGGGCTCGACGAACTCGCGGACGGGCTGGCGGATATCCTGGATTGGCCGGATTTCGCCGCGACCTATGACGGACCGACCTTGTTCCTCGCCGGCGACCGATCGGACTACATCAAGCCCGAGCACCGCCCGATCATCCGCGCGTTGTTCCCTCGCGTGCGGATGGCGAGCCTGCGCAATGCCGGGCACTGGCTGCATGCCGACAACCCCGAGGGGTTCATCGCGGTGGCCGAGGCGTTCCTCACCCCGCCCGCATAATCCGCCCCGCCGGCCCGGCGGTGACGTGGCCGATCAGGGCGGCCTCCACCCCCGCGGCCCGCAGCGCGGCGAGGCAGGCCGGCCCGTCGCTGACGCCGGCGAGCAGGCCGCCGGAGGTTTGCGGATCGGCCAGCAGCTCGAGCCCCCGTTCGCTCGTGAGGTCGAGCGAGTCGAGATTGGCTGGCGCCATGGTGGAGGCGATGCCCGACGCGGCCAGTTCAAGCGCGCCGGGCAGGGCAGGGAGGTCACTCAATTCCGCCGAGCAGCCCGAGGCGCGCAGCATTTCGCCGAGGTGGCCGCCGAGGCCGAAGCCGGTGACATCGGTGCAGGCGCGCACGCCATGGGCGCGCAGGATTGCGACGGCCGGGCCGTTGGATGCCAGCATGGACGCCGTCGCCGCCTGCACCCATTCCGCCCGCGCCAGGCCGCGCATGGCGGCGGCGTTGATGATGCCGGTGCCGAGCGGCTTGGTGAGGATCAGCGCGTCACCGGCCCGCAACCCGCCCTTGCGCCAAATCGCATCCGGCGCGGCGAGCCCGGTGACGGCAAACCCGAGCGCCAGTTCCGCACCTTCGCCGCTATGCCCGCCGATCAGCGCGCAGCCCTCGGCGCGCAGCACCTCGCCGGCGCCCTGCATCATCGCCGCCAGATCGGCTTGCATTTTCGCCCCGCGCATGAAGGGCACGGTGGCGACCGCCATCGCCGTCCAGGGTGCGGCGCCCATGGCGTGGAGGTCCGATATCGCATGGGTGGCGGCGATGCGGCCGAATAGGTAGGGATCATCGAGGAAGGCGCGGAAATGATCGACACTCTGCACCACCGCCATGCCCGCAGGCGGCAAAGTGACGGCGGCATCGTCGGCCTCGGCGAGGCCGATGGGGATGTCGGGCCGCGGCGTCGCCAGCCCGGCCAGCGCGGCGTGCAGCCCCGCCGCGCCGATTTTCGCCCCGCAGCCGCCGCAGCGGGCGTCATCCGGGTCCATCGGCATGGGGCGAAGGGATTGGTATATCGCCATCCAGCGCCGATCGATCCGCCGCTTCCAGGCCGCGACCCAGCGCCCGGAGACGGCGAGCCGGCCACGCCAGGCGACTGCGCGGCCGGCGCCGAGACCCAGGATGGCGAGCGCATGGGTCTGCGGCGACCACGGGCGCAAGGCGTGCCCGGCGGCGGCGCGGCGGAGGTTCTCAGCCAGCGGCACCCCGGCCCGCACCGCCCAGACCCCCGCTTTCGGCCGCGCGGCGCCCAGCACCGACGCGCAATCCCCAGCCGCGAACACACCCTTATGGCTGCGGCTTTGCAGCGTCGCCTCGACGATCACGCACCCCGCGGCGTCACAGGCGAGGCCAGCGGCGGCCAGGAAGGGCGCGGCGATCACCCCGGTCGCCCACAGCACCTCATCCGCCGCGACGCTGCTTCCATTGGCGAGATGCAGCGTGCCCTCCGCGAAGCTCTCGGCCCGCGCTCCGTTGATCACCTCCACCCCGGCATCCGCCAGCCCCGCCGCAACCGCGCGCCGCGCTGTCTCGGGCGCAGTGGCCAGCGGTGTGGCGTCGGCGTTCACCAGGATCACGTGTGCCCTTCCGGCCCAGCGCCACGCCAGCGCGATCGCCAGTTCCACCCCTGCGGCACCGCCGCCGGCGACCGCGATACGGTGCTCCGGGGCGAGCCGGGTCTCGATCTCGGCGAGGCGGGCGAGGAAGCGGCCGATCGGTTTCACCGGTGTGCCGCCAATCCCCATCACCGGCTGGCCGCCGACATCGATGGACAGCAGGTCCCACGCTACCCCCGGGCGCCCGACAATCCGAACCTGCCGCGCCGATAGGTCGAGCCCATCCGCCTCCGCCAGGATCAGCCGCGCCCCCGCGGCGGCGGCGAGGCGAACGCAGTCGATATGCGCATCGTCATATCCATGCTCGCCGCGCAGCAGCCCGGGCAGCATGCCGGAATAGGGCGTCATCGCCTCGCGGGCGATCAAAGTGAGGCGCACGCCCGGCATTGGGCGCATGGCAAATTGGCGGAGCACCTCGGCATGGGCATGCCCGGCCCCCAGCAACACGATATCGGTCTGGATTGGGACGCCGCGCATCCCCGTGCGGTCAGGCCGGCGGGGCAACCGAGAGGCCGCGCACCTGGTGCTGGGCGATCAACCGCGCCACCAGCCCGCTCGCCTTGGCCTCCTCCACGAACGCGGCCAGGAAGGCGGCCGCCTCGGTATTGGCCCGCGCGGTGCCGATCGCCTGCTGCACGGCGCTGAACTGCCCCTCCAGAATGCGCGCGCCGGGTATGGTCGTGACGTCGGTCAGTAGTTTCGGCTTGAGCCCGGCCAGCGCCTCCAACCCCTGCTCGACAAACAGCTTCATCGAGCCGTCGAGGCTGTCGGCATGCACGAGGGTGGCGTGCTTGATGTTGCGCGCCAGCCACAGCTCATAGGCGGCACGGGCGGTCACCGAGATGCGCACGCCCGGCCGGTCGACCTCGGCGATGCTGGTGATAGGCGATCCGGCGGGAACCATGTAGGTCGCCTCGATTTCGGCATAGGCGGCGCTGAAGGCGATCTTCTCCGCCCGCTGCGGCTCGGCGCCGATCAGCCCGATATCCCAGACCCCGGTGCCCACGGCATCGGCGAGCTCCCCGGGCTTAGGGAAGGGCACATACTGCACCGGAACCCCCAGCCGCTCCGCCACCGCGCGCGCCATGCCCGGCGAAACCCCATCCGGCTCGCCATTCGGCCCGCGCCCAGTGACGAGGAGGAAGTTGCTCATATTGATCCCCGCGCGCAGCACGCCGGTGGGGGCCAGTTGGGCGAGAATCGTCGGGTTCATAAACACCTACCTGCAAAAGGAACCCGGCCCGCCGAAGCGGGCCGGGGAGATTTCAGCCGTAGTGGAACGTCGCCTCGTCGAGGTCGATTTTCGGGAACACGTCCTTCTCGTTCCAGTAGTCCTGCGTATGCGCCCATTCCGGCTTGTCGCCGCGCTTGGGCATCAAGTGCATGCCGCGCATCACGTAGCCCGGATTGAAGTCATCCGTGTCGAAGAACGGCAGGAGCTGCATGTCCTTGTCCTCCGGCCGCAGCGCGACCTCCACCTTATGCGCCTGGCGGGCGGACATGTGGTTGAGCAGGCGGCAGACGAAATCCGCCACCAGATCGGTGCGCAACGTCCAGCTCGCGCGGAAATAGCCGAACACCCAGACCATGTTGGGCAGGCCGGTGAACATCATGCCGCGGAAGGTCACGGTATCCGCGAAATCGACATGCTTGCCGTCCACCGTGAAGTCCACATCCCCCAACGCACAGAGATGGAAACCGGTGGCGGTCACGATGATATCCGCCTCCAACACGTCGCCCGATTTCAGCAGGATGCCGTTCTCGACGAAGCGCTCGATCTCGTCGGTGACGACATTGGCCTTGCCATCACGCACGCCGTTGAACAGGTCACCCTCGGGGATGAAGGCGATGCGCTGGCTCCACGGCCGGTATTTCGGGGTGAAGTGCTTCTCGATGTCGAAATCATTGGCGAGGTGGTGCTTCACGCCCGCCAGCAGTTCGGCCTTCACCTTCTCGGGTTCGCTCGCCGCGCGCTTGGTGAAGATCGCCTGTTCATAGAGGATCTTGCGGCGGANNCGAACAGGATCTTGCGGCGGACGATCTCGTGGATCCACTCCTCCTGGATGCCGAGCGTGCGCAGTTCCTCGGCGATCGGAATCGCGTTGCGTCCGACGCGGAAGAAGGTCGGCGAGCGTTGCAGCATGGTGATCTGCTTCACCTTGGCCGCCATCGCCGGAATCACCGTCGCCGCGGTGGCGCCGGAACCGATCACCACCACGCGCTTGTCGGTGTAGTCGAGGTCCTGCGGCCAGTTTTGCGGATGGACGATGGTGCCCTTGAAGTCCGCCATGCCCGGCCAGTCCGGGGTGTAGCCTTCCTCATGGCGGTAATAGCCCTGGCACATCCACAGGAAATTGCCGGTGAAGACTTCCGTATCGCCGGTCGTCTTGTTCAGCACTTCCAGCGTCCACAACTTGTCCGCGCTCGACCACGTCGCCTTCATCACCTTGTGGTGGTAGCGGATATGGTCGGCGATGCCGTTCTCTTCGATCACATCGCCCATGTATTTGCGGATCTCGTCGGCCGAGGCGATCGGCGCGGTGGTCCAGGGCTTGAAGCGATAGCCGAAGGTGTGGAGGTCCGAGTCCGAGCGGATGCCGGGGTATTTATGGGTCCACCAGGTGCCGCCGAAATTGTCCTGGGTCTCCAGGATGACGTAGCTCTTTTCCGGGCACTGCTGGGTGAGGTGATAGGCGCCGCCGACTCCGGAAATCCCGGCGCCGACGATCAGCACGTCGAAATGTCCGCCGTTCTGCGTTTTCGCTGGATCGCGTGTTTCGGTCATATCCATGGATGCAAATCTCCCTTCAAATCGGCCGATGCACGGCATGCGCGCGCCAGCCAGTGGTGACAATACTGCGCTGCCGGGGCGAGCGTAAACACCGCCGCCCGGCCAGGTTCCGGCCTGCGCGGTTCGCAGGCCAATATCGCGCAGTTCATGCTTGCCGGGCGGGCGTGTGTGGCCGAAAGTGCATGTTCGCGTCCATCATGAACAACTCGAAAGTACGTCCCATGTCCCGGCTGCGCTTCGGTGCCTTTCTCGCGCCACATCACCCGATTGGCGAGAACCCCTTCCTCCAGTTCCGTCGCGACATCGATTTCGTCGAGCATCTCGACAAACTCGGCTATGACGAGTTCTGGTGTGGCGAGCATCATTCCTCGGGTTGGGAGATGATCGCCTCGCCCGAGATGTTCCTCGCCGCCGCCGCCGAGCGCACCAAGCGCATCCTGCTGGGCACCGGCGTGGTCTCGCTGCCCTACCATCACCCCTTCAACGTCGCCCAGCGCATGGTTCAGCTCGACTGGATGAGCGGCGGGCGCGCGATTTTCGGCTCCGGCCCCGGCGCGCTGGCGTCGGACGCACATGTGCTCGGCCTCGACCCTATGCTCCAGCGTGACCGCCAGGACGAGGCGATGGGGATCATCCGCCGCCTGATGAACGGCGAGCGCATCACCCACAAGTCCGACTGGTTCGAACTCAACGATGCCGCGCTGCAATTGCTGCCGATGCAGGAGGAAATGCCCTTCGCGGTGGCCTCGCAGATCAGCCCGTCCGGTATGACGCTGGCCGGCAAGCACGGCGCCGGCGTGATCTCGATCGGCTCGATGTCCTCGCAGGGGCTGAACGCGCTGCCCACGCAGTGGGCGTTCGCCGAGGAGTCGGCGGCCAAGCACGGCACAACGGTGGATCGCAAGAACTGGCGCGTGCTGCTGTCCTGGCACATTGCCGAGACGCGCGAGAAGGCCCGCGAGCAGGCGCGCGACGGGCTCTTCCATCACCACAATGAATACATTATCGACACGCTTCAGATGCCCGGTGGCAAGCGCTTCACCTCGCCTGATGAGGCGGTCGACAAAACCGCCTTCTCCCCAGGCGCGGCGGCCACCATCGGCACCCCCGACGATCTCATCGCCACCATCAAGCGGGTCTATGAAGTGAGCGGCGGCTTCGGCACCATCGTCGGCTTTGTGCACGACTGGGCGAACCCCGAGAACACCTTCCGCAGCTGGGATCTCGTGGCCCGCTACGTGGTGCCGGAAATCAACAATTATTTGCGCGAGCTGCGCAAATCCCGCGAGTTTGTGGTGAACAACCGCGAGTATTTCAACCGCGCCCGCGAGGCGATCATGGCCAAGATCAACGAGAGCGATTCGGGCCGCGCGGCGCTGGCGGTCACCAACTCGCCGCGGCTGGCCGCTTCGTCGAGCAACGTGCCAGATCTCGCCAAGGCGAAGAAAGCCGCCAAGCCGCGCGGCAAGGCGGCAGCCGAGTAGCAGCCCTCCCCCCACGCCGCCGGCGTGGGGGGACTACGCGGCGCGCGCGCGGCCGGCGCGATCGGCCAGGGCTTGCAGGAGCGGGCGAGTTTCTGCGGTCTGGCGAAACTGGAGATGCAGCACGTCCCCCTGGGTGGACACCACCCGGGCGTCCACTGGGACATTGAGCAGCTGGAGCACCGTGATCTCGGCGCCGGGTTCGGCCTGTAGCGTGGTTCGCAACGCCGCGCCGGTAGCCGACAGGTTGATCAATCGCCCGGCGGCCTCGGCGCCGGCAAGCGACGCCGTCACGTCGATCTCGACGTCCAGCCGTGGATGCAGCCGGCGGTCCGCGGTTCGCGCAATGGCGCCCAGGAAGTCGTTAATTTCGCGCTTCAGCACGCTGGCCTGGGCCGTGAGGCCGGTGGCGGAGTGCAGCAATTCATCGGCGGTGGCGCGGGTATCCTGCGCATCGGTCCGCACGGTGACCAGGCTGTCGGACACCGAGCCGGTGCACTGGGCCGATTGCTGCACGCTGCGGCTGATTTCGTCGGTAGCCGCACCTTGCTGAGTGACCGCTGCGGCAATCGCCGAACCCGACCGATCGACCTCCATCACCAGATCGGCGACGTTGAAGATCATTTCAGCCGCGCGCCCTGCTGAAAGCCGCACCGCCTCGATACGTGCGGCGATGTCCCCGGTGGCGCGTGCGGTTTGCAGCGCTAGGGACTTCACCTCCTGCGCGACGACCGCGAAGCCGTTGCCGGCGGCGCCCGCCCGGGCCGCCTCGATCGTCGCGTTGAGCGCGAGCAGGTTGGTCTGCTCGGCGATGCGGGTAATGAAGTCGACCACCTCCGAGGTGCCCACCACCACTGTAGTGAGCTCGCCGACCAGCACCCGCGCCGCCTCGGACTGGCTGGCGACATTGCGGGTTGCCACCGCGGAGCGCTCCACCTGGCTGCCGATTTCACGGATCGAGGCCGCCAGTTCCTCGGTCGCGGCGGCGACGACGCTCGTGTTGCGCGTTGCGGTATCGGCGATGTCCTGCACCTCGACGGGGCGCTCCCTGGTCCGCTCCGCACGCCCGGACATCGCCGCGGCCATGCTGCGCAGCAGGTCCGAGGCAGTGCCGAGGCCGTTCACGCGGCTGGCGACGGAGTCCTGGAAGGCGCGGGCAAGGCTGGTCATCTCGTCGTAGCGGCGCAGCTGAATGTCCTGCGCCTCGGCGGCCTGGGCGGCGAGAGTTCGGCTCTCGATGAGCGCCGCCTGGAACCCGGCGACCGCGCGGATCACTTGGCCGACTTCATCCTGCCCGCGGGGCGTGGGCAGAGTGGCGGCAAGATCGCCCTCGGACATGCGTCGCGTCGCGGCGGCCAGTTCTTGCAGCGGGGTGGTGATGCTGCGCCGGGTGACGACGAACACCAACCCGGCGACGAGGAGGAACATGAACAGCGCGACCCCGCCATTGGTGATCTGTGCCCGACGCAACCCGCTCACCCGGCCGGACAGCAGCCGCTCCAGCTCGTCGACTCCGCGGAGTTGCAATGCTGCGATCTGGTTCAGCAACTCCGAGGCGGAGAAACTGGCGCCGCGATCCTGTTGGGCCTGGGCAAGCTGCGCTTGCATCGCCTGTTGCAACCCGTTCAGCCGGCCTCCCAGCGCTGTCCGCAGACTGTGGGTCGGGTCGGCGGCGAAGGCGGCGGCGAAGCTTTCGGCGAGAAGCTCCGTGGTGGATTCGAGCTTTCCGCTGGCGGCGGCGATGGCCGTGTCGGCCGCTGCGCTGTTCGCGCGGCCCTGCAGCAACAACGCCAGATCGGCCGTCTGGTCGAGCAGGTCGGGGACCCGGTTCAGCGTCGCGTCGATCAGGTAGTAGCTGGCCAGCACGTTATCGAGAATGAGGTTCGAACGGTCGCCTACCTGGGTGATCAGCTTGTGCAGTTCCGTACGAGCGATGGCGACCCGGGCCGGCGTGGCTGCCGCCGTGAGAGCCGCGGCGGCGGCATTGGCTTGGCGGAGCGTGTCGAGCCCGGCGCCATGGGTGGCTTCGGCGGTGGCCAGCGCTTCGGCCAGTGTCGACAGCACGGCCGAGCCATCGACGCTGGCGCGTTCGACGGCGGCCTGCACCGGGCCGAGGGCGCGCAGATAGCGCGCGCCCTGCAACTCGCTCGACGCGAAATCGATCTCCCGCTGCTGCCCGGCGATCAGGAGATAGCCGGTGAAGCCGAGCGGGATAAGGAAAAGCGCGGCACACAGGCCGAGTTTGGCGGCGAGACCGAGACTGCGATACATGGGGCGGTTTCCGGCTAGAGGCGTTGGGCGCCTCGGGAACTAGCGCGTGATGGTTGACGTATCGCTAACGGCCGGCTGGCCAGGGAGAGTTGGGATGACGGAACATCGGTTATACATCGGCACGCGGCGCTATTCGTCGTGGTCGCTGCGGGGTTGGCTCGCGGTGCGGCTTGCTCGGCTCGATGTGGCGGAAATCGTCATCCCGCTCGCCGGCGGCGTCACCCCTGGCGTGCGTGCTGCTTCGCCGGGTGGCACGGTTCCCTACCTCGAGCACGCCGGCAACAAGGTGTGGGACAGCCTGGCGATCTGCGAATACTGCGCCGAACAGGCGCCCAGCCTGTGGCCGGACAGCCCCGCCGCGCGCGCCCATGCGCGGGTGATCTCGGCCGAAATGCACTCCGGCTTCCGCGAATTGCGCATGGCGATGCCGATGAGCCTGTTCCGTCCGGGCTCCGCCGGCAGCTGCGCCAGCGATGCGGTGATGGAAGATATCGCCCGCGTCAGCGCAATCTGGCGCGAAACCCGCGCGCGCTTCGGCGCCGGTGGGCCGTTCCTGTTCGGGCGTGCCTTCACGCTTGCGGACGCGATGTATGCCCCGGTGGTCGCGCGGCTGCTGACCTACGCGCCGCCGCTTGATGCCGATGCGGCGGCCTATTGCGCGGCGGTGCGGGCGCATCCGCTGGTCGATGCATGGTATTCCGATGCGGCGGCGGAACCGGCAGCTTGGTTCATCGAGAAATACGAAACGGCGCCCTGATGCCGGGCCGCGTCACCGGCATCGACCACGCCGCTGTCGTCGTTGCCGACATGGATGCGGCGTCGGCATCCTGGACGGCGGCGGGGTTCGCGCTCACGACGCTTGCCCGCCACGAGGGTGCCGATGGCCAGCCTACCGGCACCGGCAACCGTTGCGCAATGCTGCGTAGCGGCTATATCGAACTACTCGGGGTGATCGATCCGGCACGCCCGAGCCGCACCATCGCGGGCATGCTGGCGCGCTACGAGGGCGTGCATATCCTGAGCCTCGCGACTGACGACATCGCCGCCGCGCAGGCCCGCCTCGCGCGCGCCGGGTTCGATGTGGCGATCACCGCCACCGCGCGCCCGACCGATGGCGGCCTTGCCCGCTTCGAACGGCTGCCGCTTGCCGCCCTCGTGCCCCGCCTGCAACTGATCCGCCATCTCACGCCGGAACTGGTTTGGATCGAGGCGGACCTGCATCACCCGAACCACGCCGTCGCGCTCGATGAACTCGTTATCGCCGCCGATCCGTCAGCCACTCTGGCCGCCGATCTCTCCCGCGCGGCGGGCCGTCCCGTGCGGCCCGATCGCCGCGAGGGGTTCGTGCTTGATCTGCCGGCCGGCCGTGTGCGGGTGCTGACCCCCGATGCGGTGCGCGCGGAGTTTCCGGGCGTCGTGCTCCCGGCACTCCCGTTCGTTGCGGGACTCGTGCTGCGTACCGACGACGCGAATGTGGCGGTGACGGCGCTCGCCATCGGCGCGCCGGTCGGCGGTGACCGAATGGTGATGGTGGGCGGGACGGCCGTGCTGTTCCGGCCGGGTTGAGCGGGGCGGTTCGAAGGGAAGGCGAGGGGCGCTGCCCCCTCGACCCCCGCCAGGGGCCAAGCCCCTGGACCTCAGGTCTCATCCTCTTAAACGGATGGGGTCTGGGGGATCATCCCCCAGCGGGGTCAAGGGGCAGTGCCCCTTGCCTTCCCTTCGAACCGCGCCCTGCTCGGCCGGCAGGGATCAATCCGCCGTCCAGCCACCATCCACCAGAAGGGCCGAGCCAGTCATGAGGGCGGAAGCGTCGGAGGCGAGGAAGACGATGGCGCCGGTGAGGTCTTCGACCTGGCCGATGCGGCCGAGTTTGATTTTGGTGAGGACGCTGTCGCGGAAGGCTGGGTCTTCGAAGAACGGGCGGGTGAGCGGGGTTTCGATGAAGGTGGGGCCGAGGGTGTTGACGCGGATGTGATGCGGACCGAGTTCAACGGCCATGGCCTTGGTCATCCCCTCCATTGCCCATTTCGAGGCGCAGTAGACGGAGCGGTTGGCGGCGCCGACGTGGCCCATCTGGGAGGAAACGTTGATGATGGAGCCGCCACGCCCGGCGGCCACCATGCCTTTCGCCACGGCCTGGGCGACGAAGAAGGCGCTGCGGACGTTGAGGGACATGATGGCGTCGTAGTTCTCGATACTGACATCAAGGAAGGGCTGCGGCCGGTTGGTGCCGGCGTTGTTGACGAGGATATCGAAGGACTGGCCGGCCAGCGCGTCGGTGACGGCGGGGAGAACGGACACATCCAGCACTATCGCCTCGGCGGTGCCGCCTGCGGCGCGGATGGCGGCGGCGGCGGCTTCGATCTCGTCGGCGGTGCGGGCGGCCAGCGTCACGGCGGCCCCGGCATCGGCCAGGGCGGCGGCGGCGGCGAGGCCGATCCCCCGTCCGGCGCCGGTGACCAGGGCGCGCTTGCCGTCGAGCCGGAAGTTAACCTTCGCGGGCAACATCATTCCACCGCCGTGGCGTAGGGCACGTTGCGGCCGCCGTAGCGGCGCACCCGGATATTGGCCTGCTCGGCATGGCCGGCGAAGCCTTCGAGCATGCAGAGGCGCGAGCAGTATTCGCCCAACAGCACCGCCGCTTCGTCGGTCAGCACGCGCTGGTAGGTGACGGTTTTCAGGAACTTGCCGACCCACAGCCCGCCCGTGTAGCGCGCGGCCTTCTTGGTCGGCAGCGTGTGGTTGGTGCCGATCACCTTGTCGCCGTAGGAGACATTGGTGCGCGGGCCAAGGAACAGGGCGCCGTAGTTCTTCATGTTGGTGAGGAAATACTCGGGGTCCCGCGTCATCACCTGCACATGCTCGGAGGCGATGCGGTCGGCCTCGCGGACCATTTCCTCGTCATCGGCGCAGACGATCACCTCGCCGCAATCCTCCCACGCCGTCCGCGCGATACCGGCGGTGGGCAGGATGGTGAGCAGGCGTTCGACTTCCCGAATAGTCTCACGGGCGAGCTTCTCGGAGGTGGTGAGCAGGATAGCCGGTGAAGTCGGGCCATGCTCGGCCTGGCCGAGCAGGTCGGTCGCGCACAGCTCGGCGTCCACCGTCTCGTCGGCGATCACCAGCGTCTCGGTGGGGCCGGCGAAGAGATCGATGCCGACGCGGCCGTAAAGCTGGCGCTTGGCCTCGGCGACGAAGGCATTGCCGGGACCGACCAGCATGTCGATCGGCTGGATGCTCTCGGTGCCGAGCGCCATGGCGCCGACGGCCTGGATTCCCCCGAGGCAGTAGATCACATCCGCCCCCGCGAGATGCTGCGCCGCCACGATGGCCGGCGCTGGCTTGCCGTGGAAGGGCGGCGCGCAGGTGATGATGCGCGGCACTCCCGCGACTTTCGCGGTTACCACCGACATATGGGCGGAGGCCAGCAGCGGATACTTGCCGCCAGGCACATAGCAGCCGACCGACTGCACGGGGATGTTCTTATGGCCGAGCACCACGCCGGGCATGGTCTCGACTTCGATATCCTTGAGCGCGGCCTTTTGGTGCTCGGCGAAATTGCGCACCTGGGCCTGGGCGAACTTGATGTCCTCCAGGTCCCGCCCGGTGAGC
>JAPLOH010000137.1:0-13181 GCA_026400845.1 Alphaproteobacteria bacterium
GGAGCCCGGTCCTCATCCGGGCGGAGGATTTCCGCCAGCTGCGCGGACCGGAAATCCTGGCCCACCCGGAATTCGCCATGCTGCCCGGCTTCGATGCGGAATGGCTGCCGACGCTGCATTGCCGCTCCGTGCCCGGTGGGCCGGTGGCGGCTGCGGCGTACTTGGCGTTCAAGGCCGAGTTCCTCGACCGGCTGCGCGCCGCGCTGCCGCTTGACGGGCTCTATCTCGCCATGCACGGCGCCGCCTATGTCGAGGGGATGGATGACACCGAGGGCGATTTCATCACCGCCGCGCGCGACGTCGTGGGGCCGGCGTGCCCCATCGCCGCGAGTTACGATTTACACGGCAATGTCAGCCAGCGCGTGATCGACGGGCTGGATATCTTCGCCGCCTACCGCACCGCGCCGCATATCGACGTGGACGAAACCAAGTCCCGCGCCGTGCGCATGCTGCTGGACGCCATCGCCACCGGCATCCGCCCGATCATCGCCTGGGCGCCGGTGCCGGTGCTACTGTCGGGCGAACGCACGCCAACGACCGCCGAGCCCGCCGCCACGCTCTACGCCGCGCTGCCGCACATCGATGCGCGGCCGGGGGTGCTCGACGCCAACCTGATGATCGGCTTCGCCTGGGCCGACGAGCCGCGCTGCACCGCTGCCGCCGTGGTCACCGGCACCGATCGCGCCGCCGCCAGCGCCGCCGCCGAGGCGATTGCCAACGCCTACTGGGCCGCCCGCAACGGCTTCAGCTTCGGCCCGCACGTGCATTCCCTCGCCGCCTGCCTCGATATCGCCGCCGCCAGCGCCACAAACCCCGTGGTGATCTCCGATTCCGGCGACAACCCCACCGCCGGCGGCGTCGCCGATCGCGCCGAGATACTGGAGGCGGTGATGCAGCGCGGGATGACCGGCGTGCTGTTCGCCGCCATCGCCGACCCACCGGCGGTCATCGCCTGCTACGCCGCCGGCGAAGGCGCGGCGCTCGACCTCAGCATCGGCGGCGCCCTCAACCCCGCCGGCAGCCCACGCGTCACGCTCCGCGCCACAGTCCAGCGCCTGGTGGGCGAAGGCCCCGAGCGCCAGGCGGTGATCACGGCCGCCGGCAATACCATCGTGCTCTGCGCCCGCCGCCGCCCCTACTATAACGCCGAGGACTACGTGCCGCTGGAGCTCGACCCCGCATCCTTCCGCGTGCTGGTGGTGAAGCTCGGCTACCTCATGCCGGACCTCGCGGCCATCGCTCGCCCCGGCATCATGGCCCTCACCGGGGGCGTGGTGGATGCCGTGTTGGAGCGCCTGCCCATCACCCGCGTGCCCCGCCCGGTCTACCCCTGGGACCGCGATTTCGCCTTCACCCCCAAAGCCCGTTTGTCGGAGCGCGCATCATGACCCCGCTGATCGAACTCTGCGTTGAAGGCGTCGATGGCGCGGTGACCGCGGCCGAAGCCGGTGCGGATCGCGTCGAACTCTGCGCCAGCCTGCTGGAGGGCGGGCTCACCCCCAGCCTCGGCACGCTCCGCGCCACGCTCGCCGCCGTCAGCATCCCCGTCGCCGTGATGGTGCGGCCGCGCGGGGGCGACTTCCTCTACTCCGAGCGCGAATTCGCCTCGATGCTGGATGACGTCGCCCGCTTCCGCGACGAGGGCGCCGCCTGCGTGGTGTTCGGCTGCCTCAACCCCGACGGCACGGTGGACGAGGCCCGCACCGCCCGCCTCGCCGAGCGCGCCAGCCCCGCCGAAGCCACCTTCCACCGCGCCTTCGATATGACGGCCGATCCCGAAGCGGCGCTGGAGGCGCTGATCCGCTGCGGCGTCACCCGCGTGCTCACCTCCGGCCAGGCGCCAAGCGGCATGCAGGGGCTCAAGCTACTGAAATCCCTGGTCGAACAAGCCGATGGACGCATCATCATCATGGGCTGCGGCGCCCTGCGGCCGGACACAATCGGCAAGGTCCGCGCCGGTGCCGGGCTTTCGGAGCTGCATTTCTCCGCGCAGACCGACCTTGAAAGCGGCATGGAATATCGCAACAACCGCCTCGCCATGGGCGCCACCCCGCTGTCGCGCGAGTTCCTCCGCCTCGGCACCGACCCCGATCTGGTCCGCGCCACCATCAAGGCAGCGCGCGCCTCAAGGAAAACGGCGTGATCCGCTGGGGCTTCCTCGGCGCGTCCCGCATCGGCCGCCGTGCCGTGGCGCCGGCGGTGCTCGATTGCGGCCACCGCCTCGATGCCGTCGCCGCCCGCGATGCCGCCCGCGCCGAGGACTTCGCCTACGCCTTCGGCGCCCGCCGCCACTACGGGGACTACGCAGCGCTGATCGAAGACCCCGCGATCGACGCCATCTACAACGCCCTGCCCAATGACGCGCATCTACCCTGGACGCTGCGAGCCCTCGCCGCCGGCAAGCACGTGCTGTGCGAAAAGCCCCTGGCGCTCAATGCCGCGGAAGTCGCCGCCATGCTGGAAGCCGAGGCCGCCTCCGGCAAGCGCGCCATGGAGGCCTTCTGCCACATCCACCACCCCCAGCTCATCCGCCTGCGCGCCTTGCTCGATGGCGGCGCCATCGGCCGTCTGCTGAGCATGCAGGCGAGTTTCGGCAACACCCTGGCGGAAGACTGGGATTTCCGCTGGCACGCAAGCATGGGCGGCGGCGCGCTGCTCGATCTCGGCACCTATTGCGTGAGCCTGATGCGCCTGCTCGCCGGCGAACCCACCTCGGCCAGCGCGCTGGCGACCATGCAAGGCGACGTCGACGCCGCGCTCTCCGGCCAGCTCGATTTCGCGGGCGTGCCGGCGCAGTTCACCTGCTCCTTCATCTCCACCCGCACCCAGCACCTCGAACTCGTCGGCACCGACGGCAAGATCCTGCTGGACTGGCCCTTCTCCACCAAGGGCAAGGAAACCCGCATCTTCCACGGCGACGCCGCCGAGCGCTTCCCCGCGATCGACCCCTATGGCCGCATGGTCACCCACTTCGCCCGCATGGTCGCGGGCGAAGCGGGGCTCGATTTCGGGCTGGACTGGTCGTTGCGGCAGGCGAGCGTGCTCGATGCGCTGGCGCTCGCCGCCCGCGAAAACCGGGTGGTCAGGATTTCCCGCTGATCTCCGCCAGAAACTCCGCGGTCGTCCGCTGCCGGCAATACCCCTTGATCGCCCGCAGCGAATTATCGTGCCGCTCCTGCGTGTAGGTCGCGCAAGCGTCGGTCACCAGGGTCACGAGGTAACCGAGATCGCACCCATCGCGCACCGCGCCCTCCACGCATTGGTCGGTCACGATGCCGGAGATCACTAGGTATTTGGTGCTGAGGTTGCGCAGCACGTAGTCGAGATTGGTGGAGACGAAGACGTTGGATGAGGTTTTCGGGATGACGATTTCATCGCCGAGCGGCTGCAGCGCGTCGATCACCTCGCCGTCCCAGGAGCCGGGCGGGACGGAGAAGCCGGTGATTTTGTAGTCGAGGCTGCGGTCGCGGCCGTCTTGGGTGAGGTTGCGGATCAGGGTGTACATCACCTCCACCCCGGCCGCCCGACAGCCGGCCTGGAGGGCCTGCATGTTGGGGACGGTTTTCTGCTCCATCTGGTCGAAGAACCAGCCGAGACGCTCCTGGAATTCCTCCGGCGTCATGTCCTTGAATTCGGTGCCCTCACGAATGGCGCAGTAGTTCTGCACGTCGATGAACAGCAGGGTGGTGTGCGCGGGCTCGACGGGAAGGTCGCGGGTGGAGGGATAAGGATGGTTCATGCGGAGTCTCCGGAAAAGCGGCGCCAGGCCTCGGGCAGCAGGCGGGTGAAGCGTTCGGCCCATTCGGCCTCGCCTTTGGGCGTGGCGATGAGGTCCTGGCGGATTTCGATTTCGAGATAAGGCAGGCCGCGTCGCTCGGCGTGGACCGGGGCGGAGTAGTCGGAGGTATCGGAGACCGCGTAGGGCTCGTTCTCGCCGACGACCAGCCCGGGTTCGGCGCGCAGCAGGTCGAGCAGGATGCGGCTGATACCGACATCCCGATTGAATAGCACGCCGGCGTGCCAGGGGCGGGCGACGCTCTTGTAGACGTCGGTAAAGCTGTGCATCGCCACGAACAGCGCCGGCTTGCGGGCGATGATCTCGGCCTCGATGCGGTCGTGATAGGGGGTGAACACCTCGTCAATCCGCTGGGCGCGATCGGCCTCGGACAAGCCGACATTGCCCGGAATCGGCGTCGATTCGCTGATTTCGGGGATCAGCGTCGGGCTGGTCAGCGGGCGGTTATTGTCGATCACCAGGCGCGAGTAGGGCTGGCCAATCAGGAAGGCATCGAGTGCGCGGGCGATGCGCACGGAGGTGCCCCAGATGCCGATATCCCACGCGATGTGGCGCACCAGCTCGCTCTCCGGCACACCGAGGCGACCGAGTTTGGCGGGGATGCGCCGCCCGGCATGGTCGCAGGCGAGGAAGAATTTGCCGCGGCCAAAATGGCCGACGGCGATCGGGGAGGGTTCGTCAGGGGCGAGGAGGCGGTTCGTCATGGCGGTCCTAGTATGTCGCGGCGTAGCGGGCGCATTGCTCAGCCTCGTCGAGGCCGGCGAGGCTGGCGAGTTCGCCGCGTTTATGCATGAGGTAGGCGGCGAGATAGGTCTCGCCGAACCAGGTCTTGGCCTCCGCGGTGGCCTCCAGCGCGTCGAGCGCGGTGCCGAGATCGGCCGGCAGCGCGGCGCCCTCGCCGTGCGGCAGTTTGCGGTGATGGCGGATGCCGTCCACCCCGGCCCAGACGATAGCGCCGAGCGCGAGATAGGGGCTCGCGGCCGCATCGGCGCAGCGATACTCCACGTTGAACTGGCGCCCTGGCTCGCCGCCCGGCCAGATCGGGCAGACCCGCATCGCCGCACCGCGGTCCTGGGTGGCGAGCGTGGCATGCGTCGGCGCCCAGCGGTTCGGCCGCATGCGAATATAGGAAACCGCACTCGGCGCGGTGATGGCGCAGAGGGCGGGCAGATGGTGCATCACCCCGGCGACGAAGCGGGCGCCGAGCAACGAAAGTCCGAGATGCCCCTCGGCGTCATACATCGCCGGGCGGCCATTGCCGTCGCGCAGGCTGAAATGCACGTGCACCCCGTTGCCCACCCCGTCCGGCGCCAGGATCGGCGCGAAAATGGCGCGATGCCCGAGGCGATGCGCGGTGGCCCGCGTCATCTCGCGCAGCACCACCGCGCGATCGGCCGAGGCGATGCCGGTGGCGGGGTCCACCACCACCTCATATTGCCGGGCGCCAAATTCCGGCATGAAGCTGTCGGGCTCGGTGCCGGCCGAGCGCAAAGCGGCGATCAGCGCCTCGGCGAAAATCCCCTGGCGGCGATAGGCATCGAGCGAATAGGGGGCGCCCGGCGCGTCCTCCACGCCGGTGTAGACGAATTCATGCTCAAAGGCGGACACCAGATCGAGCCCGGTCTCGGCCTTCAGCGCGGCGAGCCCGCGGCGGAGGAAATCGCGCGGGCAGCAGGACCACGGCTTGCCGTCGAGATGGCGGATATCGCCGAGGAAGAAGTGCTCGTTGGCGCTGTTATCGCCGAATTCGACGTTCACTTCCGTCGCCGGGTCCGGCACCAGCATCAGGTCATCGGTGGTGCCGAAGGGGGTGCTGTAGATCGGCCCGAAGCAGGAGATCATGGTGTTGGTCGGCACCCAGCCGACGCCTTTGACCAGGCGCGACGGCAGGTCCCCGGCCGGGAAGCCCTTGCCGCGCACCCGGCCGGCGATTTCGCAGGTGCAGACCATGATCAGGGGGTGGCGGTGCATGGAGGCTCCTAAGGCAAGGAAAGCGCTTCTTTTTGAAAAAAGAAGCCAAAACTTTTTACCCGTTTGGCTGCGGAGTGTCCCCATCGGACTCCGCACCAAGTCGGAAAAGTTTTTTGGTTCTTTTTTTCAAAAAAGAACCCTTCCCTCACTTCTTCCGATCCGGATAGCTGGCCGCCATCCCATCCCGCACATCCTGCTGGATGCCATACTGCGGGAACGGATAGCGCAGCCCGTTCTTGGCCAGCGCCTGCATCCCCGCGATCGCCTTGCCGATATAGGAGGGCGGCAGGGCCATCAGCATCTCGTCGTCCAGCACGCCGCCATAGCGGCGCTCGGCGAAGCAGGGGATGGAGAGCGAGGGGGTGCGGGTGGCGAGCGCCCGCCCCCAGCTATCGGCGCAGGAGCTTTCGCCCACCACCGACCAGTCGAAGCTCTTATAGCCGGCCCATTGCAGCCCGTTGATGAAATACATCATCGCGCCGGGGGTAGCGTAGAACAGCACGATATCCGGCTCGTCCAGCCGCTGTGAGGCGAGCGGCGAGACCACGAGCGCCTCATACTTGCCATCGGGCACACAGTTCATGGCGGCCTGATGGGCGCCGGCATCCTCGGGGGTGGAATACCATACGCCGACCATGCTCTGGCCGGACTGCCATTTCGCGTCCTTGGCGTTCCCAAGCCCGACCACGGCGCGGCACTGGGCGCCGACGAGGTCCTCGCTGGTGATCCCCACTGTCCAGCCCAGCCGCGCCGCCTGGGCGACCACCTGGTCCATCGTGTGCACCGCCTTGGGGCGGCGCAGGCGGGGAATGGCGTCGAGCGCCGCCTTGTCTTCGAACATCTTCATGCCGAAGGCGCCGTTGCGCAGCTTGAGAATGGATGCGAGCTGCTCGCCCTGGACCGCCAGTTCCGCCGACATGATGTGCTCCTGCCCTCTATTGGGGCCGTTGGGGTTCAGTAGGTCGCGCGGCCGCCCGAGATGTCGAACACCGCACCCGTCGAAAAGCTCGCCTCGGCGCTGGCCAGCCAGCAAATCAGCGAGGCGACTTCGTCCACCGTGCCGAAGCGGCCGATGGGGATTTTCGACAGCATGAAGTCGATGTGCTGCTGCGACATCTGCTCGAAGATAGGCGTGCGCACGGCGGCCGGCGTCACGCAGTTCACCCGCACGCCGGTCTTGGCAAGCTCCTTGCCGAGCGACTTGGTGAGCCCGATCACCGCGGCCTTGGAGGTGGAATAGGCGGAGGCGTTGGGGTTGCCCTCCTTGCCGGCCACCGAGGCGATGTTGACGATGCGGCCATAATCATTGGCCAGCATGTGCGGCACCACGGCGCGGTCGGAGTAGAAAACGCCGTTGATGTTGACGTCCATCACCCGCTTCCAGTCATCCACCGGATAGTCCCAGGTGGTGGCGTTGGGGCCGGTGATGCCGGCGGAGGCGACCAGGACGTCAAGCCGGCCCAGCGCGGCGACGGTGCTGGCGGCGGCCGCCTGCACGGCGTCGGCATCGGTGAGGTCGAGTGCCACGGTATGCACCTGGCTGCCGAGCCGGGCGGACATGTCGGCGAGTGCGGCGGCGTTGACGTCCCACACCGCGAGGCGCGCCCCCTCGGCGACCAGCCGGCTCGCCACCGCGAAACCGATACCCGACACGCCCCCGGTGACCACCGCGACCTGGCCGGCGAAACGCTGCGACTGCGTCATTGCACATCCTCCCATGAACGTGCCGCAGGCTTAGCGCGGGGCGCCGTGGCGGGGAAGATGCCGCTTAACGCCAGCCCGCTTAACGCCAGACCGCCAGCACCGCGCCCATCAGCGTGAGCCCGATCAGATGCACGCCGTTATTCACCATCCACAGCGCGAAGGGACGTTTCGCCCAGGTGACGTCGGCCATGCTGGTGGTGGCGACGAAGCCGAGCCAGGCGGCCGCGCCGATCCCGGCACCCGCCATCCCCCCGCCAGCACCGGTGAGGCGTATTGCGGAGGCCAGGACAATGGCGGCGAGCGCATTGCCCACCAGCTCGGCAGCCACGCTGCGCGGCATCCCCTCGCCCATGCGTTGCGGCGAAATCCCGTTCATCCGGCAATAGGCCGTGCCGAACAGCAGCGGCGAATACCACAGCGCCCCCAGCGCGTTGCGGCCGATCGCCAGCACGATAATCGCCAGCCAGTTGATCGCGAGTCCCTCCACGACGTCCCCCCATTCGTTTCATTGTGGCCCACTGTGCCGGGTCAAACCGCTCCCGACAAGACATTCCCGCCATTGACCTTCCCGCCGCCGCCGCCCGAGACTGGCGCCCACCGCCACGAGGATCGCCCGATGCATTGGACCCAGGCCGCCGAAGTCGCCCGCGAAATTGCCGCCGGATGGACGCGCGAGGGCGGGCCGGGCGGCGCCATCGTGATCTTCGATCGCGACGATCTGCGCGCCGAGGCCTGCGGCGGGCTCGCCTCGCTGGAGCTTGGCCTGCCGTTCCAGGCCGCCACCGCGGTGCGCTACGCCTCGATCAGCAAGCATTTCCTCTGCTCGCTCCTGCTCACCGGCGCGCCGATCGGCATCGCGGACACGCTGGGCGACCATTTCGCTTTGTCCTCGGCGCTGGCCGGCATCCCGGTCGGCCGGGCGCTCGATATGACGGCGGGGCTGCCGGACACCATGGAGATGCTGTGGCAGCTCGGCGTCTCCCCCACCACCTCGCTCGGCCGCGACGCGCTGCTGGAATTCGCGACTTCCTTCGATGCGACCAATTTCGTGCCGGGCACCGAGATCTCCTACTCCAACACCGGCTACCGGCTGGTGCAGGCGGCGCTGGAGGCCAAGGGGATCGACTATCGCGCCGCCTTGCATGAGCGGTTTTTCCGCCCGCTCGGCCTCGGCATCACTTTGCCGGAGGATGAGACGGACCCGGTGCCCAACCTCGCCGGCGGCTATTGGAAAAGCGGGCGCGGCTGGCTGCGCGGGCGCTACGGGCTGCATATCTCGGCCTCCGGCGGGCTGGCCGGCAGCGCGCTGGACCTGATGGCCTGGTGCCAGGCGCTGCTGACCGGCGCCGGCCCCGCCGCGGGGCTGCTGGCCCGGCTCGGCGCCAATCGCGCGCTGAATGACGGCACCGTCACCGGATACGGGCTCGGCCTCGCCCGCTCGCCGGTGCCCGGGATGATCGCCATCGGCCATGGAGGCTCGCTGCCCGGGTTCAAGAACCACTTCCTGCTCGCCCCCGCGCACGGCGCCGGGGTGGTGGTGCTGTCCAACCGCGAGGACACCGATGCCCACGGCATCGCCATGCGGGTGATGGCCGCCCTCGGTGGCGCCACGCTGCCGGAGCCCGCCGCCGGGGCGCTGCCGGCCGGGCGGTTCATCGCCGATGAAGGGCCGTTCTGGATGGAACAGGCGGCGGGGGTGGTGACCTATCTCGGCGGCGCCGAGACAGTCTATCCCGCCGAGGAGGGCGTAGTGGGCCAATCCGTGCATCTGCCCGTCGTGCTGCACGGCATGACCGGCGGCATCGCGGGCAAGATCGGCCACGCGCCCCGGACGTTCCGCCCGGTGGCGCCGGGTCTCACCGCCGACCCCGCCTGGGCCGGGCTGTGGGAGCACGCGGGCTACGGCGCCCGCTTCACCATCGCCGTCACGGATGGAGTGGCGACGCTCACCGCCGGCGTCGGCCCGCAGCGGGAGACGGTGGAGTTGGTGCCACTCTCGGCCAGCCTGGCACTGGCCGAGCGCGGCGGCGGCGGGCCGTGGCGGCAGCGCCTATGCCTGGAGTTCAGCGGCAACAGCGTGCGGCTGGTGACCAACCGGGCGCGGGTGCTGCGCTTCGCCCGCGGCTGAGCGCAGGCGGACCCAGACCACCGCGAGCGCCAGCAGCCACACCTCCCACAGCACGAAGGTGGTCTTGGTGACGCCGCCCATCCCGGTGCGGAACCCCACGGTGTCGAGCAGCGCGCCCTGGCCGAGCACCCACAGCGCCGTCAGGGCGAACCCGGCCGCCCCGAGCCAGCGCGGCCCGATGCCGCCCGCCCAGAGCGCGCGCGCCACCAGGAAGGTCCATCCCGCCGTCAGGGTCTGGCCGATATGCTCGCCGATCGCCACCCCGGCGAACTGGTGCAGCACCTGGTAGATCGCGATCAACGCGTCGCGCTGCGCTGGGCTGGCGGCAGGATCGACATAGGCGGCCGCGATCCCCGGCACCGCGAACACCCAGCGCGACAGCCCGACCGCCTGCGCGATCGCCGCCCCCGCCGCGCAGAACCCCGCCAATGCGCCCCAGCTTCGCCCCGCCGCGCGTATGCCGGCATCCACCGCGACCGCAACCGGCAGGAACGCGAGGGCGCAGAGGGCAAAGCCAAGCCACGCCAGCACCAGGCCCGGCCCGCCGGCATGGAAGCTGCGCAGCACCACCCCGGCGGGTTCGCGCAGGATGGCGTCGTAGCGGAAGGTCTCGACCAGGATCGTGAAGGGGATATTCACGGCGATCGCGAAGCCGGCGAGGGCCAATCCGGCGGTGCGCAGCGGGTGTGTGTTCATCGGGATACTCCATGTCTCAGTGATGGGACACCGTATGTCCCATCACTGAGACATACGCAAGCGCCAATGTCTCATAGCCGTGACATATCTTGCGGGCGGCGCTATGCTCGCCGCATGACCGCCCGCCCGCGCGATCGCGCCGCCACCGAAGCCGCCATTCTCGATGCCGCCGAGCGCCTGCTGGTGCGCGACGGCTTCACCGGCCTGACCATCCAGTCCATCGCCGCCGAGGCCGGTAGCGACCGCAAGCTGGTGTATCGTTATTTCGGCAGCGCCGAGGCGGTCATCGAGGCGCTCGGCCGACGCAGCGAGCGCTGGCTCGGCGCCGAGCTCCCCGCCCCGCCGGCGGACGCCGGCTATGCCGCGATGCTGCGCCCGATCATGCATGCCTATCTCGCCGCGCTGCGTGTCGACCCCGCACTCCAGCGGCTGCTCGCCTGGGAACTCGCCGAGGACTCGCCGATGCTGCGCCGGCTCGACCAGGCGCGTTCGGCGGCCATCGCGGAACGCCTGCCGGCCGTGCGCGGCGCCGCCATCCCGGCGCCGGGCGTTGACGCTCCGGCGGTGAATGCCGTGCTGCTCGCCGCCGTGCATTATCTCGTGCTGCGGGGCCGTACCGCCGGTGGCTTCGCCGGGCTCGACCTGTCCGGCGAGGCGGGTTGGGAGCGCGTCAGCGCCGTGCTGGACCGGATGATCGCCGCCGCCTACGCGCCCGGCGATCCAGCCTCATCGCCCGGCGGGGCGGCCTGACGAGAGGTTCGGCAGCAGCGCCGTCAGCAGCCCGATCGCCGGCAGGAAGGAGGCGATCTTGTAGACGAAGGCGATGCTGGTGCGGTCCGCGATCCAGCCCATGCCCGCCGCCCCCAGGCCGCCGAGGCCGAAGGCGAAGCCGAAGAAGATGCCGGCGATCATGCCGACCCGGCCCGGCACCAACTCCTGCGCGTAGACCATGATCGCCGGGAAGGCCGAGGCCATCAGCCCGCCGATGATGATCAGCAGCACGTCGGTGAAGAACAAATTGGCGTAGGGCAGCATGAGGGTGAAGGGCAGCACGCCGAGGATGGAGATCCACATCGTCGCCTTGCGGCCGATGCGGTCGGTCATCGGCCCGCCCAGCAAGGTGCCGGCGGCCACCGCGGCGCTGAAGATGAAGAGGTGGAAGGTGGCGTCCGGCACCGAGAGCTTGAAGTCGTCGATCAGATAGAAGGTGAGGTAGGAGCCGATCGAGGCGGTGTAGACGTTCTTGGAGAAGGTCAGCGCGGCCAGGATGAAGATCGAGAAGATCACCTTCTCCCGCGTCAGCACCGCGCCGCCGGCCGCGGTGGCGCGCGCCTTCAGCGGCGTGTTGGGCCGGTTGTCGCGATACCAGAAGCCGACCCGGGCAAGGATGATCATCGCCACCAAGGCGGCGAGGGCCACCCAGGCAACCGAGGACTGGCCGGTGGTGAGGATGAAATAGGTCGCGATCAGCGGCCCGATGGCGCCGCCGGCATTGCCGCCGACCTGGAATACCGACTGCGCCAGCCCGTAGCGGCCGCCCGAGGCGACACGGGCGACGCGGGAGGATTCCGGATGGAAAATCGCCGAGCCGATACCGACCAGCCCGGCGGCGATCAGCACCACCCAGTAGTCATGCGCGACCGAAAGCAGCAGCAACCCGACCAGCGTCGAGCCCATGCCGATAGAAATCGAGAACGGCATCGGCTTCCTGTCCGTCACCATGCCGACGGCGGGTTGCAGCAGGGCGGCGGTGAGCTGGAAGCACAGCGCGATGATGCCGATCTGCGAATAGTCGAGGTTGAAGTTGGTCTTGAACATCGGATACAGCGCCGAGATCATCGACTGCATCATGTCATTCAGCAGGTGACAGAAACTCAACGCGAGCAGCACCGGGAACATCGTCATCGCCTGCGGCGGCCGCATGGTGACGGTATCGGCGGTGTCGGAGACGGCTTTTTGCATCGCTATGTTCCCTGCAACCGCTGAAGTATGCCAATCCGCGCGGTCGGTGCCAGTTGCAAGGCCTGCATTCCGCGCAGGGCTGGCCTCAAGGGCCAACCGTCTCGCTCGCTGCCGGGCCGGATGGCGTCAGATCGCCGGTCAGCCCCGGCCAACTCCGTGTGCGGTTGCGCTCCTGCACCGCGGTGAGGCCAGCGGGCCCGTCGGCCACCCCGCGCCGGCGCGGCAGTGGCTGTGCCTCGGCGCCCACCCAGCAATCCACCACACCAAGGCTGCGGGTGCAGAAGACCTGCGCGGCCGGTGGCGCCTCCGCATCGCGGCACCAGGTCTTGCCCTGTTCCACCCGCACCATCGAGCAATCCCGCCCGGAGATTGCCGAGAACGCCAGATCCGGCAGGGTGCGGCCGAACACCGGCAGGGTGGCGACATTGGCCGCCAGCGTCACCACGTTGCCCTCCGGCCCGCACCCGGCGAGCAGCGGCAGGAGCAGCAGAATCCGGCATGCAAGACGCGTGTTCATGCCGCATGATCGGCCACGGAGGTAAACAACAGGTTGCGGCGCGCCCGAGGTTTGCTCCGGGGGGGCCGCGCCGCTATGTTCCGCGCCCCGGCCGCCGCTTTCTCGCCGCCGGCCGCCAGAGGATCAACCGTGTCGGACATTTTCGCCGAAGTCGATGAAGACCTGCGCGCCGATCGCGCGCAGAAAATGCTGAAGAAATACGGCGGCGTGCTGATCGGTGCGGCGCTTGTGGTGGTCATCGGCGTGGCCGGCTGGCAGGCGTGGCGCGCGTACGAGGCCAAGGAGACGGCCCGCGTTGCCGGGATTTTCCTCGATGCCTCGCGCAGCGCGGGCGTGAAAGCACCGGCCGAGCGAGACCTCGCATTGGCCGAGTTCGCCAAGATCGCCAACGAAGGCAGCGCCGGCTA
>JAPLOH010000137.1:13232-26060 GCA_026400845.1 Alphaproteobacteria bacterium
GCTACCGCAGCCTCGCCCGGCTGCGCGAGGCGAGCCTGCGCTTCGACGCCGGCGAGCGCGACGCTGCCTTGGCGCTGTTCGACAAGGTCGCCAATGACCGCGGCGCCGATCCGCTGCTGCGCGACTACGCCGCGCTGCAATTCGTGTGGCACCAGATCGACACCGGCGCGGCCCCCGCGCTGCGCACCCGCCTCGCCCCCCTTACGGCGCCCGACAACGCCTGGCGCCCGCTCGCCGAGGAGGCGCAGGCGCTGCTTGATATCCGCGAGGGGCGCAAGGACGCCGCTCGTGATACCCTCAAGCGCCTCTCGCAGGACCCCGCGGCGCCCGACGGCGTGCGTGGCCGTGCCGGGGGCCTGCTCGAGCGGCTCGGCAGCTAGATACTCATGACCTGGAACGATGATGGCATATAACAAAGCGCTCCGCGCAACTCCGTGGCAGAACGCGCTCCGCGCGGGTCTCCTGCTTCCCCTGCTCGGCGGATGCAGCCTGTGGGACGACTGGTTCGGCCTCGAGAAAACGCCGCTGCCCGGCACCCGCGTCACCGTGCTCACCGCGGCCGGCGATTTGCAGACGGCCAAACCCGGCGCGCTCAAGATCGCCCTGCCCGCCCCCGCCGCGAACGGCGATTGGCCGCAGGCCGGCGGTACGCCGGCGCATGTGATGGAGCACCCCGCACTGCGCGACAGCGTCACCCAGGCGTGGTCGTCCTCGATCGGCGCCGGCGGCGGGTATCGCCGCAAGGTCACGGCGCAGCCGGTGGTCGCCGGCGGGCTGGTGTTCACCATGGACAGCGATGGCGTGGTCGCGGCCTTCGACGCCAAGACCGGCGGGCAGGCATGGCGGATGGTGACGCAGAGCGACACCGATCGCAGCACCAATGTCGGCGGCGGCGTCGCCTTCGCGGATGGCGTGCTCTACGCAGTCACCGGCCGGGCCGATGCGCTGGCGCTCGATGCCGGCACCGGCGCGGTGAAGTGGCGGGTGAAACTGCCCTCGCCGGCCCGCGCGGCGCCGACGGTGGCCGCCGAGCGCGTGTTCGTGCCACTGCTCGACAATCAGCTGGTGGCGCTTTCGGTGGCCAAGGGCGACAGCACCTGGTCCTACCAGGGGCGTAGCGCGGAGCCGATGGTGCTCGGCCTGCCGGCACCCGCCTATGGCGACGGGCTGCTGCTCGGCGGCTTCGGCGCCGGCGAGCTGGTGGCGCTCAATCCGGTCAGCGGCGCGGTGATCTGGGTCGACAGCTTGGCCGCCTCGCGCGGCCGCAACAGCCTGGCCGACGTCTCGACCATTCTCGGCCGCACCGCCATCAAGTCGGGCCGCGCCTTTGCCGTCAGCATGGGCCAGCAGCTCGCCGCGGTCGATTTGCGCAGCGGCCGGCGCCTGTGGGAGCGCAATGTCGCATCGCCGGAGTCGCCCTGGATCGCCGGGGACTGGATGTTCCTGGTCACCGCCGGCAACCAGGTCGCCGCGTTCTCGCTGGTGGACGGCCAGGCCGCCTGGGCCACCCAGCTCGACGTCTACGAGAACGTCGAGAAGAAGAAGGATCCGATCCGCTGGTTCGGCCCGGTGCTGGCCGGCGACCGGCTGATCCTCGCCGGCACCAACCGCGTCGCCGTCAGCATCTCGCCCTATACCGGGCAGATCCTCGGCACCGAGCGGCTCCCCGGCCCGGCCTCGGTCACCCCCGTGGTGACCGGCGGGACGCTCTATATCGTGACGGATGACGGCTCCCTCGTGGCCTACCGGTAACGTGGCCATCACCCCCACTCTTCCCACTGTCGTCATCGCCGGCCGGCCGAATGTCGGCAAATCCACGTTGTTCAACCGCCTCGCCGGGCGGCGCAGCGCGCTGGTGGCCGATACGCCGGGCGTCACCCGCGACCGCAAGGAGGCGATCGCGCAGTTGCGCGGCCGCCAGGTGCGGCTGATCGATACCGCCGGTTTGGAAGAATCCGCCCCCGACACTTTGTTCGGCCGCATGCGCGCCTCCTCCGAGGCGGCGGTGCATCTGGCCGATCTCGTGCTGTTCGTGGTGGATGCCCGCGCCGGGATCACGCCGGCCGACGCCCATTTCGCCGCCTGGCTGCGCCGCCAGGGCCGGCCGGTGATGTTGGTGGTCAACAAGGCCGAGGGGCGCCAGGGCTCCAACGCCGCGCTCGAAGCCTATTCGCTCGGGCTCGGCGAGCCGATCGCCATTTCCGCCGAACACGGCGAGGGCCTCGCCGACCTCATGGGCGAAATCGCCGACGCGCTGCCCGAGGAGCCGGAGGAGGAAGAAGACGGCCCGCTGGTGGAGCGGCCGCTCAAGCTCGCCATCGTCGGCCGCCCCAATGCCGGCAAGTCCACTTTGCTCAACCGCCTGCTCGGCGAGGACCGGATGATCACCGGGCCGGAGCCGGGGCTGACGCGCGATTCCATCGCGGTCGAGATCACCGACACCGACGGCACCCGCATCGAGCTGGTGGATACCGCCGGGCTGCGCAAGCGGGCGCGGGTCGAATTGGAGCTGGAGAAAATGTCGGTCAGCGCCTCCATCGAGGCGCTCAAGATGGCCGAGGTGGTGGTGCTCACCGTCGATGCCGAGCGCGGCATCGAGGATCAGGACCTCCAGCTCGCCCGCCTCGTCGAGCGCGAGGGCCGCGCCTGCGTGATCGCGCTCAACAAATGGGACGCCGCCGCCGATCGCGACAAGGCCCGCCGCGCGGTGAAGGACCGGCTGGAGACCAGCCTCGCCCAGATGAAGGGCATCGAGGTGGTCACACTCTCGGCGCTGACCGGCCAGGGCGTCGAAAAACTCCTCCCCGCGGTGCGCCGCGCCCATGCGGTGTGGAACATGCGAGTGTCGACCGGGGCGCTCAACCGCTGGTTCGAGAACGCCCTCTCCCGCCATCAGCCGCCGCTGGTGGAGGGCAAGCGCCTGAAGCTGCGCTACGTGACCCAGGCCAAGGCGCGGCCGCCGACCTTCATCATCTTCGGCACACGGGTGGAGATGACGCCCGAGGACTACCAGCGCTATCTCGTGAACTCGCTGCGTGAGGAGTTCTCGCTGCCGGGGACGCCGGTCAGGTTGCAGTTCAGGGGGTCGAAGAACCCGTACGCGGATCAGGATTAGGCGGCGTCGCGCAGAAAGCGCAGCGCTTCCTTCCCCGCCTGCCGTCCCGTGGCCAAACACGCCTGAAGCAGATACCCCCCGGTTGGCGCCTCCCAGTCCAGCATCTCGCCCGCGACGAACACGCCCGGTCGTGCCGTGAGCATGAAACCCCCGTCCACCGCCGCGTGCATCACACCGCCGGCGGTGGAGATGGCGCGGTCCAGGCCCTGGGGGGCAGTGAGGCGGAGGGGAATCGCCTTGATGAGCCCGGCGAGGTCGGCGCTCCGCGCGCCGGCATGCAGCGCCTCCTGCACCAGCCCGGCTTGAACGGCGTCGAGCCCGGCCGACTTACGGAGCACATTGCCGATCGACTGCCCGCCGCGCATGCCGATGCGGGCGGCCAGCGCGGCGTAAGTGAGGTCCGGCCGGAGGTCGATGTGCAGCGTCACCGGACCAGCGGCGGCGATGGCATCGCGCAGAGGCGACGAGAGGGCGTAGATCGCGCCGCCCTCGATGCCGGTGGCGGTGATCACCGCCTCGCCGCGGCGCGTTTGGCCGGCGAAGGTCAGCGCGATGCGCTTCAGCGGCTGGCCGGCGAAGCGGTCGCGAAACAGCGGGGACCAGTCGGCCCGAAAACCGCAATTGGCCGGCGCCAGCGGGGCGATGGGACTGCCATCGAGCAACGTCACCCAGCCGCCATCGGCGCCGAGTCGGGGCCAGGAGGCGCCGCCCATGGCCAGCACGGTGGCGCCGGGGGTGAAGCGGGACTCGCCTGACGGGGTGGCGGCAAGGAGGTTCCCCGCCGCATCCCAGCCGCGAAACTCATGCCGTGTGAGCAGCTTGACGCCCATCCCACTGAGCCGGGTGAGCCAGGCGCGCAGCAGCGGCGAGGCTTTCATGGCGCGTGGGAAGACGCGGCCGCTGCTGCCCACGAAGGTCTCGATACCCAATCCCGCGCACCATTCCCGCACCGCCTCGGGCGGAAAGCCAGTGATCGCCGGCTCCAGCCAGGGCCGTGCCGCGCCATAGCGGGCGAGGAAGGCGTCGAGCGGCTCGCTATGGGTGATGTTGAGCCCGCCGCGCCCGGCCATCAGCAGCTTGCGGGCGGGCGAGGGCATGCGCTCCAGCACCGTCACCGCGCAGCCGCCCTCGGCCAGCATTTCGGCTGCCGCCAGCCCGGCCGGCCCCGCCCCGACAACAACCGCGCCGACAACAACCGCCCCCACCACGACGTCGGTCATCGTGGCGTCGGCGTGCGGCGCGGGATCAGCGCGCGTCGAGCGCCGCCAGCACCTTCGGCGGCGACATCGGCAGCTCCATCATGCGCAGCCCGCTGGCCTGCTCGATGGCGTTGGCGATGGCGGCCATCGGCGGGCAGATATTGGCCTCGCCGACGCCCTTGGCGCCGTAGGCGTGGCTGGGGTTGGGCACCTCGACCATCAGCGCCTCGATCATCGGCAGGTCCGAGGCGACCGGCACGCGGTAGTCGAGGAAGCCGGCGTTCTCCAGCAATCCCTTGGAATTATACACATATTCCTCATTGAGCGCCCAGCCGATGCCCTGTACCACGCCGCCCTGGATCTGCCCCTCGACATAGGCGGGATGGATCGCGCGGCCGACATCCTGGGCGGCGACGAAGCCGAGGATGGTGACCTTGCCGGTCTCGGGGTCGAGCTCGATGTCGCAGAACTGCGCCGCGAAACCCGGCGCCTGGGTGGAGGGGTTGACGGCGCCGGCGGTCGACAGCGGCCCGCCGGTGGCGGCCGCCTGGCTGGCGATGTCCTTCAGCGAGAGCGGGTCGAAATTGCCGACATTGGCGCCGGCCGGCTTGGCGTGGCCGTCCTCCCAGACGACCCCTTCCGGATCGACCTTCCATATCTTGGCGGCGCGGCCGCACAGCTCCTTGATCATCGATTTGGTCGCGGTGTCGACCGCCATGCCGGTGGCGAAGGTGACGCGGCTGCCGCCGGTGACATGGGTGTAGCCGACCGAGGCGGTGTCGGCGACGATGGAGCGCACCTGCTTGTAGTCGATGCCCAGCGTCTCGGCGACCATCATGGCCATCGAGGCGCGCGAGCCACCGATATCGGGGCTGCCGGTGGCGACCAACGCGGTGCCGTCATTGTTGATCTGCAGCGTGGCGCTCGATTCGCCGCCGCCGTTGAACCAGTAGCCGCACGCCACCCCGCGGCCCTGGTTGGGGCCGAGCGGCGCGGTATAGGCCGGATGCGCCTTCAGCGCCGCCAGGGTCTCGGCGAAACCGGCGTGGTTGAGCTTGCCGCCCGAGACGTTGGGCGTGCCGATCCGCGCGACGTTTTTGAGGCGCAGGTCGATCGGGTCGATACCCAGCTGCTTGGCCAGCATGTCCATCACGCTTTCCACCCCGAAGGCGGCAATCGGCGAGCCGGGCGCGCGGTAGGCCGCCGCCTTGGGGCGGTTGGACACCACGTCGAAGCCGACGGTGCGGACATTGGGGATGTCGTAGGAGGCGAAGCCGCACAGGCAGGCGTTCATCACCGGCGAACCCGGGAAGGCGCCGGCCTGGAAGCGGAAGGTCGCGTCGGCGGCGACGATGGTGCCGTCCTTCATCGCGCCGATCTTGATGGTCATCGAGGCGCCCGAGGTCGGGCCGGTCGCCTTGAACACCTCGTCGCGCGACATGGTGAGGCGCACCGGCAGGCCGGATTTCTTCGACAGCAGGATCGCCACCGGTTCGAGATAGGCCACCGTTTTGCCGCCGAAGCCGCCGCCGATTTCAGCCGGGATCACCCGCAGATCGCCCTGGCTCATGCCGGTCAGCTTGGCGGTGAGGGCGCGAATGGCGAAATGGCCCTGGCTCGAGCACCAGATCTCGGCCTGGCCGTCCGCGTCATAGCGCGCGACGCAGCCGTGCGGCTCGATATAGGCCTGATGGACGGCCGCGGTTTTGAAGTCCTTCTCGATGATCACGTCGGCCTGGGCGAACCCGGAAGCGACGTCGCCCATCTTGAATTCGAGCCGCTTGGAGATGTTGGAGGGGGAAGCCGGCGGCGGCTCGATGCCGCGGGTGATCATGTCCTCGAACAGCAGCGGCGCGTCGGGCTTCATCGCCTCGTCGACATCGACCACGGGGGGAAGCACCTCGTAGGTGACCTCGATCAACCGCATCGCCGCCTCGGCGATGCTGGGCGAAATCGCGGCGACCGCGGCGATCGCGTGGCCCTCGTAGAGCGCCTTCTCGCGCGCCATGATGTTGCGGGTGATGTGCCAGAAGTTCTGCGCCACCCGCTCCGGCCCGATGAAGGCGTAGGCCTGATCGGGGAAATCCTTGGCGGTGACGATCGACTTCACGCCCTGCAGCGCCGCGGCCTTGGAGGTGTCGATGGCGAGGATGCGGGCATGGGCGTGCGGGCTGCGCAGCACGCGGCCGTAGAGCATGCCGGGCAGGATGAGGTCGGCGCCGAACTGCGCCCGCCCTGTCACCTTCGGCACCCCGTCCGGGCGAACCGGGCGGGTGCCCACAACGCGGAATGTCCTGGCGCTTTCGGCGATGATCGCAGTGTCGTTCACGGGGGGGCCTCACGGATGGGATGATGGCCGTAGGGTCGCGCGACTGGGCGGGGAAGGCAAGATGGAAGCAGTCGGGCAACCTGGGGGAAGGCCGCGCGGGTCAGCGCAGCAAGCAAGGAATTTCACCACCCGCTTCGCTAGAGACACAGAGACGGGGAGAAGTGAAGGTAGAAGTGCATTTCGGACCGCGGCGAGGCCACGACCCTACCCCCTTCTCCCTGTCTCTGTGTCTCTAGCGAAGCGGGTGGTGAAAAAAGCTTCCTTGCTGGGGTCGGCACCGGCTTCACCCGATTGCCCGGGATGGCCACTACGTAGTTGGACGGAGGGTGCGAATAGGCCCTCGCGCGGCGCCGGAGCATCCGATAGCATCACCCGCACAGAACGGCCCCAAGGCCACGCAACGGAGGATACGGAATGCGGGCCTACCTGGTCCGGCGGCTATTGGCGCTGGTGCCGACACTGTTTTTTGCCAGTCTCATCGTGTTCAGCACGGTGCGGATGATCCCTGGCGACATCATCGACATGATGATCGCGCAAAACGACATCGGCTCGAAAGTGACACGCCAGGCGCTGGAAGCCGCCCTCGGGCTCGATCAGCCGATGTTCACCCAGTATCTCACCTGGGTGAAGGGCATCCTGCTGCATGGCGACTTCGGCAATTCGCTGTGGCAGCAGGCGCCGGTGCTGGAGGAAATCGTCAGTCGCATTCCCGTCACCTTCGAGCTTGGCATCATGGCCCTCGTGGTGGCGCTGGTGGTGGCGATCCCGATCGGGGTGATCTCGGCGCTGCGGCAGGACACCTGGGGCGACTATATCGGCCGCTCCTTCTCCATCCTGATGCTCGCGGTGCCCGGGTTCTGGATGGGCACCATGGTGATGGTGTTCCCCTCGATCTGGTGGGGCATTTCGCCCGAGGTGAAGTTCGTGCCCTTCCATGAGAATCCGTGGGGCAATTTCACCCAGATGGCGATCCCCGCCATCATCCTCGGCACCTCGCTCTCGGCGGTGACGATGCGCATGACGCGCACCATGATGCTGGAAGTGCTGCGGCAGGACTACATCCGCACCGCCTGGGCCAAGGGGCAGAGCGAGCGCGGCGTGGTGATCCGCCACGCGCTGCGCAACGCGCTGATCCCGGTGGTGACGCTGATCGGGTTGCAGGCGCCGATCCTGATCGGCGGCGCCGTGATCATGGAGCAGATCTTCGTCATCCCCGGCATGGGGCTGTTGCTGCTGGAAGCGGTGAGCCGGCGTGATTATCCGGTGATCACCGCGGTGTTCCTCATCGTCGGCGTGGCCGTGGTGCTGATCAACCTGCTGGTCGATCTCAGCTACGGGCTGCTCGACCCCAAAGTGAGGTACCGCTGATGTCGGCCGCCACGCTGGCGCCCACGCCCCGCGCGCCGTTCATCGCGGGCGTGATCCGGCTGTTCCGCGAGAAGCCGCTCGGCGCCATCGGCGCGGTGATCGTGCTGATATTCCTGATCTGCGGTATTTTCGCCGACCAGCTCGCCCATTTCGGGGTGAACCAGATCAGCCCGGTGAACCGGCTGAAACCTCCCTCCGGGCGGTTCTGGTTCGGCACCGACCATTTGGGCCGGGACATGTATTCCCGCATCCTCTACGGCGCGCGGCTCTCGGTGATCATCGGGCTGTCGGCGGCCAGTATCGCCACGTTGATCTCCGTTACCGTCGGCATCGTCAGCGGCTATTTCGGCGGCAAGATCGACCTGATCGTGCAGCGGGTGGTGGATGCCTGGATGAGTTTCCCGGAACTCATCATCCTCATCGTCGTGGTCTCGGTGGTGGGGCCGGGGATGTACCAGGTGATCGGCATTCTCGGGCTCACCTTCGGCATCGGCGGTTCGCGGATCATCCGCGGCGCGGTGATCTCGACGCGGGAGAACATGTACATCCACGCCACCCAGTCGATGGGGGCGAGCACGCCGCGCGTGCTGTTGCGGCACATCCTGCCCAACATCATGGCCCCGATCCTCGTGCTGTTCAGCACCCGGGTCGGCGCGGTGATCCTGGTCGAATCGGGCCTCTCCTTCCTCGGCTTCGGCGTGCCGCCGCCGGCGCCCACCTGGGGTTCGATGCTGTCGGGCACCGGGCGCACCTACATGTATCTCGCGCCCTGGCTGGCACTGGCCCCCGGCCTGTGCCTCACCCTCGTGGTCTATGGCATCAACGTGTTCGGCGACGCCCTGCGCGATCTGCTCGATCCGCGCATGCGCGGCAGCCGGTAAGATGATGAAAGAAAGTCGTAAAAAGTTTTTTTGGTTCTTTTTGTTCACAAAAAGAACACCCTTCGATTTCCCCGCCTGCCTTTGCCTGGAGATCCCGGCATGATCCGTCTGATCGCGTTGCTTGGCCTGCTGATCGCCTTGCCGGCCTCGGCGCAGAAGCCGCAATATGGCGGGAATCTCGAAATCGGCACCGTCTATGTCACCATCTCGGCGCTGTCGTGGGACCCGGCGGACTACGCCTGGAAGCTGAACCACGACACCGGGCCGTATCTGGAAACGCTGTTCTCCGGCGACCTCTCCAAGAGTCTGCGCAACGGCGGCAAGTTCAGCTTCAAGCCCGACGCCTGGCTGCCCAGCGAGTCCATTCGCGGCGAATTGGCGGAAAGCTGGGAGTGGACGGACAACCCGCTCGCCGTCGTGATCAAGCTCCGCCGCGGCGTGATGTGGCCGGAGAAGGCGGGCGTGATGGCATCGCGCGAATTCGTCGCCGAGGACGTGGTGTTCAGCTACACCCGCCAGGACAAGAGCCCCAAGAAGGTCCCCGGCTATTTCGATCATGTCGATCGCGTCGAGGCGCGGGATGCCCACACCGTCGTGTTCTACATGAAGGAATACAACGCCGAATGGGATTATCGCTACGGCTGGGGCTACTACTCGCAAGTATATCCGCGCGAACTTGTCGCCGCCGGCGCGGGAAACTGGAAGAACGCCACCGGCACCGGGCCGTTCCAGCTGAGCGAATACGTCCAGGGCAACGCCCAGAGCTATACGAAAAACCCGGTCTACTGGGACAAGGAGAAGATCGACGGCCAGGAGTACAAGCTCCCCTTCGTCGATAAGGTCACCTACCGCATCGTCAAGGACGAGGCGACGCAGCATGCCGCCCTGCGCACCGGCAAGCTCGACGTGCTGGAGGCGATCCGCTGGCAGGCGGTGGACCAGCTCAAGAAATCGGCGCCGCAGTTGAAATGGGCGAAGTGGCTGGCGATGTCCGGCACCTTCCTCGCCATGCGCGTCGACCAGAAGCCGTTCGACGACATCAGGGTGCGCCGCGCATTGAATATGGCGGTCAACAAGCCGGAGATCGTCAAGGAATACTACGGCGGCAACGCCGAGCTGTTCGCCTACCCGCAGCACCCGGACTACACCGGCTACTTCGAGGGGCTCGACACCATGCCGGCCTCGGTGAAGGAGTTGTTCGAGTATAATCCGGACAAGGCGAAGAAGCTGCTGGCCGAGGCCGGCTATCCCAAGGGCTTCACCTTCAAGGCGCAGGTCTGCTCCTGCTCGCCCGACAACATGGATCTGCTGCCTTTGGTCGCCGGCTATCTCGAGGAAATCGGCGTCAAGATCGAGATCCAGCCGATGGAATACGGCGCCTTCCTCTCGGCGATGACGACGCAGACCAACGCGCCCGGGTATTTCATGAACAACGGCCACACCAACCCGACGACGACCATCCGCAAGAGCTTCGTGCCCGGGCAGATCTGGAACCCCTCGCAGTGGAACGACCCCGCCTTCTCCGCCCGCGTGGCCGAGATGTACCGCACGCGGGACGAGCCGACCCGGCAGAAGATGCTGAAAGAAATGACCGTCGAGATGCTCGACAAGGCGCCCTACATCTGGCTGCCGACGCCCTACGTGTTCACGGCCTGGTGGCCGTGGGTGAAGAACTATGACGGCGAGTTGCGCGTCGGCGCGGTGAAGCCCGGCCCGGTTTATGCCCGGATGTGGCTCGACCAGGAGCTGAAGAAGAAAATGGGGTTCTGAGCCCCGAATGTTATCTAGGGAGGGATTGATGAAACACATGCTCGCCGCCGCCCTGATGGGCGCCGCCATTCTGGCCGCGCCCGCCCTGGCGCAGAAGCCGCAATACGGCGGAAATCTCGAAATCGGCACCGTCAGCCTCACCATCTCGGCGCTATCGTGGGACCCGGCGGATTTCGCCTGGAAGCTGAACCACGATACCGGGCTGTATCTCGAAACCCTGTTCGCCGGCGACCTCGACAAGTCGATCCGCAAGGGCGGCAAGTACAGCTTCAAGCCCGACGCCTGGCTCGCCTCCGACGCCCTGCGCGGCGAGCTCGCGGAGACCTGGGAATGGACCGAGAACCCGCTCACGCTCGTCATCAAGCTGCGCAAAGGCATCATGTGGCCCGAGAAGGCCGGGGTGATGAAATCCCGCGAATTCGTCGCCGATGACGTGGTGTTCAGCTTCAACCGGCAGAACACCTCGCCCAAGCGGTTCCCCGACTATTATGACTACGTGACCAAGGTGGAAGCGACGGACAAGCACACCGTCGTCTTCCACATGAAATACTACAACTCCGATTGGGACTACCGGTTCGGCTGGGGCTACTACTCGCAGATCATCCCCAAGGAACTCGCCGACGCGGGTGCCGGCAACTGGAAGAACGCCGTCGGCACCGGGCCGTTCCAGTTGACCGAGTATGTGCAAGGCAACGCGCAGGGCTACACGAAGAACCCGCTATACTGGGACAAGGAGAAGATCGACGGCCAGGAGTACAAAATTCCGTTCGTCGACAAGGTCACCTACCGCATCATCAAGGACGAGGCGACGCAGCACGCGGCCTTGCGCACCGGCAAGCTCGACGTGCTGGAATGGGTCCGCTGGCAGGCGGTCGACCAGCTCAAGAAATCCGCGCCGCAACTCCAGTGGTCGAAATGGCTCAGCTATTCCGGCATTTTCCTGGCCATGCGCACCGACCGCAAGCCCTTCGATGACATTCGCGTCCGCAAGGCGCTCAACATGGCGGTCAACAAGCAGGAGATCGTCAAGGACTACTACGCGGGGAATGCCGAACTCTTCGCCTACCCGCAGCATCCCGACTATATCGGCTTCTACGAGCCGCTCGAATCCATGCCGCCGGAGATCAAGGAACTCTACGTCTACGACCCCGTGAAGGCGAAGAAACTGCTGGCCGAGGCCGGCTACCCCAAGGGCTTCACCTTCAAGGCCCAGGTCTGCTCCTGCTCGCCGGAGAATATGGACCTGTTGCCGCTCGTTGCCGGCTACCTCGAGCAGATCGGCGTCAAGGTCGAGATCCAGCCGATGGAATACGGCGCCTTCCTCTCGGCGATGACCACCGCCACCCACGCCGAGGGCTACTTCATGGCCAACGGCCACACCAACCCGACGCGCACGCTGCATAAAAGCTTCACCCCCGGCCAGCTCTGGGGCCCCTCGATGCTGTTCACCCCCGAGTTCACCGCCAAGATGGACAAGGCCTACGGCACCCGGGACCTCGCCGAGCAGCAGAAGCTGGTCCGCGAACTGACCCGCGAGATCGTCGGCAAGGCGCCCTATATCTGGCTGCCGATCCCCTATTACTACACCGCCTGGTGGCCCTGGGTGAAGAACTACGACGGCGAGCTGCGCGTCGGCGCGGTGAAGCCGGGGCCGATCTATGCCCGGATGTGGATCGACCAGGAGATGAAGAAGAAGATGGGCTACTGATGGCGCTGCTCTCCGTCCGCGGCCTCACCACCCGCTTCCGCACCGACCGCGGGGAACTCACCGCGGTCGATGACGTCTCGTTCGACCTCGACGAGGGCGAGACGCTTGCCATCGTCGGCGAAAGCGGCTCCGGCAAATCGGTCACCGCGCTCTCGCTGATGCGCCTGATCGCCCAGCCGGCCGGGCGCATCGACGCGGGAACGGCGATGTTCGAAGGCAAGGACCTCCTGCGCCTGCCCGAGGAGGAGATGCGCGCCGTGCGCGGCGATCGCATCGCGATGATCTTCCAGGAGCCGATGACCTCGCTCAACCCCTCGATCAGCGTCGGCGCCCAGGTGGCCGAGCCGATGGTGCTGCATCGCGGCTCCACCTGGCAGGCGGCGATGGCGAGGGCGGGCGAGCTGCTCGACCGCGTGCGCCTGCCCGATGCCCGCGCCCGGGTGAACGCCTATCCGCAC
>JAPLOH010000232.1 GCA_026400845.1 Alphaproteobacteria bacterium
TGCCCCCCCTTGGCGACCATCACCGGGTCAACCACGATCGGCAGCCCCGGTCCCCGCTCGGCCAACATGGCGGCCACCGTCTCGATCGTCGCGGTATCGCCGAGCATCCCCGTCTTGATCGCATCGACGCCGAGATCGTCGAACACGCTTTGCATCTGCATGCGCAGGAACGCCGGCGGCACCGGGTGCACGCCCTGCACGCCCAGCGTGTTCTGCGCCGTAAGCGCCGTCACCGCGGTCATCGCGAAGCCATCGAGCGCGGTGATTGCCTTGATGTCGGCCTGGATGCCGGCGCCACCGCCCGAATCCGAACCGGCGATGACAAGAACCCGCCCGCGCATCAGGCTGCGACCGCGGCGATTTCCGCGCACAGCGCGTCCACGATGCGCGTCACCTGTTCGACGCTCTCGCCTTCGGCCATCACGCGGATCAGTGGCTCGGTGCCGGATTTGCGGATCAGCAGCCGGCCGGTATCGGCGAGTTCCGCCTCGGCATCGGCGATGGCGGACTGCACCGAGGGTTTCTCCAGCGGCGAGTCGCCGCTGAAGCGCACATTCTTCAGGAGTTGCGGGAGCGGCACGAAGGCGTTGCATACCGCGCTCGCCGGCCTGCCATCCTCGACCAGCACGGCCAGAACCTGCAACGCCGCCAGCAGCCCGTCGCCAGTGGTGGCATAGTCCGACATGATCATGTGGCCCGACTGCTCGCCGCCGACATTGATGCCGCCGCTGCGCATCTTCTCCACCACGTAGCGGTCCCCCACCGCGGTGCGGTGCAGCACAAGTCCGCGGCCGCGCAGGAAGCGCTCGAGGCCGAGGTTGGACATCACGGTGGCCACGATCCCGCCGCCGGTGAGCCGCCCGCTATCGCCCCAGGAGCGCGCGATCAGGCCGAGCACCTGGTCGCCGTCAATTATCGCGCCTTTCTCGTCCGCCAGGATCAACCGATCGGCATCGCCATCGAGCGCGATGCCGAGATGAGCGCCGTGTTGCAGCACCTGGCTGGAGATGTACTTCGGGACCGTCGATCCGCAGTCGCGGTTGATGTTGAACCCATCCGGCGCGACACCAACCGCGACGACATCGGCGCCGAGTTCCCACAACACCTGCGGGGCCACCCGGTAGGCAGCACCGTTGGCGCAGTCGACGACGATTTTCAGCCCGTCGAGCCGCAGGCCCCGCGGGAAAGTGCCCTTCGCCGCCTCGATGTAACGCCCGGCGGCATCGTCCATCCGCTTGGCACGGCCGAGCTTGGAGGGGCCGGCGAGGCGCCCGAGCAGGCTGCCATCCATGGTCGCCTCGATCGCGGCTTCGGTCTCGTCATTCAGCTTGAACCCGTCAGGGCCGAACAGCTTGATGCCGTTGTCCTCGTAGCTGTTGTGCGAGGCCGAGATCATCACGCCGAGATCGGCGCGCAGGTTGCGCGTCATCATCGCGATCGCCGGCGTGGGCAGCGGACCGAGCAACGTGACGTCCATGCCGGCGCCGATGAAACCCGCGGTGAGCGCCGGCTCGATCATATAGCCGGACAGCCGCGTGTCCTTGCCGATGACCACGCGATGGCGGTGGTTGCCGCGGGTGAACAGCAAGCCGGCCGCCTGGCCGAGCCGCAGCGCCGTGCCCGCAGTCATCGGGTCGGTGTTGGCGGTGCCACGAATTCCATCAGTGCCGAACAGCCGTCGCTTGGGGGACATGATCTATCTGCTCTTCTTGAGATGCATCTCAACAATCCCTAGCCGATTCCGCCGACGCCGCGCCACACCCGCAATGCCTGCACGGTCGCGGCGGCGTCATGGACGCGCAGAATCGTGGCGCCCATCGCCACCGCGTGCAGACCGGCGGCGAGCGACCCGGGGAGGCGCGCCAGCGGATCGGCGACATCGGCGAGATTGCCGATGAAACCCTTGCGTGAGACGCCGACCAGGATGCGACAGCCGAGACCGCGCAGCAGGGCGAGGCGAGGGAGCAAGGCGAGGTTGTGGGCCGCGGTCTTGCCGAAGCCGATTCCGGGGTCGATGGCGATGTTGGCGCGTACGATACCGGCAGCCTCGGCGGCCGCCACGCGCTGCGCGAGTTCAGCCACCACCTCGGCGGCGACATCATCGTAGCGCGCGCGCTGCGTCATCACGTCGGGCGTGTGCCGCATATGCATCAGCACCACGGGGCAGCCGGTGCGGGCAATGACACTGGCGGCAGCGGGGTCATGCGTGAGTGCGGAAACGTCGTTGATGATCCGCGCGCCGGCATCGAGCGCCGCCTGCATGGTCTCGGCGTTGCGGGTATCGGCGGACACGGTCACGCCCTCTGCCGCAAGGCGGCGGATCACCGGCAGTATCCGCCGTCGCTCCTCGGCGGGTTCGGTCGGTCGAGAGCCCGGCCGCGTGGTCTCGCCGCCGACGTCGACGATTGCCGCCCCCTCGGCCGCCATCTGAACTCCGGCGGCGACGGCATGGCCGAAATCGAAATACTGGCCGCCATCACTGAAGCTATCGGGGGTTACATTGAGGATGCCCATCACGGCGGCCCCCGCCAACCCCGCCCAGGGCGGCACTTGCACGGTCAGCCGCGCCCTCCATGGCGCCGGCGTCGCCGCCGCGGCCATGATCTCCGCCCCGATGCGAACAAGCGTGAAGGCGTCCGGACCGCCCGCGAGTGGCAAAGCGAGCCCGGCGGCGATTGCCACGCGGGCTGCCTCGCCCGTCAACAATCCGAGCGGCTCGGCCTCCAGCGCACGATCCCCCGCCGGCTCAGCCCGGCTGCGGCGCGGTGCCGAGCCCGCCCGGCGGCGGGGCAGGGCGGCTGGTCGGCGGTACCGAGGCGCGGCGGGACTCCGGCATCGGCTCGTCGACCACCCGCTTGATCACCTTCTCGCCGCGCAGGACCTGACGGATTTCATCACCCGACAGCGTCTCGTACTCAAGCAGCCCCTTTGCCACCGCGTGCAGTTCGGACAGATTGTCGGTGAGGATTTTCATGGCGCGCGCATAGGCCGCGTCGATGATCGCCTTGATCTCCGAATCGATCTCCCGCGCTGTCGCCTCGGAGACGTTCTTGGCCTGGGTCACGGAGTGGCCGAGGAAGACCTCCTGGCTGTTGTCGCCATAGGCGATCATGCCGAGCTTCTCGCTCATGCCCCATTCGGTGACCATCATGCGCGTTTGATTGGTCGCCATCTTGATATCGCCCGAGGCACCGTTGGAGACCTTATCGGCACCAAAGATGATCTCCTCGGCAGCGCGGCCGCCCATGGCCATGCAGAGTTCCGACAGCAGCTTGGATTTGCTCTTGGAATAGCGGTCCCCTTCCGGGAGGGACATCACCAGCCCCAGCGCGCGGCCGCGCGGAATGATGGTCGCCTTGTGCACCGGGTCGCACTCCGGCAGGTGCATCGCGCACAGCGCATGGCCACCTTCGTGATAGGCGGTCATCTCCTTCTCGGCGTCGCTCATCACCAGGGAGCGCCGCTCGGCCCCCATCATCACCTTGTCTTTGGCCTGCTCGAACTCGTTCATCGCCACGACGCGCTTGCCCATCCGCGCCGCCAGCAGTGCGGCCTCGTTGACGAGGTTGGCAAGATCGGCGCCGGAGAAGCCGGGCGTGCCGCGGGCGATGATTTTCAGGTCGACATCGGAGGCCAGCGGCACCTTGCGCATGTGCACGCGCAGGATCTTCTCGCGGCCATTCACATCGGGGTTCGGCACCACCACCTGGCGGTCGAACCGGCCGGGACGCAGCAGCGCGGGGTCGAGCACATCGGGCCGGTTGGTGGCGGCAATGAGGATGACGCCCTCGTTGCTTTCGAACCCGTCCATCTCGACCAGCAACTGGTTCAGCGTCTGCTCGCGCTCATCGTTGCCGCCGCCGAGACCGGCGCCGCGATGGCGCCCGACGGCGTCGATTTCATCGATGAAGATGATGCAGGGCGCGCTTTTCTTGCCCTGCTCGAACATGTCGCGCACCCGGCTGGCGCCGACGCCGACGAACATCTCGACGAAATCGGAACCCGAGATGGTGAAGAACGGCACATTGGCCTCGCCCGCGATGGCACGCGCGAGCAGCGTTTTGCCGGTGCCGGGCGGCCCGACCAACAGCACACCCTTGGGGATCTTGCCGCCGAGGCGCTGGAATTTCTGCGGGTCGCGGAGAAACTCGACGATCTCTTCGAGCTCGCTCTTGGCCTCTTCGATGCCCGCGACATCGTCAAATGTCACGCGCCCCTGCTTCTCCGTGAGTAGACGGGCGCGGGATTTGCCGAAGCCCATCGCGCGGCCACCGCCGCCCTGCATCTGGCGCATGAAAAACACCCAGACGCCGATCAACAGCAGCATCGGGAACCAGTTCAGCACCATGTGCAGCACCGGGTTTACCCCGTCATCCTCGGGCTTGGCGATGACGCGGACGCCCTTGTCGGTCAGCCGCGGGACGAGGCTCTGGTCATCGGGTGTATAGGTTTGGAAACTGCTGCCATCGGCGGTCTGGCCGGAGATGTTGCGGCCCTGGATGACGACGTCGCGCACCCGGCCGGCGTTCACCTCGCCGATGAATTCGGAATAGGCGACCTGCCGCGCAGCAGTTTTGCTCGATCCCGGTTGGAACAGATTGAACAGCACCACCAGGAGCAGCGCGATGATCACCCAGAGCGCCAGATTACGGCCGAAGTTGCTCATTTCATTCCTTAGCAGTCGCCACTACTCGCCTCATCGCCCCACGAAACCCTTCGGGGGGTGTAACTCATTGGCGAAAAAGGATTGTCCCATTCGCCTCACCGGAATGCGCGGTCACCGCGCCACCGGAGTCTCGGTCGGCCAACCCGGCGCCGACGCCAGTCATCCCCCATACATGGGTAGCACGCGGACGCTTCGCATCCCCGTCAGCCGAATTCTTGCGTCCCACCGCCGGTAAACCCAGTTCCGGCCGCCGGCAGCGCCGGGTCGCAGATCAACCTTGCACTCAAAGCTTCACGATTTGCAGCATAACCGAGATGCGGAACCGCGAACAGCGCCCCGTGCCGACGCAGTGCCGGCAGGGTACGCAGCACGGCGGCGGGGAGCGGTGAGCGCGCGCGCAGCCCCGCCGCGTCCGCCCCGAGTGGCCCCAGCGTGGTGCCCTGCGGCACGGCACCGGCGACGCGGAACCGTCCGTCCCACGTGGCGCCGTCCCTGGCGGGGATCGCCGCCTGCATTGCCGCAGCCTCACGCAGCACGAGCCAAGCGCCCGGCGCGAGCCGACCGGCCGGACGGATCTCGCAGCCAGCCAGAGTCGCCGGCCGCGCCGCTGCCGCCCAGCCGATCACCTGGTCGTGCCGCGCCGGAAAGGCGCGGCCGGCAATCGCGCGCAGGAGACCGGCAAATGCCTCGGCATCGATCGGCCCGGACGTCACGACGGCGAAACCCTCCGGGTGGATTGCCGCCCGCTGAGCCAACCACGCCGCGCGCGCCGCCTCGGCCCCGTGGCGTTGCCGCGCCCGCATCGCCGCGGCAGCGACGGCGGCGCGGGTCACCAGCCCCGTCCCGTCCGAGTCGGCGCGGAGCAGCCGGAGGCGATTCCTCAGCGCCAACGGGCTGCGATTGCTCGGATCCTCGACCCAGGATACCTCCGCCGCCACCAGCGTCGCCCGCAGCCGCACCGGCGGGAGCGCCAGCAGCGGGCGGAGGAGCCGCAGAAAGCGCCGCTCGACCAGCCCCGCCATGCCCGCGAGCCCATCCCCGCCGCTATGGCCCAGCATCCGCAGCGCCACCGTCTCCGCCTGATCGGCGGCGTGATGGCCGAGCAGCAGGTGGAGGCACCGCTCCGCCGCGCAGCAAGCCTCCAACGCAGCGAATCGGGCCTCCCGCGCCCGCTCGGCCAGCCCAGCGCCTGGCGCCAACCCGTCGATCGACAAGACGAGGGCCGCGATTCCGATGTCGGTCAGGCGTTGCACCGTGACGGCGGCCTCGGCGGCCGACTCCGGGCGCAGCCGGTGATCCACCACGAGCGCGCGCACATCGCCGCCCCGATCGGCCGCCCAACCATACGCGAGCCAGGCAAGCGCCATGCTGTCGGCCCCACCGGATACCGCGACGGCGACCCTTGGGCGCGACTCGAACGGACCAAGCGGCGCCATCAGCGCCGCGAATTCAGCCGGTTCGATCGGGTTCAGTGGCAGGCGGCCTTCTGCCGGGCGCCGGCGATGCCATCCTTGAGGTCAGCCCGCTGGGTCGGGAACTCGGCACGCAGCTTGTCGAGCGTGGCACAGGCGGCGCGCTTCTCGCCGATGCTGGTCAACGCGTTGGCGAGGCCGAGCAGCGAGTCCTGGGCGTGATTGCCGGTGCGGCCCCGGTTGTAGCTGTCGTCGTACGCCACCGCGGCGCCCTGATAGTCCTTCTTGCCGTTGAGCGCCTGCGCCAGCAGGAACTGCGCATCATAGGCACGTGGGGATTTCGGCACGGCGATGACCTCGCGTGCGGCGATTTCGGCCGCCGCGTAGTCACGCCGCGCCAGCGCCGCGTTGCCGTCCTGCATCGCCGCCTCGGGCGTGCGCTTCCCGGCGGGCGCCGCCGGGGTAACCACGTTCGGCGTCGCGCCGGCGACGACTGGGGCGCCGGGCTTGGCGGGCGTGGAAGACGGCTTGCTGGCTGTGCTGTCGATGCGGAAGTTGAGGTCCTCGATCTGCTTGGTGAGGTCGTCATCCGCCCGCTTGCGCTGATTGGCCTCCTCATCGGAGCGACCACGAAGTTGACGCACCTCGTCCTCGAGCCGTGCCACACGCTCGAGCAGCGCGGTGGCGATATCCCCGGTCGGCGGCGCGGCGGAGGGGCGCGCGGCCCCGAGCGCGGAGGAACCGGCGGCACCGCTACGGAGCTGGTCGCGCAGGGCCTGGATATCGCGCTTCAGTTCCTGGATCTGGTTCTGCAGGTAGATGCCCTCACGCGTATCCACCTGGGCGTGCGCGGTGGCGGGCACAGCCAGGACGAGCAGCGCGAGCGCCAAGATGCGGAACGAAGGGGGGAACATCATGGGGCGTTCTCCGGGAAGCAGAATCGGGCGGAAGGCCATGCGGCGGGAGGCGAGATAACACCGATATCGCGCCGGCATAAGCGCGCGATGCGGCGGGAGTGCGGCAAAAAAGAAACCGGCAGCCCTGAGGCTGCCGGTTCCCATTCGTCATACCTTGCCCGGCCCGCAGGCCGGAGCGCCGCTGTTAGCGGACCGAGGTGATGGCGTTGCGGTTCTGCGACCAGGCTTCCTCGTTCGAGCCGAGGGCGACCGGGCGGTCCTTGCCGTAGGAGATCGTGCTGATGCGGGTCGCGGCGACGCCCTTGGCGACGAGATAGTCGCGCGAGGCGGCGGCGCGCTTGGCACCGAGGGCGATGTTGTACTCGCTGGTGCCACGCTCGTCGGCGTTGCCGGCGATCTGCACGTTGTTCATCTTCCACTGGGCAAGCCAAGCGGCCTGCTTGTCCAGCGTGGTCATGTTGTTGGCAGCGCGGCCGGCGCCCTTCAGCGCGGCCTTGTTGAACTCATAGAACACGCGGTCACCGACGTTGGCGACCAGATCTTCCTGGCTGCCGGGCACCGGGCCCTTGTTCATAGCGGCTTGCGGAGCCGGCTTCGGGGTCTCCTGCGAGGAGCACGCCGCCAGCAGCGCCACGGCGGCGAAAGCGCCCAGAATCTTTGTGTTCATAACTGTTGCGTCCCTGGTAGTGGTGAGCAGCTGAGTGGTGCCCCCGAAGGGGGCCCGATGAAGGCGAATAGTCTGTCGACGCCCGAACACCCCTGCGAGTGCCGTACGCCGAACGCGGACGTCGCTTAACCCCAGGCCAACCACCGGGTCAACCGTCTACGTCATCCGCGCCGGGCATATCTTACATGTTTTTGCGCGATTCTGCGATGAACACGTCCGTACCCGACAAAATCACTGCAAAAGCGGCGACCAGGCGGGGTCCGAGGCGTCGGTTGGCGTGGTGATCGCCCGCTCGTTGAAACCGGTGATATCGATCGACACCAGCCGCGAGGAGAATCCGTTGCCCCGCGCATCGCGCGCCGCGGTTTCGCGGGTGAACATGATCACGCGGCCGTTTGGTGCGAAGGTTGGCCCCTCGCAGAAGAAGCTTTCCGAGAGAATCCGCTCGCCCGAACCATCCGGGCGCATAACGCCGATGGCAAAGGCGTCCGGCGTCTGGCGGGTGAAGGCGATGAGGTCGCCGCGCGGCGACCAAACGGGGGTGGCGTAGCGGCCACGCCCGAAGCTGATCCGCTTCACGCCGGAGCCGTCGCTGCCCATCACGTAAAGTTGTTGATCGCCGCCGCGATCGGAGTTGAAGACGATCTGGCTGCCATCCGGGCTGAAGCAGGGTGAGACGTCGATCGCCCCCGAGTCGGTCAGCCGCCGCGCCCCGCCGGCGAGGCTCACGAGGTAGATATCCGCCCCGCTCGACGTGGTCTGCGCCATGATCACGCTGTTGCCATCAGGCGCGAAGCGCGGCGAGAGGGTGATGCCCGGGAAATTGCCCAGCATCGCCTGCTTACCGCTCGCGAGATCGAAGGTGTACACCCGCGGCCGGTCGTTCACGTAGCTCATGAAGGCGATCTGGTCGCGCGTGGGATGGAAGCGCGGCGTTAGTGCCAGGAAGCCGCCATCGGTAAGGAAGCGGTTGTTCTCGCCGTCCTGGTCCATGATGGCCAGCCGCTTCACCCGGCGGTCACGCGGGCCGGAGCCGGCGATGTAGACGATGCGGGTGTCGAAATACCCCTTCTCGCCCAGCAGCCGCTCGTAGATCACGTCCGAGATGATGTGGGCGATGCGGCGCCAGTTGCTGAGCGTGGTGGTGTAGGCGGTGCCCTGGATCTGCTGACCGGGCAGCACGTCCCACAGGCGGAATTCGACGCGCACCTTGTCGCCGCCCTGGCTGTCCACCTTGCCGGTGACCAGCGCCTGAGCGTTGATCGCCTTCCAGTTCTGGAAGTTCACCAGGTCGCCGGTCGTGCCGCCGGTCTTGCCGATATAGGCGGCCGGGTCGATCGGGCGGAACAGGCCGGAGCGGGCGAGGTTGTTGGTGATCACCATCGCGATGTCACGGCCGATCCGGTCCGCCTCACCGCCGTTGCCGGCCAGCGCCGGAATAGCGATTGGGATCGGGTCGGTGCGGGCTTTATCGACGTCGATTACCGCGGTGGCCTGGGCTTGGGCGGGCCGGGCCCAAAGCGTCGGGGCGGCGATCATGGAGGCCGACCCGGCGACGAGGCCGCGCCGGCCGATCTTGGTATCGAAATAGCATGTCATGGGAATCGCGGCGTCCTTCGTCATCTGGGTCACCTGTTGGGCGTGAAATAGCGCGTCACGGCCGGAAACGGAATGTCAGCTTGTTCGGCCCGTCGGTGCTGGTCAGCTTCTCCTTGGCCACCAGCTCGCGGCCGCAGCGCGGATCGAGGATGGCGCGGCGCGCGCGCTCGAAGAAGGCGCGCAGCCGGGGGTCCGACGCAACCCGGGACTTTTCCTCATCCGCCGGCTCGACGACACGCACGGTGCCGTCGCGCGGGTCGAGCGTTGCGGTCACCATCACCTGCATCTTCTCAGCATCGAGCGCGCCGGGGTCCTTGGTCCAGCACTCGCGCACCTTGTCGCCGATCGCGCCGCGTTGAGCTTGGCTGAGCGAGGCAGTGATGTCGCCCTTGGGGTTGCCGCCGGTTTGCGGCGCGCCGCCCTGGGTCGGATTGGGCCTGGCGGTGGGCGGCTGGGTCTGGCGCTGGGCGGCGCGGAACTTCTCGAGCGTGTTCTCCAGTTCCTTGCTGTCCGGCGTCGCGTTTTTGGTGACGTTCGGCTGTGCGGTGCTGCTCGGCGGCGCCGGGGGGGGCGGCACTGGGGGCGGCGGCACTGGCAACGGGGGACTCGGCGGCGCCGGTTGCGGCGGTGCGGGGGGTGCCGGCGGCGGGGGAGGCGGCGGCGGCACCGGCGCGGGCGTCGGCTCCGCCGGAGGGGGCGGCGGGGCCGGCTGCGGCGTCGGCGGCGGGGGCGTCTCCGTGGGCGTTGGCGGCGGGGGAGGCGGTGGTGGCGGCGGCGGGGGAGGCGTCGGTTCCGGCGGCGTCGGCTTGGGCTTCTCCTCGGCCGGCGGTGCCGGCACGGGATCGGGCAGCTTGGCGGTGGCGGGCACCTCTGCCGGCTTCTCGGCCTTGGTCGCGTCCTGTGGCTGCTCGCCCGGCTCGGCGGCAAGCTCGACCTCCATCGGCTTCTCTTCGTCCTTCGGCAGGGCGATGGTGATGCCGAACAGCAACACGACGGCGATCACCACGTGGGCCGCCGCCGAGATCATCGCGCCGCGCTTGAGCAGGGGTGTCATGGCAGCCGTCCGGCCGCCTCAGCGGCCCGGCGGACGGGCGGGCACCGCGGTGCCTGACGCGCCGGAGGGATCTGTCATCAGCGCCACCTTGGTGAAGCCGCCCTGGATGATCGTCGCCATCACTTCGAGCATGCGGGCATAGGTGTTGGTCCGGTCGCCGCGAACGAAAATGCGACGGTCTTTCTGGTCCTTGGCGATCGCCTGAAGCTTGACGATCAGATCGGCGAGTTCGATCGGCTCGTCCTGCAGGAACACCTTGCCCTCGGCGTTGACCTGCACCTTCAAGGGCTCGCTGTCCTGGTTGATCGGCGTCGCCGACACCTTCGGCAGATCGATGTTCACCGCGCTGCTCATCAGCGGCGCGGTGACCATGAAGATGATGAGCAGATCGGTGTCACGTTGATTTCGGCGAGCGGCGCGTAGCGCCCTCCCCGCCGGCCTCGCTTGCCCTGAAGCGCCGAGGCCATGCTCAGCGCTCTTCGGACTGGCGGGACAAAATCGCGCCGAACTCGGTCGCGAAGCTCTCGAGGCGGCCAGCGAAGCGGGCGAGGTCGCTGCTGATCTTGTTATAGGCGAGCACCGCCGGGATCGCCGCCACCAGGCCGATGGCGGTTGCGAACAGCGCCTCCGCGATGCCCGGCGCCACGACCGCGAGATTGGTATTGTGCATCGTCGCGATCGCCGAAAATGAGTGCATGATGCCCCAGACGGTGCCGAACAGCCCGATGAACGGCGCCGTGGAGCCGACGGAGGCGAGAAACACCATCCAGCGCTCCAGCCGGTCCATCTCGCGCTGCACGGCCACCGCCATCGCGCGCTCCACCCGCTCCTGCACCGAGCGGCGCACCGCATCGGTGAACAATGTTTTGGCACTGCGCCGCCATTCCGCCATCGCGGCGGCGAACACGGTCGCCATCGGGTGGGCGGGCTCCTGGCCCTCCTCGTCGAACAGCGCATCGAGACTGCCGCCCGACCAGAACTTGTCCTCGAACGCGTCCGCCCGGCGATTCGCGCGACGGATCGACGCCACTTTCTCGAACACGATCGCCCAGACCCAGACGCTGGCCACGATCAGCATCAGCATGACGATCTTCACGACGATGTCCGCCTGCACGAACAGGCCCCACAACGACATGTCGATCCCGGATGCCCCGAGATTCACCGCATCGACCGCTCGGTTCACTGCATCAATCCCCTCGCACAGGCCCAACCATGACGGTAGACCATGGCGTCATTGCGCCCCGTTCGAGGCGTTTTCGAGTCCTTCAACCAACCCCGCCAACCAACCCCGCCAGCGCAGCGCGCCATCGGGCCGGCATACGCGCCGCCCGCTGATCGGCGAGACGCACACAGACAAGCTGAATATCGGCCGCCACCAGCATCCGTTGCTCGTCCTCCCGCCGGAACACCTGACGCAGCGTGGCCGTGGCCGCGCCGACATCCAGCGTATCGGTGGTGACAATCAGCGAATCGTCGAGTTTCGCCGATCCGAGATAGTCCACTTTGATGCGCCGCACCATGAACATAAGTCCATGCTGTGATACCATTTCCGCGTGCGGTATGCCGAGGTCACGCAGCGCCTCGGTGCGAGCCCGCTCGGCGAAGCGCAGGTAGTTGGCGTGATAAACCACCCCGCCGGCATCGGTGTCCTCGTAATAGACCCGCAGGCGATGGCGGTGCGCGCTGCCGGCGGCGGAATTAAGGTTCATCCACACGGCTCATGTATCGTCAGAGAGCAGGTCGAGTTGCGGCTGGCTGCCGGTCGGCGGGGTGAGGCCGAGATGGCGCCAGCCGCGCTCCCCCAGCATCCGCCCGCGATTGGTGCGCAGGATCAGCCCCTCCTGGATCAGATATGGCTCGATCACATCCTCCAGCGTGTCGCGCGCCTCGGCCAGCGCGGCCGCAAGAGTCTCGACCCCCACCGGCCCGCCGCCGTGATGGTCGGCCATGCGGCGGAGATAGCGGTGGTCCATCGCGTCGAGCCCGATGCGATCAACCTCGAGCCGGGTCAGCGCCGCATCGGCGATGGCGCGGTCCACCGGGTCCTGCCCCTCCACCAGCGCGAAATCCCTGACCCGGCGCAGCAGCCGTCCGGCGATGCGCGGCGTTCCGCGGCTGCGCCGCGCGATCTCGGTCGACCCCTCATCGGTGAGGTTGAAGCCGAGCTTCTGCGCGCCCCGCGCCACGATCAGCTTCAACTCCTCCGGGGTGTAGAAGATCAACCGGAGCGGAATGCCGAAGCGGTCACGCAGCGGGGTGGCCAGCAGCCCGGCCCTGGTGGTCGCGCCGACCAGGGTGAAAGGCGCGAGATCGATCCGCACCGAGCGCGCCGCCGGCCCTTCGCCGATGATGAGGTCAAGCTGGAAATCCTCCATCGCGGGATACAGGATCTCCTCGATCGCCGGTTGCAGGCGATGGATCTCGTCGATGGACATCCCACGCCAAGTTCGCGCGCCACGATCTGCGCCAAGGTGGTCTTGCCGAGTCCCGGTGGGCCGTGAAGAAGAACATGATCAAGGGCTTCTCCCCTGGAGCGCGCAGCCTGGATGAAGATCGCCAAATTTTCCCGGCTCGCCTTCTGGCCGGTGAAATCCGCCAGCGTCTGCGGCCGCAGCGTGGCCTCGGCGGCATCCTCGTCGGCCCGCGCGGAGGAGATCGTGCGGTTCTCGCTCACCGCGCCATCTCCTTCAGCCCGTCACGGATCAACGCATCGAGCCCCGGATTGTCGCCTAGCCGCTCCATCGCCCGCGCAATTGCCGCCTGCGCCTCGAACCGCCGGTAGCCGAGGTTGACCAGCGCCGACAGCGCGTCCGCCTCTACCCCACCAACCGGCGGCGGCAACACCGGGGAGAAGCCGATCCCGGCCGGCATGGCGCCCGCCTTCTCGCGCAGTTCCGTGAGCAGACGCACCGCGAGCTTGGCCCCCACGCCGGGCGCCCGCGTCAATCCGCCGCGGTCGCCGGCCTGGATCACCGCGATCAACTCGCGCGGCGACAGTGCCGAGAGGATCGACAGCGCCACCTTGGCGCCGACCCCCTGCACGGTCGTCAGCAAACGAAACCAGTCCCGCTCGGCACTTTCGGAAAATCCATAAAGAACAATGGCATCCTCGCGGACGTTGGTCTCGATCAACAGGCTCGCGACGCCGCCGGAGGGCAGCGCCGACAGCGTCCGCGTCGAGGCATGCACGAGATACCCGACGCCGCCGACATCGACGATGCAGCGCCCGTCCTCCAGCGCCTCGATCCGCCCGGTCAGCTTCGCGATCATGCCATCACCGTTCCTGCCAGCACCCGGTTGCGCGTGGCCCGATGATGCGCATGGCAGATCGCCACCGCCAGCGCATCCGCCGCATCGGCGCGGCGGATCAGGCAGCCCGGCAGCAGCCGGCGCACCATCATCTGCACCTGCTCCTTGTCCGCGTTACCGGTGCCCACCACCGCCTTCTTCACCGTCTTGGCGCCATATTCCGCCACGGGAATGCCCAGCAGCGCCGGCGCCAGCAGCGCCACCCCACGGGCATAGCCGAGCTTCAACGTCGCCGCCCCGTTGCGGTTGACGTAGGTCTCCTCCACCGCCGCCTCGTCCGGCCGCAGCTCCGCCATCAGTTTGGTCAACGCCTCGTGCAGCATTTTCAGCCGCTCCGGCACGCTTTCGGAGGCGACGGTAGCGATCACCCCGTCACCGATATGGCGCAGCCGGTTGCCGTCCACCTCGACCAGGCCCCAGCCGGTAAACTGCAACCCGGGATCAAGCCCCAACAACCGCGCCAATTCGCCTCCTAACCCGACAGCTTTTCCATCACGTCCTCGGGGACCTCGAAATTGGCGTACACGTTCTGCACGTCATCGCTGTCCTCCAGCACGTCGATCAGCTTCATCACCGACCGCGTCCTGTCCTCATCCAACGTCACCGACGTCGACGGCCGCCACTCCAGCTTCGCCGACTCGGGCGGGCCGAACCGCGACTCCAAGGCATCACGCACCGCGAAGAAATCGCCTATTGGCGTCGTCACCTCGTGGCCGTCCGGCCCCGACTCGACATTCTCCGCGCCCGCCTCGATCGCCGCCTCCAGCATCGCATCCTCATCCGCCACATTGGCCGGATAGCGCACCACGCCGAGCCGCGCGAACATAAAAGAAACGCTGTTGGTCTCCCCCAGCGCCCCGCCATGCTTGGCAAACGCGTTGCGCACCTCGCCCGCCGTGCGATTGCGGTTGTCCGTCAGCGCCTCGACGATCACCGCCACCCCCGCCGGGCCGTAGCCCTCGTAGCGCACCTCGACGTAATCCTCGCCGCCCGCCGCCCCGGTGGCCTTCTTGATCGCCCGCTCGATGGTGTCGCGCGTCATGTTCGATTTCAGCGCCGCCCCCACCGCCGCCCGCAACCGCGGATTCGCCGCCGGATCAGGCAGCCCCTGCTTGGCCGAAACCGTGATCTCGCGAATCAACTTCGCAAACGCCCGGGCCCGCTTGGCATCCTGAGCCCCCTTGCGATGCATGATGTTCTTGAACTGCGAATGCCCGGCCATGCCGTCCCCTCTCGGTGCTGAAACTGCGGTGCTGCGGAGGATGGGAAGGAAGGCCAGGGCTCTGCCCTGGACCCGCCAAGGGGCATAGCCCCTTGGAACCAATCACTTAAGGGAATGGTTCTGATTGCAGGAGGGGGCCTACTCCGTGGTTGCAACCACCGAGTTGGCCCCCTCCTGCAATCAGAACCCTCTTAAACGAAAGGGTTCTAAGGGCTCAGCCCTTAGCGGGGTCCAGGGGCAGAGCCCCTGGCCTAGCCTTACCGTCCCGCCGCAACGCCGCGGCTTCTACACCGGCGGGAGGGTTTGCGACAAACGGCCGCCGAGGCGCAGGGGGTGGATGGCTGTCGCGAGGCCGGTGGTGTCGTCGGTTACGACGAGGGTTCCGCAGACGGTAGCCGGGCCTTCGGCGGGGGCGAGGCGTTCGCCGGGCATTTTCCGCCAGAAGCGCGCGGCGGCGCCGTCCTTGGTCATGCCGATGACGCTGTCGTAGTCGCCACACATGCCGGCGTCGGATTGGAAGGCGGTGCCGCCGGGGAGGATTTGGTGATCGGCGGAGGGGCAATGGGTGTGGGTGCCGACGACGAAGGAGACCTGGCCGTCGAAGGAGTGGGCGAAGGCCATTTTCTCGGAGGTGGCTTCGGCGTGGAAGTCGATGACGATGGCCTGAACGGAGCTGCCGAGCTTGAAGCGGTTGAGTTCCACGGCGGTGGCGCGGAACGGGCAGTCGAGCGGGTCCATGTAGAGGCGGCCCATGGCGTTGACGACAAGGGCCTTGCGCCCGTCGGCGAGGCTGACGGTGACGGAGCCGGCGCCGGGGGTGCCGGGTGGGAAGTTGAGCGGGCGGATGAGGCGCGGGGTATCGCCGATGGTGCCGATGAGCTCCTTGCGGTCCCAGGCGTGGTTGCCCAGCGTAACGACGTCGGCGCCGGCGTCGAACAGGGCGCGAGCCATGTCGGGGGCGAGGCCGAAGCCGTGCGAGGCGTTCTCGCCGTTCACGATGGCGAGATCGACGCGCAATTCCGGTTTGAGCCGCTTCAGCGCGGCGCCGGCCGCCTCACGGCCGGAGCGGCCGACGACGTCGCCGAGGAAGAGGATGCGCATTCAGGGACTTTCGCAGAAGATGATGCCGCGCTCGGTGGCGATGGCGTCGAGGCGGGCGTCGTAGGCGTCGGCGGGCACTTCGTCCATCTCCTGGGCCGCATAGGCGCAGCCGATGGCCCGGGCGCCGGGCAGGGTGGGCAGGGTGCGGTCATAGAACCCGCCGCCATAGCCCAGGCGGCGGCCGGTGCGGTCAAAGGCGAGGAGGGGCACGAAGAGCACCTCCGGCAGGCCGATCGGCCCATCCGGCCGGAAGGTGCCGAAGCGTTCGGCGATCATCGGGGCGCCGGGGTGCCAATGGCGGAATATCAGGGGGTTGCCGCGCTTGGGCGTCTCCGGCAGCAGGATCGGATGGCCGCACTGGTGGAGCGCGTGCAGCAGGGGCCGGATGTCGATCTCACGGCTCATCGGCCAGAAGCCGGAGATGGCGGCACCGGCCGGTAGCGGCAGATCGGCGAGCACACGGGCCGCGAGCGCCGCGCCGAGCGCGGGATCGCAGCCGTCGCGCAGCGCAATCGCCTCAATTCGGGCGATCCGCTTACGCTCCTGGATATCAATCACGGAGGATATCCTGAACAGGTGGAGCCACCATGGCCGTTGGCGTCGCATCCTCCCAAGGCCTGCGTGAGCAGGTGGGCACCAGGTAATGTGACCAGGGTCACATCAGAGCCAGTTCCCGGGAGTTGCTTATTGGCCCTGGGGATGAAGTACCTGACGCACCCGGCAGCTCCACCTTCTGTCTAGGGCCGTTCGAGGTCCGCTGCAATCTGTTCGGCGCGCGCGGCGAGCCGTGTCATGCGCTTTCCCAGTTCGCCCTCGCTTTTTACCGCACGCAGCCGCACCGGGGCGGCGGCGCGGGTCGCCTCGAGCTCGGCCTTCATGTCGTGCAATTCATCGGCCATCAGCAGCGAGGCGAGCACCAGCAGGCGCGACTCGCTGGCACTGCCGCCAAGCGCCTTGATGCTGGAGATGCGGCTCTCGACCTGCTCCGCCATCGCCGTCAGGTGTCCTTCCTGCCCATCCTCGCAGCCGACCGTATAGGAGAAGCCGTTGATTTTGACCGTTACCTGCGCCACGCGCGTTCCTCCTAGCTCTCGTCCGCGCCAAGGCCGGCGCGCAGCCGTGCGATCATCTCATCGAGCTTGTCCGCAATTTCGCGCAAATCGCCGCCTGCCGGCAGCGCGGGCGCGCGCCCGGTCAACGCCGCGATCCGCTCGAGCGCTTGCTCAAGGCGCGCCGCGGCGGCCTCCTCGGATGCCGGGTCGCCGCCGGCCGGCTCATGGCTGCCTGACATATGCGCCTCCGCGCTTCATGACTCTGTGTTGCGTTTCAAGCCCCCAGGCGGTTGAACGTCAAGCATGTTGTTGCCCCCAGCCGTCACCGTTCACGGGATCGAGCACGCCCGCATGGCTTTGCGGCCGGGCCTGCCGGTCACGCTGGTCTCCGGCCCGGGTGCTGCGCTGTATGCCGGCGCGGGTTGGTGGCGGGCGCTGATCGGCGCGGTTCTGGCCGAGACGGGCCGCGAGGCGCCGACCCTGCTCGACTGTGCCGACGCGCCGGGGATGGCGATGGCGGCGCTTAGGATCCGCCTACCCGGCATCATCCTCGACGGCTTCTGTCCGGCCTTTGCTTCCGTGGCGTCGGTAGCCGCCAACATTGGTGCCATCGTATTGCCACATCGTCCGCATTCTCTCGATCTCGCGCAGCCCGGCGCGGCATATCGCCTCGCCGAATGGCTGCAACGTGACATTGTGCCGCCGCTGCGGTAGTACGCGCGGACGGATTCCCGGAGCAAAGAGGACACCCATGCGCATCACCCAACGCGTGAAGAAAATTCTCGACCATTACGAGAGCGACAACCCGGGGACCAAGGGCAACCTTGCCCGCATCCTCATGGAGGGCAAGCTCGGCGGCACCGGCAAGCTGGTGATCCTCCCGGTCGACCAGGGCTTCGAGCATGGCCCGGCCCGCTCCTTCGCGCCCAACCCCGCGGCCTACGACCCGCATTACCATTTCCAGTTGGCGATCGAGGCCGGGCTTTCCGCCTATGCCGCGCCGCTCGGCATGATCGAGGCCGGTGCCGACAGCTATGCCGGCGCGATCCCGACCATTCTGAAGATGAACTCCTCCAACAGCCTCGCCACCACCAAGGACCAGGCGGTTACCGCCAGCGTCAATGATGCGTTGCGGCTGGGTTGCTCGGCGATCGGCTTCACCATCTATCCCGGCAGCGAATACGCGTTCGACCAGATGGAAGAACTGCGCGAGCTCGCCGAGGAGGCCAAGCAGGCCGGCCTCGCGGTGGTGTGCTGGTCCTATCCGCGCGGCCCTGGGATCGACAAGGCGGGCGAAACCGCCGTCGACATCTGCGCTTATGCCGCGCACATGGCCGCTCTCATGGGCGCCCACATCATCAAGGTGAAGCCGCCGACCGCGCATCTCTCGCTCGATGCCGCGAAGAAGGTCTACGAGGCGCAGAAGATCGACATTTCGACAATGGCCAAGCGCGTGGAGCACGTGGTGCAGACCGCCTTCAACGGCAAGCGCATCGTGGTGTTCTCGGGCGGTGAGGCCAAGGGGCTCGACGGGCTCTACGAGGAAGTCCGCGGCCTGCGTGATGGCGGGGCCAACGGCTCCATCATCGGCCGCAACACCTTCCAGCGCCCGAAGGCCGAGGCGCTGGCGATGCTGGCCAAGATCATCGAGATCTACCAAGGCAAGGCGTGAGCAGGCGGCCGAAATCCAAGCGGCCCGAGTCCAAGGCAATCCCGGAGCGTGAGCGGTGTCGGGTCTACCTGATCACGCCCCCCGCCTTCGGGATCGCCACATTCGCCGACACCCTGGCATTGGCGCTCGATGCCGGGGATGTCGCGGCGGTGCAGCTGCGCCTGAAGGACGTCGATGACGATGCTTTGAAGCGCGCCATCGACGCGCTGCGCCCCATCACCCAATCGCGCGGGGTCGCCTTCCTGATGAACGACCGGCCCGATCTCGCGGCCGCTCATGGCTGCGACGGTGCCCATGTCGGCCAGACCGACACCCCGGCGGCGGAGGCCCGCAAGACCCTCGGTGACCTCACGATGGGCGTCACCTGCCACGACAGCCGCCATCTCGCCCTGGAAGCCGCCGAGGCCGGCGCCGACTACGTGGCGTTCGGCGCATTCTTCCCCACCGCGACCAAGGACGTCACGGTCCAGGCGGATATCGAAACCCTGCAATGGTGGGCCGAGGTGATGGAAATCCCGGTGGTCGCCATCGGCGGCATTACCGCAGCCAATTGTGCGCCCCTGGTGCGGGCCGGGGCGGATTTCCTCGCCGTGGTGGGCGCCGTGTGGCACCACCCCGATGGCCCCGCCGGCGGCGTTCGTGCCCTCAATGCGGCAATCGATGCTGCCCGGGCGTCGTGACGCATTGACGAACCGCTTGGGTTGGGCCTAAACGCCGCGCCGTGGGTGCACGCTGCATCCTCGGGGATGGCGGACTTAGCTCAGCTGGTAGAGCGCCAGGTTGTGGTCTTGGATGTCGCGGGTTCGAGCCCCGTAGTTCGCCCCACCTCCCCTTCGGAGACATTCGACATGCCATTGACAGTCGCCATCGCCGGCCTCGGCGCCATCGGGCTCGATCTCGCGCGCGCGCTGGATCGTGGCGTCGACGGGTTGCGCCTCATCGCGGTCAGCGCGCGGGACCACACCAAGGCGCGCACCAACCTGGCCGGCTTCCGCAATATCCCCGACATCGTCGGCCTCGGCGAACTCGCCCGCGCCGATATCGTGGTGGAAGCCGCCCCGGCCGCTGTGTTCGAACAGATCGCACTGCCGGCGATCGATGCCGGACGGATCTTCATCCCCAGCTCGGTCGGCCAGTTGCTGCCGCGCATGCACCTGATCGAGCGTGCCAAGGCCACCGGGGCGCGGATCATCGTGCCGACCGGCGCGCTGCTCGGGCTCGACGCGGTGCGCGCCTGTGCGGAAGGCGAGGTCAGCAGTGTCACCATCGAGACGCGCAAGCCGCCTAATGGGCTGGTCGGCGCGCCCTATCTGGTGAAGCACAATATCGACGTGCTGGCGATCACCACGCCCACTGTCATTTTCGAGGGCAACGCGTTTGACGCCGCAGCCGGCTTCCCCGCCAACGTCAACGTCGCCGCCGCCCTGGCGCTGGCCGGCATCGGGCCGCAGCGCACCACCGTTCGCATCTGGGCGGACCCGGGGGTGGACCGCAACATCCACACCATCAAGGTCGAGGCCGCCGCCGCGCGATTGACCATGACCGTCGAGAACGTGCCGTCCGAGGCGAACCCCCGCACCGGCAAGCTCACGCCGCTCTCGGTGCTCGCCTGCCTGCGTGGGCTCGTGGCGACGCTGAAGGTGGGAAGCTAGGGCACCACCGAGAGCACGCCCCGGTTGCTCCACACCGCCCCCTTGGGCAGCCCCTGCGGCGAAGTGGGGACGTTGGGCAGGATCAGCCGGCCACTGGCCGAGAGGTCGCCCTGCACCCGCCAGGCGCCGCTCTGCGGGTCGGCATCCAGCACCAAAGCGTGGTGGAACCCGTCATCGCCGTAGCGGCCGAGACTGCCGGTGGAGCCGAGATTGGGACCGAGCACGGTGGAGGCCGAGTTGCTCCATACCAGCCATTCGTATTTGCCACCGACGATACGATTGCCGGCACAATAATGCCCGTCCCCGGTCAGCGCGATCGCCGCGGCATGGCCCTTGTTGAAAGGCCCCTGGGTGACCTCGGCATCGCTGATGATGTTGTTCACCACCACGCAATCCGGCGTCGGCGTCGCGGTCTTGCCGTCGTAGTAGCCGGTGTCCATCCAGATCGGCGGTGCCGGGCCTAGCCCGATCAGATGGTTGGCCGCCACGATGAACCGTCCGCCGAGGCCACGCCCGACGATGCCGTAGCCGCGCTGGCGCGGGTCGCCGATGATGGTGTTGTCGGTGATCCGCCCGTTCACCACCTTCGCCCCGGTCGCCAGCGTGCCGAGGTAGATCGCGGTCGCCGCCGAGTCGCGCAGGGTGATCTGGTTGCCGGTGATCACGAAATCGCTGGAGGTGGTGTTCTCCGCTCGGTCGCCCATGCCGTTCACGTTGATCACCTGCACGCAGCCTGGCCCGGTGACGAGGGTGTTGTTGAGGAAGCGCAGCCGGGTGCAGCCGTGCCAGGCATCGAGCGCGGCGTTGACGAAGTTCTCGGCGTGGCAGTCCTCCACGGTGCAGTTGTCGCAAGCGAGGAAGGCCACCGCGTCGCCGTAGCGCTGCCCGGTGAACACGCAATCGCGCACCCGCACCCGGCGCGCGCTGATGAAGCGCAGGATGTGGCTGTTGGAGCCGTTGGCGGTGCCCCAGTCGAAGGTGATGTTCTCGATCGCGATGTCGTGGTCAGCGAGGTTTTTCGCGCCGTGGTTGAGGTTGCCGAACGCGGCACCACGGAAATCCTCGGCAGGATGCACCACGCCGAGCATGCCCCTCATGGCCTGGGTGAAGATCGTCGTCCCGCCCGGCGAAAACACGCGGGTGCCAGAGCGCAGCAGGATCGAGTCGGAGACCCGATAGCGGCCCGGCGGGAGCATGATCGCGCCGCCCTCCTCGGGGATCGCAGCGGCCGCGGCGCGCAGCCCGGCGGTGCTGTCGGCGACGCCCGTTGGGTCGACGCCCGGGAAATCGGTCGCCGTGAGCAGTGCCCCGCGCGCCGGCGGCACCAGCGCATGGCCACGCGTCGCCGCCAGCACGGCGGCAGTGGATAGCAAGGCGCGTCGGGTGAGCATCATGGACATCGCGCTCGCGGGGCGGGAGAGCGGCAGCATAGCGGTTCATGCGCCTGCGAGAAGAGCGCTTGCAGCACGGGGACGAAGCAGAACCGCTTGTGGTACCACTTCCGCAATCGTAGAGATCGGTCAACGGAACGGCCGGCCAAGCCGGCAAAGCGAAAGGCACCCCCATGAGCGCGGTCATCGACGCCAATCGGCCAGACCTCGGCGGCAATATCCGCCACGGCGATTCCAACACTTTCGCGCCGAAGCTGTGGCGCTACCTGATAGAGCGCTTCGCCATCCGCTCGATGCTCGACGTCGGCTGCGGCGAGGGGCATGCGGTGCACTTCTTCCACAAGCAGGGCGTCTACGCGCACGGCATCGACGGGCTGGCGTCCAATGTCCAGCGCGCGGTGGTGCCGATCACGCTGCACGACCTGCTGGCCGGCCCTTACATCATGCCGGTCGATTTGGCCTGGAGCTGCGAAGTGGCCGAGCACATCGCACCCAGCAAAGTGCACCACTACCTCGACACCCTCGCCAACGGCCGCATCGTCGCGATGACCCACGCCGTCCCCGGCCAGGACGGGCACAATCACGTCAACTGCCAGCCCAGCGAGTACTGGGTCGAGGCGCTCCGGACACGCGGCTTCTCGCTCGAACGCTCGCAGGAATATTACCGGCAGATTGCCGCACGTGATGACGTGCCGAACTACTTCCAGATGACCGGGCTGGTGTTCGTCCGGCTGTAGGCCGGGCCTACAGGCTCGGCGGCATCCCGAGCTTGCGGCAGACGATCACCTCCATGCAGATCGCCCGCATGCCGCGCGAGATGTCGTCGAAGTAGAACATCGACACCGACAGCCCGGAATGGGCCGCGAGGTAGTCGACGATATCGAAGCCCCAGTCGATCGTCACCAGGCTGCCCTGGGCCGAGACTGGATTGCCGTGATACTGCGCCTCCGCGAGCATCTTCACCCCTTGCGACGTACGGGCGGCGCGGCGGCTGCTCGGACGAGCCTCGTTGGCGATCGGCACCGTCATGATATAGGCACCGCCCGGCCGCAGGGTTCGGGCGATTTCGCGGATCGCCTTGTCAGGTTCGAACAAATGTTCGAACACATCCTGGGTGATAACGAGATCGAAGCTCTGTCCGGGGAAGGTCTGCGCCTCCAGGTTCTCGCTGCGGTAGCGTCCGGCGGCGTCGGTTTTGCCGAAGCCGAGTTCCGGGTCGTACTGGGTCTCGACGTAGCCGCGGCATTCCTGACGGAAGCGCAGGCTGGCGCCGCGGTCGCCGGGCGAGCTCTCATGGATCGCGAGGTCCCGCCAATTCGGATAGAGCCGCTCGACCACGGTGAAGAGCGCTCGCTCGCGCGGAAGAGAATCGCACTTCGCGCAGCGCAACCCGTCGCGGAACCAGTTAGGGTACCATTGCTCGGGCAATGGCGTGGCGCGGCGGGCGATGAACTCTGTGGCCTGGCCACAGAGCGGGCAGGTCCCGGCGGCACGAAATTCGATCGGCCCTGGCGCGGGAGCCGCCGGCGGTGGCGGCGCCACCGCCGGCAGCGCCTGCGGGACGATGCCGAGCGGCACCGGCGCGAAAACAGGTTCGGCTGGCCGGACGGCCAATGGAGCCGCAGCGACCGCCGGCTGGTCCTCCAGCGTGACCTGCCACACCGAGAAGCCGAGGCGACGCATGTCCGCCCCGGTGCCGAGTGTCATCGGCGCCACCGCGTCGGAGCAGGTCAGCACCATCTCGGCCTGGCCGCCCGGCGGGATCGCCCCGGCGGGGATGGTGAAGCGGATCTGGCAGGGACCGTTCAGTCGGTCCTCGAAGCAGAGATGGCCATTGACGCTGACCGTCAGCGCCTGCGCGGCAAGCATCGGCGGCGCCAGATAAGGACCGAGATCGATCGCCACCGCATAGGGCACCCCGGCGAAAAGGCCCGAAAAACGCAGATGGCTGTTAGGTCCCTCCGTCCAACTTCCATGCCCCTCGGGGTCGGCCCAACCCTCGCGGGTAAACTGCCCGCTGTTGCCGCCCTGCCTGAACGCGATCCGAATTTCCGCCATGCCACACCCCTCTCCCCCATTACGTATGGCCAAAGCACGGCTTGCAAGACGCGAGTTTGCGACGGCAGGCTTGCCGACCGGCGCAAGCCATGCAACCTGCGCATCAGGGAGCCTCATCCGCCGCGTGGCATGGCGTTTGCCAGAGCGGACGTGCGGATAGGCGATTGTTTAGGGAGTTCGGACATGGATCGCAGGCAGTTCATCATCGGCACCGGGGCAATCAGCGCCGGGGCGCTGGCAGCGCCAAGTCGGACCGCCCATGCCGCCGACGACGTGGTGATCGGCGTCATCTATCCGCTCACCGGCAACGGCGCCGCAGTCGGGCTCGATGCCAAGGCGGCCTACGAGGTGGCGGCGAAAATGATCAACGACACCCATGCCCCGATCGGCGTCGCCATGGGCAAGGGCGGCGGGCTCGACCGGCTCGGTGGCGCCAAGATCAAGCTCGTCTTCGCCGACAGCCAGAACGACCCACAAAAGGCCCGCGCCGAGGCCGAGCGGCTGATCACCCAGGACAAGGCGGTCGCCATCGTCGGCTCCTACACCTCGGCCACCGGTGCCACCATCAGCCAGGTCACCGAGCGCTACGAGGTGCCCTACATCTCCGCCGACAACTCCTCGCCGAGCCTCAACCAGCGCGGCCTCAAGTGGTTCTTCCGCACCGGCCCGCACGACGAGATGTTCACCAAGGGCATGTTCGACTTCCTCGCCGAGATTGCGAAAAAAACTGGCAAGCCCGCCAAATCCATCGCCCTGTTCTACGAGGACAGTATTTTCGGCACCGACAGTTCGAACGTGCAGCGCAAGCTGGCGACCGCCGCCGGTATGACCATCGCCGCCGACATCCGCTATCGTGCCTCCTCGCCCTCGCTCTCCACCGAGGCACAGAAGCTGAAGGCCGCCAACGCCGACGTGCTGCTGCCCTCCTCCTACACGTCCGACGCCATCCTCATCCTTAAGGCGATGAACGAAATCGGCTACAAGCCCAAGGCCATCCTCGCCCAGGCCGCCGGCTTCCAGGAAAGCGCCTTCATGCAAGGCGCCGGCGTGCTCGCCGAAGGCGCCATGAGCCGCTCCTCCTTCGCACTCGACGCCGACAAGCTGCGCCCGGCCATCCCCGTGGTGAACGGGCTCTACAAAGCCCACAACAACAAGGACATGAACGACAACACGTCCCGCGAAATCACCGCGCTGCTGGTCCTCGCCGACGCCATCAACCGCGCCGGCTCCGCCAAACCCGAAGACATCCGCAAAGCCCTCATCGCCACCGACATGCCGGGCAGCGCCACCATCATGCCCTGGGCCGGCGTGAAGTTCGACGAAACCGGGCAAAACACCCTGTGCAACCCAGTGATCCAGCAAGTCTTCGACGGCGCCTACAAAACCATCTGGCCGTTCGACCTGGCCGCCCGCGAAGCCGTCTGGAACGTCGGCGGCTGATCCGGGCGAGCGGCAGGGTGCGCGCGGGAAGGAAGGCAAGGCCAGGGCTCTGCCCTGGACCCGCTGGGGCCGTGGGCCCCAGACCCCGTCACTTAAGGGAATGGTCAGGAGGGAGGGAGGGGGCCAACTCGATGTTGCAACCTCGGCGTAGGCCCCCTCCCTCCCTCCTGCCCCTCTTAAACGAACGGGTTCTAAGGGCTCAGCCCTTAGCGGGGTCGAGGGGCGGAGCCCCCGCCTTCCTTCCTCCCGCGCGCCCCTTGCCCGCCGCCGGAGCTGCGGCATGACGGTCGAGACGATTTTGCAGGTTGCCGTGGGCGGCTTGTTGATGGGGTTGATTTACGCGCTGGTGGCGGCGGGGCTCAGCCTGATTTTCGGGCTGATGGATGTG
>JAPLOH010000225.1 GCA_026400845.1 Alphaproteobacteria bacterium
ATCGCGTAGCTGCCACTCTTTCGGTAGTGCGTGAGTCAATCCCGATCGAAGGCGAGGGGCGCTGCCCCTGGCCCCCGCTGGGGGATGATCCCCCAGAACCCATCCGTTTAAGAGGACGCTGGCTAAGAGAGGGGGCCATCTCCGTGGTTGCGACCACTGATTTGGCCCCCTCTCTTAGCCAGCGTCATTCCTTCAAATGCATGAGGTCCAGGGGGTCGCCCCCTGGCGGGGGTCGAGGGGCCAGCGCCCCTCGCCTTTCCTACCGCCCGTCAGGCCGCGGACGGCACTGTTTCCGGCACGATGTCCAGGTGGCCGGCGGACATGCCGCCGGTGGCGACTTTGCGCAGCATGGGCTCCTCGGTGCGGCAACGGTCGTGCACGAAGGGACAGCGGGTGTGGAAGCGGCAGCCGGAGGGCGGGTTTATCGGGCTCGGCACGTCACCGCGCAGGATGATGCGGCTGCGTTTGACTGTCGGGTCGGGCACCGGCACGGCGGAGAGCAGGGCGCGGGTGTAGGGGTGGTGGGGGGTGGCGAACAAGGTTCGCCGGTCGGCCACCTCGACGATTTTGCCGAGGTACATCACCGCCACGCGATGGGTGAGATGTTCGACGATGGCAAGATCGTGGCTGATGAACAGCAGCGCGAGGCCGAGTTCGTCCTGGAGGTCCGACAGCAGGTTGATGATCTGCGCCTTCACCGACACGTCGAGGGCCGAAACCGCCTCGTCGCAGATGATGAGGTCGGACCCAGGCGCCAGTGCTCGGGCGATGCCGATGCGCTGACGCTGGCCGCCGGAGAATTCGTGCGGCCAGCGATGCATGGCGTCACGGGGCAGGCGAACCTTGTCCATCAGGGCGGCAACCCGGTCATCGATTTGCGACGACGACAGCCCGCGTTCGAAATTCACGATCGGTTCGGCGATGATATCGCGCACGCGCTGGCGGGGGTTGAGGGAGGAGAACGGGTCCTGGAACACCACCTGCACGCGCCGGCGCATCGGCCGCAGCTTGCTTGCCGAGACGTTGTCGATGCGCTCGCCGTCGAGGAACACCTCGCCGTCGGTGATGGGATAAAGCCGCAGGATCGCCTTCCCCACGGTCGATTTGCCGCAGCCCGATTCGCCCACCAGCGAGAGCGTCTCGCCCTTGGCGATCGAGAACGACACGCCGTCGACCGCATACACCTTGCCGCGGTTCAGGCCGAACAGCCCTCCCTTGAGCGGGAAGTGCTTTTTCAGTGCGTTGACTTCGAGAAGTGGCCTGGTCACCGCGTTCATGCCGCCAGACTCCGCTCGGCGTGGTGGCAGGCGACCAGATGGCCTGGCCGCTTCGCCTCCACCGCCGGCGTGATCTGCCGGCACACGTCGGTTACCAGCCCACACCGCCCGGCGAAGGCGCAGCCGACGATTTTCTGTTTCAGGCTCGGCACCAGGCCGCCGATCTCGGTCAGCTTGGAGCGCCCGGTCTCGTGCAGCGAGGAGCCGAGTTTCGGCACCGCGCCGAGCAGGCCGCGGGTGTACGGGTGCTGCGGATTGCCGAAAATCTCGATCGCCGTGCCCTCCTCCACCTTGCGGCCGGCATACATCACCACCACCCGGTCGGCCATTTCGGCGACCACGCCGAGGTCATGGGTGATGAGCATGATGGCCGCGCCGACGCGCTTCTTGAGGTCGCGCATCAAGTCGAGGATTTGGGCCTGGATGGTCACGTCGAGCGCCGTGGTGGGCTCGTCGGCGATCAGCAATTGTGGGTTGCAGGCCAGCGCCATGGCGATCATCACGCGCTGGCGCATGCCGCCCGAGAGCTGGTGCGGATACTCCTTCACCCGGCGCGCGGCTTCGGGGATGCCGACCAGGTTCAGCATGTCGATCGAGCGCTTCTCGGCATCCACAGCCGACAGCCCCTCGTGCAGCCGCAGCGTTTCGCCGATCTGCCGTCCAACGGACAGCACCGGGTTCAGTGAGGTCATCGGCTCCTGGAAGATCATCGAGATGTCCTTCCCGCGGATCTTGCGCATCTCGACGTCGGGCAGTGACAGCAGGTCACGCCCCTGGAAGGTGATGCGCCCGGCGATCTTGCCCGGCGGCTCCTGGATCAGCCGCAGGATCGACATCGAGGTGACGGACTTGCCGCAGCCCGACTCGCCCACGATCGCCACCGTCTCGCCGGCGTCGATATGGAAGGACAGGCCCTCGACGGCGCGCACCACGCCGTCGATGGTGCCGAAATGGGTTTGCAGGTTTTCTACTTCGAGCAGGGCCATCGGTTCAGATCCTTTTGGCCAGCCGCGGGTCGAGCGCGTCGCGCAGCCCATCGCCGAGCAGGTTCACCGCCAGCACGGTGATCGACAGGAACGCCGCCGGGAAGAACACGATGTAGGGCTTCACCTGCCACAGCGCGCGGCCCTCGGCCATGATGTTGCCCCAGGAGGGAATGATCGGGGGCGTTCCGGCGCCGATGAACGACAGCGTCGCCTCGGTCAGCATGGCCGAAGCGCAAATAAAGGTCGCCTGCACCGAAACCGGGGCCAGGGTGTTGGGCAGAATATGTTTGATGATGATCATCGGCATGCGGGTTCCCGCCGCCACCGCCGCCTCGACGTAAGGCTGCTCGCGCAGGCTCAGCACCACCGAGCGCACCAGACGGGCCACCGGCGGGATCTGCGTCACCGCGATGGCGACGATCACGTTCTGCACACTGGCCCGGGTGAGCGCCATCAGCGCGATCGCCAACAGAATACCGGGGATGGACTGCAATCCGTCCATCACCCGCATCACCACCGTGTCGACGCCGCGAATGAACCCCGAGGTCAACCCGATGAACATGCCGATCACCGAAGCGACCACCGCCACCGAGAACCCTACCAGCAACGAAATCTGCGTTCCGTACAGCACCCGCGAATAGACGTCACGGCCGAGCATGTCCGAGCCGAACAGGAACTGCACCGGCGGTGGGCGCTTGTCCATGCCGAGCCAATAGCTTCCCCACGCCACGATATCCGGCGGCGGGCGGGTCCGCCGCGCCGGGGCCAGTGCCGTCGGATCGACCGTACCGAGGAAGGGCGCGAAGACGCCGATGCACAGGATGATGAACAGCAGCAGGCCACCGACGAAAATCGTGGGATGCCGATGGATGAACATGCCTACCCGGCCGCGCACCTTGCGCGGCGGCAGCACCTCGGCGAGATCGACGGCGGCGATCACGCCCGCCGCGTTGAGGCCCAAAATTGTCGTGCTCATCAGTAACGGATCCTCGGGTCGAACACGGTGTAAAGGAGGTCAACGCCCAGGTTCACGATGACGTAGACGAAGGAGAACATCAGCACGACGCCCTGGATGACCGGGTAGTCACGCCGCAAAATGGCATCGACCACGAGGCGGCCGACGCCGGGGATGGCGAACACGCTCTCGGTCACCACCGCGCCGCCGATCAGCCCGGCGAAACCGAGGCCGATGATGGTGACGATCGGTACCGCGGCGTTTTTGAGGCCATGGACGAACAGGATCGTCTTTTGATCCACGCCCTTGGCCTTGGCGGTGCGCACGTAATCCTGGCTCAGCACCTCCAGCATGGTCGCCCGGGTGATGCGGGCGAGGAGGGCGATGAAGGCGCTGCCGAGCGCCACCGCGGGGAGCGCCAGATTGTTGATCCACGGGCCGAACCCGGTCGAAATCGGCGTGTAGCCCTGCACCGGGAACCAGTCGAGTTGCAAGGCGAAGGTGTAGGCCAGCACGTAGCCGACCACGAATACCGGCACCGAGAAGCCGAGCACGGCGACCACCATCACCATGCGGTCAATCCACTGGCCCTGCTTCCAGGCCGCCACCACGCCCATCGGCACGGCGAAGCTGATCGCAAACGTCAGCGTCAGCACCATCAGCGACAGCGTCGGCTCGATGCGCTGCTTGATCATGTGCGCGACCGGCAGGTTGGTGAAGATCGATACCCCGAGATCGCCGTTCAGCACGTTCCAGAACCATTCGAGGAACCGCACGAGGAACGGCCGGTCGAGCCCGAGCGAGGCGCGGATGCGCTCCACGTCGGCGGGCGTCGCCTGGTCACCCGCGATGATCGCCGCCGGATCGCCGGGAGCGAGATACAGCAGGCTGAACACGAACAGGGCCACGATTCCCATGACAGGGATGGTGGCGATGATGCGCCGGATGGCGTAGGCCCACATGAAGCTTGGTCTTCCTTCCTATCCAATGCCGCCCCGGCCATCGGCCGGGGCGCTTTGCGCTACTAGAGCCCAAGTCGGGACGTCTGCACACCCCAGAATTCTGCGCACTCCAGAATACGGCTCAGGCGCGCCTGACATTCCAGAACGTGGCGAACCCGCTGTTGACGTTGGTGATATCCGTGCGATGCCCGGTCGGGGCCTGGAACTGGCCGAGCGGATAATAGGGCACGTCGCGCATCGCCGCGAGTTGCATCTCGCGGCAGATCGCCTGCTGGGCGGCGAGGTCCGGCGCGTCGAACCAGGCGTTGCGCAGGCGTTCGAGGTCGGGGCTGGTGCACCAGCCCGGCCAGGAGCTCGCCTGATCGCCGTTGCCCCGCAGCGCGATATGGGCGGGCGGGCTGAAATGGTCGGTGCCGGCCCATCCGGTGATGAAGGCGCTCCAGCCGCCCTGCTCCACCGGGTCCTTCTTGTTGCGGCGTTGCAGCATGGTGCCCCAGTCGGTGGCGACGTAATCGACGTTCATGCCGACCCGCTTCATCACATCGGCCATCACGTCACCCATCGCCTTCAGCGCGACGTAGTCGGTCGGCACCATCAGCACCGTCTTTTCGCCGTTATAGCCGGCCGCCTTCAGCATCTCCTTGACCTTGGCGTAGTCGCGCTTGCCCTTCAACGGTTCGAGCCCGTCGTCGCTGGCCATCGGCGTCTTGGGGCAGAACATGCCGAGCGGCGTGTAGTACATCGAGGGATCGTCGCCCACGATCGCCTGCATGAACTCGGACTGGTCGATCGCGTACATGAAGGCACGGCGCACGGCCGGGTTGTTGAACGGCGGTTGCAGGTGGTTGATCCGCATCATCTCGACGCCACCGGTCGGGTCCTGGATCGCCAGCTTGATTTTCGGGTTCTTGCCGAGCAGTGCCAGCAGATCGCTGCCGGGGTTTTCCCACCAATCCTGCTCGCCGTTCTGCAAGGCTGCGGACTTGGTGCCGTCATCGGGCATGGTGGTCCAGATCACCTCGTCGAAGTGCACGATCTTCGGCCCGGCGGTCCATTCGATCGCACCGTCGGGGCGCGGCACGTACTTGTCGAACTTGCGGTAGACGTTGCGCGATCCGGCGACCCGCTGGTCCTGGATGTAGCGGAACGGGCCCGAGCCGATGATTTCGGTGATCTGTTTGAAGGGATCGGTATTGGCCAGCCGCTCCGGCATCATCGCCGGCATCGGCGAGGGGGACTTGCCGAGTGCTGCCGGCAGCAGCGCGAAGGACTTCTTCATGCGGAATTGGATGGTCTTGTCGTCGGGCGCGGAAAGCTCGTCGGTGGCGCTCATCATCGCCTCGCCGATCGCGTCCCGCCTTGCCCAGCGTTTGATCGAGGCCACGCAGTCCCGCGCCAGCACGCGCTCGCCATCGTGCCACATCAGCCCGTCACGCAGGGTCAGCTTCCACAGCTTGAACTCGGGATCAACGACGTGACCGGCCAGCATCTGGTGGGTGTAGTTGAACTTAGCATCCTGGCCGAACAGGGTGTCGAACACCATGTAGGAATGGTTGCGCGTCACGTAGGCCGTGGTCCAATGCGGATCGAGGAAGGCGAGATCGATTTGCGGGATGAACCGCAGTGTGGACGCCCCCTGGGCGCGCCCAATGCTCGGCAATGCCAGACTGGCAGCGCCCGCCGCCATGAAACCCCGTCGAAGCATGATGCCCTCCTGTGATGTGACCGTCGGTAGACGATGCCAGCCGCTCACTCTCCAAGCAAGCGCCGTACCGCCCCATGGCCCCACGGCCATATGCGCATTATGAACGGCCATCACCAGGACGAGCCCGCCCCATGCGCCTGCCCTCCCGCGCCCTCATCCTGGAATTCCTCCGCTTCGGCACCGTCGGCGGCATCGGCTTCGTGGTCGACAACGCCACCGTCTACGCCGGCCGTGCCGCGATCGGCCTCTACTGGGCGGGCGCGGCGGCCTATCTCACCGCGGCCACCACGACCTGGCTGATCAACCGGCTATGGACCTTCCGTGGCCGCGGCACCGGGCCGATGCACCGGCAATGGGCGCTGTTCCTCGCGGTCAACCTGATCGGCTTCGCGCTGAACCGCGGCACCTACGCGCTGTGCGTGACTTTCATCGACATCGCCGCCACGAACCCGGTGCTGGCAATCGCCGCTGGTACGGCGGCCGGGATGTTCGTGAATTTCCACTTCAGCCGCACGGTGGTGTTCCGCGGCAACTGACCGGCTTGGCCCGGGCCAATCAAAGAAGGAAGCGCTTCTTTTTGAAAAAAGAAGCAGAAACTTTTTATCCACAGCTGCGCTCTCCCCGCTGAGAGAGCGGAGCAATAGGATGAAAGTTTTTTGGTTCTTTTTTTCAAAAAAGAACCGCTTCCTTTCGTCCTGATCTCACCCCGCCGCCGCCTTGGCGATAGCTAGGAAATCCGCCGCATTGAGGCTCGCGCCGCCGACCAGCGCCCCGCCGACGTCCGGCAGCCCCATCAGCGCCGCGGCATTGCCCGGCTTCACCGAACCGCCATACAGGATGCTGACTTCCTGCCCATTCGCGCCGAGAAGCGCCACCAGAGTGGCGCGGATATAGGCATGCATGGCGGCCACATCGGCCTCGGTCGGCGTCTTGCCGGTGCCGATCGCCCAGACCGGCTCGTAGGCGACCACCCCGGCAAAACCCTCCGGCAGCGATCCCGCAAGCTGCGCGCCGACCACGGCGTTCTGCTCCCCGGCCATCCGCTGCGCCTCGGTCTCACCGACGCAGACGATCGGCGTGAGACCGGCCGCAATCGCTGCCATGGTCTTGGCGCGGACCACGGCATCGCTCTCGCCATGGTCGGCGCGGCGTTCGGAATGGCCGGGAATGACATGGGAGGCGCCGGCATCGCGCAGCATCGCCGCGGAGATGTCGCCGGTATGGGCGCCGGACACTTTGGCGTGGCAATCCTGCCCACCGACCGCGACCCCCGAGCCCGCCAGGATATGCACCACCGCGGCGATCAGCGTCGCCGGCGGGCAGACCAGCAGGTCACAACCGAGCCCGCTCGCGCCATCGCGCAGCGGGGCGGCGATGGCGGCCGCGCTCTCCCGCAATCCGTTCATCTTCCAGTTGCCGGCAATCAAATGGCGCATTGCTGATCCTCCCACGAACCCCTCGGGCCTCTATCCGAAACCCGCTCCACTGGCAAACCGGACGCGCCACCCGTATGTTGCGGCTCATCGCTGACGGGACCATCTAATGCTCGCAACTTTCCGCCGCCACCTCGACACCTGGGTTGCCAAGGTGTTCTTTGCCCTCCTGGTCGGCGTATTCGTCCTGTGGGGCGTGGGCGACGTGGTAAAGAACGTCGGTGTCGATACCTCGGTCGCCACCGTCGCGGGGCAGAAGATCGAACTGCCGGAGGTGCAAGAGGCGTATCGCCGTCAGCTCGACCAGGTGACCCGGATGTTCGGCGGCAAAGTCGACGCGACGCCGCAAATGCGCAAGGCGATCGCCGGGCAGGCGCTGGAGCAGGTGATCACCCGCGCGGCGATGGATAACGCGGTGCAGCAATTCGGCATCGCAGTGCCCGACCCTGCGCTGCTCCAGGCGATCCGCGAGATGGCGATCTTCCGCGGCCCGAGCGGACAATATGACCGCAATGTGCTCAACGCCGTGCTGCGCAACAACAACCTCAGCGAACCGCGCTTTCTCGCCATGATGCGGGCCGATCTCGCGCAGCGCCAACTCATCGAGCCAATCCGCAGCAGCGTCATCGTGCCGGACCTGCTGAACCGCGAGGTCTTCGCCTTCCAGCAGGAAAAGCGCGTCGCCGAGATGGTCGAGTTGCAGTTCGCCGAGGCCGCCGCCCCCGAGGCGCCGAGCGAGGCGCAATTGCAGCGCTGGTACGACAACCATTTGGCGCAATACTCCATCCCCGAGCGCCGGCGGACCAGGATCGCGGTGCTCTCGCCCGAAATCATCGGACGCGACGTGCAGGTTGCCGAGGACGAGATCGCCCAGGCCTATGCCGCACGCGGAGCCGAATTCCGTCAGCCGGAGCGGCGATCGTTGCAGGTGCTTCTTGCGCCGGACGAGGCGGAGGCAACCCGTCTGCAGACGGCCTGGGCCGGCGGCGCCGACTGGGCGGCGATGCAGAAGGACAACGCCTCGGCGGTCGAACTGGCGATGGCAACGCGCGGCGAAATCCCCGCTCCCGAACTCGCGGCCGCTGCTTTCACGGCGACCGGCAACACCGTCGCGCCGCCGGTGAAAAGCGCACTCGGCTGGCATGTCTTCAAGGTGACTGCGGTGCAGCCGAGCGTCTCGAAGAGCCTGGACGACGTGCGGGTCGATCTGCGTGCCCGCATCGTCGCCGACAAGGCGGCCGATCTGGTGTTCGAGCGCTCGGCCAAGATCGAGGACATGCTGGCCGGCGGCACGCCGCTCGATGAACTCCCCAGCGATTTTGGCCTCGCCGCGGCGATGGGCACGCTCGACGCGATGGGCAATGCGCTGGACGGCACCCCCGCCCCGATCCCTGGCGGCGATGCGCTGCGCCAGGCCGTCATCCAGGCGGTGTTCGCGATGAAGAAGGATCAGCCGGCGCATCTCGCCGAAGGCCCGCGCGACGCCGGTGGCACTCCGGCCTATTTCGCCGTCGCGCTCGATGAGATCATCGCCCCGCTCGCCCGCCCCTTCGCCGAGGTCGCCGACGCCGTGCGCGCCGATTGGACGCAGGATACCATTCGCCATGCCCAGGAAACCGCGGCGGCCGCCATCCTCGCCGCGTTGAAAGCCGGTCGGCCGATGGACATCGCCGCCGCCGGTCTCACGCCCCGGCTGTTGCCCCCCGCCGGACGTGCCACCGGCGCCGAGACGGTGCCGCCGCAACTGATCGCACCGCTGTTCCAGCTCAAGCCCGGCGAGGCGACGATGGTGGAGACCGCCGACGGGTTCATCGTCGCGGTGCTGCGCGAGATCCAACCGCCCGATGCCGCCGCCGACACCGCCGGCTTCAGCCAAACCCGCGACCAGCTTGGCGAGGCGATCGCCAACGACGTCCAGAGCCTGCTGACGGTCGCGCTGCGCAACCGCGCGGCGCCGAAGGTCAACACACCGGTGTTCAACAGCATCGCCCAAGTCGATTGATTTCGACCATGAACCCACACTCCGCCAGCTTCGCCGATTTTCGCGCCGACTACGATGCCGGCCGCGCCCGGCTGCTGTGGCACCGCGATGTCGCAGACCTCGAAACCCCGGTCGCGGCCTTCCTCAAGCTCGCCCATGGCCGGCCGAATACGTTCCTGCTCGAATCGGTCGAAGGTGGTGCCTCGCGCGGCCGCTATTCGATCATCGGCCTGGAGCCGGACCTCATCTGGCGCTGCGCTCGAAAGCCTGCGCGCGCTGGTCGCGGAATGCCGGCTCGACCTTCCGGACGGATTGCCGCCGATGTGCGGCGGGCTGGTCGGCTATCTCGGCTACGACATGGTGCGCCTGATGGAGCGCCTGCCGGACGCCAACCCCGACGTGATCGGCGTGCCGGAAGCGGTGATCGGCCGCCCCACCTTGTGGGCGATTTTCGACAACGTCACCGATCTGCTGACCCTCGCCGCCCCGGTTTACCCGCGCGACGGGGTGAGCGCCGCCGCCGCCTGGGAGCTTGCCCAGGCGCGGCTTGAGGCCGCCGAGTCCGCGATGCAGCGCCCGGTGCCGATGGCGGCACCCCCGGTGATGCTGCCGCCGCTGGAGGAGCCGCAATCCAACTTCTCCCGGCAAGGCTTCATCGACGCGGTGCTCAGGGCGAAGGACTATATTGCCGCCGGCGATGTCTTCCAGGTCGTGTTGTCGCAGCGCTTCGCCGGGCCGTTCTCCCTGCCGCCGCTGTCGCTCCACCGCGCGCTGCGCCGCATTTCGCCGGCCCCGTTCATGTTCTTCCTCGATTTCGGCGGCTTCTCGGTGATCGGGTCGAGCCCGGAAATCCTGGTCCGCCTGCGTGACGAAACCGTCACCATCCGCCCCCTCGCCGGCACTCGCCGCCGCGGCAATACGAATGAGGAGGACCAGGCGCTGGAAGCCGAACTGCTGGCCGACCCTAAGGAGCGCGCCGAGCATCTCATGCTGCTCGATCTCGGTCGCAACGACGTCGGCCGCGTCGCCGAAATCGGCACCGTGCGGGTGACGGAGTCTTTCGCCATCGAGCGCTTCAGCCACGTCATGCACATCATGTCGGACGTGCAGGGCAAGATCCGCCCCGGCCTCGACGCGATCGACGCGCTGGCGGCGGGCTTCCCGGCCGGCACGCTTTCCGGGGCGCCGAAGGTGCGGGCGATGGAAATCATCGACGAGTTGGAACCTTCGCGGCGCGCCATCTACGGCGGCTGCGTCGGCTATTTCGCCGCCGACGGGACGATGGACAGTTGCATCACCCTGCGCACCGCGGTGGTGAAGGATGGAGTCATGTACGTGCAGGCCGGCGCCGGCGTGGTCGCCGATTCCGATCCCGTCGCCGAGCACGAGGAATGTCGCGCCAAGGCGCGCGCCCTGATGCGGGCGGCCGATGAGGCGGTGCGCTTCGCGGCCGGCAAGCCGGTGTCTGGATCGAACAGCGAACGCAAGTTCGGTTGAGCCGTTTAAAGATACTATATCAGCGGGTTAACCGGCGAGGGTGATCCAGAACACAAGATCGGTATCTCCGGGAAACGCCGGATGGTCGAAGCTGCGCTCATAGACGCCGTCGGCCCTTTCGATCACCCGCCGCGAGATCAGGTTGCTCGCGCTGCAAGTGAGCATCACCCGCCCCATTCCGATCTTGCGGGCCTCGTCCAGCATGTGCACCAGCGCGGCCCCGGCATAGCCCCGGCCGCGCTTCCACGGCACCACCGCGTAGCCGATATGGCCGAGCACATGGGGCGGCAGGTCGTCGGTGCCGGGCTGATAGCGGAACCCGATGGAGCCGCAGAACTCCCCGTCGCTGATCCAGTGGCGGAAGCCGGGCAGCCGCGGCACCTCGGTCCCATCCCATAGGGTGATCGTGGGCGGCGGGTTGAGCTGGCCGTCGATGAACCCCTCGGGGTCCTCCCGCAGCGCGGCAAGCTGCTCGGCGCTGACATCGCGCGTGTTGTCGGGCGACCAGCCTTGCGCCAGTGCTGCGGCATAGCCGGGCAGGAGTTCGAGGCAGGGCGGAACGAGGGTGATCATCGCGCGCAGGGCGAGCCGGCCCGAATGGTGGCGGCGAGGTCGGCCTCGATAATGCCGGCCGCGATCAGTGCGGCGGCATTTTGCGCGGTCTTGAACTGCAGGGCGCCGCCCGGTTCGCCGAACCAGCCAACGGCCTGGCAGGATTCGGCCGGCAGCGGCTTTTTCAGGCGGTACACCGTGTAGGCCATGCGCGGGCAGACATAGGGCATCGCACGGGCGGCGAAGGTCTGGTCGGGCGTGCTGAAGAAATTGCCGCCCTCGGCGCCGAAGCGATCGATCACAATGCCCGGCGGCAGCGTCGTCGCCACCGGCGCGGTGGCGCAGCCGTCGTTGCTCGGCCAGGTGATCCGCTTGTTCTGATCCACCCATTGCGGGAACAGCTGCGCCCGCAGGTTCACCGGAAAATCGACGGGCATGGCGATCGGCGGTGGCGGCGGCGCCGCACAGCCGGCCAGCAGAACCGCCGATATCATCCATGCACGCCAGACAGCCATGCTGCGATCCCCCCAGAACGGGGCGAGTTTGGCGCAGACCGCGCGGCGCTGCTAGCCTCGCCGCAACGGAGGACGCCATGACCGATTTCTCGCCCGACTGCATCGCTGCCCTCAAGCGGGTCACCACCGCCACCATCACCACGCAACTGTTCAAGCGCGGCCTGCGCAACTGCTACATCCAGGGCGTGCGCCCGCTCGGCACCTATGGCGAGAACATGGTCGGCCCCGCCTTCACCCTGCGCAACATCCCCTCCCGCGAAGATATCGACGTGATGTCCGTCTTCGCCAACCCCGCCCACCCCCAGCGCTGGGCGGTCGAGAACGCGCCTTCGGGTAAGGTGCTGGTGGTCGATTGCCGCGGCGACGCGCGGGCGGCCTCGGGCGGCGAAATCCTCGCCACGCGGCTGATGGTGCGCGGCGCGGCGGGCATGGTGAGCGACGGCGGGGTGCGCGATGCCGCCGCCATTTCCAAGCTGCCTATCCCCGTCTTCTGCGCCGGCCCCTCGGCCCCGCTCAACCTCGCCGTGCACCACGCCGTCGATGTCGACGTGCCGATCGCCTGTGGCGGCGTGCCGGTTTATCCCGGCGACATGATCGTGGGTGACGGCGACGGGGTGGTGGTGATCCCCGCCCATCTCGCCGAGGAGGTGGCGCGCGACGCCGCCGAGCAGGAGGTGCTGGAAACCTTCCTCCTCACGCGAATCCAGGGCGGCGCCCGCCTGCCCGACACCTATCCGCCCAACGCGGAAACCCGCGCCGCCTATACGGAGTGGCTGAAAAAGCGCGGTTGAGCGTCTGGTTCCTGCCAGAGGGGCGCGAAACCCTCTCGACAAACCGGCACTGCTTCGCCCAAACCACGCAAAATTCCACTCATTCGAGGATTGACCATGGAGCATGTGCCGGCCGGCGGGGTGCGCGTTGCGCGCCTGTTGAAGGAGTTTATCGACACCGAGGCCCTGCCGGGCACCGGCATCGATGCCGCCAGCTTCTGGGCCGGCTTCGCCGACGTCGTCGCCCGCTTCGCCCCGCGCAATGCCGCCCTGCTCGCGCGGCGCGACGAATTGCAAGCGCAGATCGACGCCTGGCACGCCGAGCGCCGCGGCAAGTCGATCGATGCCACCGAATACACCGACTTCCTGCGCGGCATCGGCTACCTGCTGCCGGCCCCGGCGCGCTTCAGCGTCGAGACCGGCAATGTCGATGCCGAAATCGCCGCCATCGCCGGACCGCAACTCGTTGTTCCCGTCTCCAATGCTCGCTACGCGCTGAACGCCGGCAATGCCCGCTGGGGTTCGCTGTATGACGCGCTCTACGGCACCGACGCGATCGGCGAAGAGGACGGCATGGAGCGCGCCGGCGCCTATAACCCGGTCCGCGGCGCCGCCGTGGTGACCCGCGCCCGTGAGGTGCTGGATGGTTCGGCCCCGCTCGAACACGCCGGCCACGCCGACGTGACCAGCTACGCCATCGAAGCCGGTCGCCTCGTCGCCACGCTCGACAGCGGTGCCCGCGCCGGGCTCGCCAGCCCCGAGAAGCTGGTGGGTTACCAGGGCGACGCTTCCGCCCCTACCGCCATCCTGCTGAAAAACCACGGCCTGCATGTCGAGCTACTGCTCGACCGCAATCACCCGATCGGCCGCACCGACAAGGCCGGCCTCGCCGACGTGGTGATGGAAAGCGCCATCACCACCATCATGGACTGCGAGGACAGCGTCGCCGCCGTCGATGCCGAGGACAAGGTCGAGATCTACCGCAACTGGCTCGGCCTGATGAATGGCACGCTCTCGGCGAGCCTGGAGAAAGGCGGCCGCACCATCGAGCGCCGCCTGAACCCCGACCGCGTCTACTCTGCCCCCGCCGGCGGCACGGTCTCGGTCGCCGGGCGCAGCCTGATGCTGGTGCGCAGTGTGGGCCACCACATGTTCACCGATGCGGTGACCAACGCCGATGGCACGGAAATCCCCGAGACCATCCTCGATGCCGCGATCACCTCGCTGATCGCCATGCATGACCTGAAGGCGACCGGCGCCATCCGCAACAGCCGCGCCGGCTCGGTCTACATCGTGAAGCCGAAGATGCACGGGCCCGACGAGGTGCAGTTCGCTGCCGACCTGTTCACCGCCGTGGAAGACCTGCTCGGCCTCCCCCGCAACACCCTGAAAATGGGCATCATGGACGAGGAGCGGCGCACCACCATCAACCTCGCCGCCTGCATCCATGCCGCGCGCGAGCGGGTGGTGTTCATCAACACCGGTTTCCTCGATCGCACCGGCGATGAGATCCATACCTCCATGGAAGCCGGCCCGATGATCCGCAAGAACGACATGCGGGCCGCGTCCTGGATCGGCGCCTACGAGAACAACAACGTCGATGTCGGCCTCGCAAGTGGCCTGCGCGGCCGCGCCCAGATCGGCAAGGGCATGTGGGCGGCGCCCGACCGGATGGCGGACATGCTGGCCCAGAAGATCGGCCGCGCCCGCGCCGGCGCGAATACCGCCTGGGTCCCCTCCCCCACCGCCGCCACGCTGCACGCGCTGCACTATCACCTGGTGGACGTCGCGGCCCGGCAGACCGAGCTGGCCTCGCGCAAAATGGCCGATCTCGGCGCCATCCTCACCATCCCGCTGGCG
>JAPLOH010000280.1:0-2009 GCA_026400845.1 Alphaproteobacteria bacterium
GGCCAGCAGCGTCGCCCCGATGAACAGGACGCTGAACGTGGTTCGTGCGAGATCATGCTGCATCGTGCCAGTATAGCCGCGTGCGCTGGCCGGGCGGTATCCCCTGTCCTCAATCCCGCGCGGCGCGGCGTGGCATCACGACTTCAGCAGGACAATCGCCTCGACCTCGGTCGAAATATTGCCGGGCAGGCTGCCCATGCCGACCGCCGAGCGCGCCGGGCGGCCGTTCTCGCCGAACACCTCGACGAACAAATCGGTGCAGCCGTTGATCACCCGCGGATGTTTCTGGAAGTCGGGCTCAGCGTTGACCATGCCGAGCACCTTGAGGATGGTGTCGACGCGATCGAGCGAGCCGAGTGCCGCCTGCATGTTGGCGAGCAGGTTGAGCCCGCATTGCCGCGCCGTGCGGTACGCCTGCTCCACCGTCAGCTCCGAGCCGACCTTGCCGGTCATGCTGGTGCCGTCGGGCAGGCGGGGGCCGACGCCGGAGAGGAACAGCAGCCCGCCACCGATCCGCCACGGTACGTAGTTGCCGCCGGGCTTGGGCGGCGGCGGCAGTACCAGGCCAAGTTCGATAATCCATGCGTCGACACTCATCGGGATATCCTCCGTTCAGGGTTTTGCGGCAAAAAACCGGGCGAGATCGGCCACCTTGCCCGCCTGCGCCGCCGCCCGGTCCTGCCCCGCCGCACGATCCTGCGCGACATCGGCGTAGAAGCGGGCCATCGCGGCGTAGATCGGCGCGGCCGGGCTCGCCCCGAGGAAGGCCGCAATCTCCTCCATTTCGGCGACCCAGCGATAGGCCTTGTCGAACATATCCGGCACGCTGCGGGCAAAATAGCGCATCAGCTCTGGCTGGCTGGCGGACAACTCATCGTGCAGTGCCGCCGCGGCGCCGGAAGAGGTGGCGCCAAGCGCCATCGCGCTGCCCAGCGCGGTCAGCCCCTTGGTGATCCCGGCGTAGCTCATCTTCAGCGCCGAGGCGGCGCCGATGCCACCCTCGATGGCGCGCAGATCGATCCCCCAATCCCGCAATGGCGCCAGTGCTGCGGCATGCTCGCCCGAGGCATAGAGGCGCGGCCCCGGCCCGCTGGCGCCGGGCGGGCCGCCGATAATGCCGATATCGACGAAACGCGCGCGCGGCAGTTCACCAGCAATCGCCCGCGCGGTGTCGGGGCTGACCGCATTGCAATCGGCATAGATCGCGCCGTCGCGCAAAAATGGCGCCAGCCGGCGGGCGACGGATTGCGCCTCGCCTGGCGGCAGAACGGACAGCACCGTATCGGCGCCGGCCACCAGCGCCGCCTCGCTCGTCACCACCGGCAGATCGCCCGCCCGTGCCGCGCTCGCCGCCCCGCGCCCCTCCAGCGTCACCGCGACATCGGCGCCGCGCGCTAGCAGGCGGCGCGCGATCGCGGCACCCATCGCGCCGGGCGCCACAACAGCGATGCGCATCTCAGAACCGCATCGACAAAGCGAGCGATCCGAACTGGTGCAGCCCGCCCTTCTGGCTCTTGAACTCGCTGGATTGCAGAACGTGCGAATAGGTCAGCCGCGCGCCCGCGAACAGCAGCGCGAAGCCGGCATGGCCCTCGCCGACGAAGGGCTCGCGATGCACGTGCAGGCTGCGGGTGAACAAATTGCCGTCCAGCGTCCCATCCCGCGCCACGCCCTTGGCATCGACACCGGCGAACACATACCAGCCGAGTTTGCCGGCGGCCTGGAACACGTCGCCGCCGGAGCCGCCCGGGCGCACCCGTGCGACGCCGTAATCGGCATCGAGCCCCTGGCCGACCCGCAGCGTCACCCCGGCCTCGACATAGGTGCGCAGCGTGCCGAGCCCGGCGGTAAGCTCGGGCAGCATGTCGGTCTCGATGCCGCCGCCCTGCCACAGCTTCACCCGGTAGACCCGCGACGAGGTGAGCTGCACCACCGGCTCGTCCTGCAACTGGCTGCCCCAACCGCTGTTGCCGCGCTGGCTGATGATGTCATGGAAGCCGTTCTGCACC
>JAPLOH010000280.1:2040-3325 GCA_026400845.1 Alphaproteobacteria bacterium
GCGCCGAGGGACCCATCACGCCGATACCGGCGGTGAAGAAGCTGCGATGGCCCGAGGTGTCGGACATCAGGCCGAACGTGCCCATCAGCACCCCGGCATAGGGCCGGTCGCCGCGCGGCGGCACTGCCAGATTGGTGTTGTAGGGGGTGTAGATCTGCTGGGTGATGTCGATGGTGTAGCGCCGCTGCCCGTCGCCCCACAAGCTGGCGGCGATGGTGTCGAGCGCTTGCGGCATCACCCCGGTGGGCGATGCGTAGCCCAGCCGCAGCCCATTGGTGTAGTAACGATCGGTGATCCCCGCGGTGCTGATGGAGGCGTTCTCGTCCTGCAACGTCCACACGGCCGCCGGGTCCGGCGGCAGGGGTGCTGCGGAACCGGCTTGGACCGTGGCGAGCAGCGCCAGCAAAGCGACGGCGGAGATCGAGGGCGCGATGGTGCGTGGCATGGGCTTCCCGTTTCCTTCTCCGCCTATCACTAGCGGTTTGCCGCGCGCCGGGAAACCCGTCTCGATCGCCGCCTGATCGTATCAGACCGTCACGCGCTCCGCCGCCCGCCGCCAGCCGATCGAGCGCTGCGGTGGCAGCTGGCGCCGCCCGGTGACCCGTTCGACGATCAGGCGCAGATCGGGCTCGGAGTCCGCCCGCAAGGCCGCCTCGGCGTAGATCTGCTCCAGCACGTCCTGCTGTGCGTGGCTGCCGCCGAGCCGGTACATGCCACCGATCGCCGGACGCATCAGCGCCACCGCCTCGCCGGCCCGCCCGGCCCTGAGCGCCACCAGCGCCTCCGAGATCGGTACCGCGAAATCCCGCACGATCGGCGCCATGGTGCCGCCGCCGTTGCCGAACTGGCGCATCGCCTCGATCATCCGCGCTGCCGCCTCAGGCCGGCCCGCCGCCGTTAGCGCCATGATCCAGTGCGGCAAGGTGAAGCCGGAGAGGCAGTCGCCGATCCGCTCCTCCGCCTTGTCCGCCAGCTCCCCCCAGCGATCCCCGACATCGACGCCGAGGCGTTCGAGGCGGAACAGCATGGCGGCCGCATTCTGGACATCGATGTAGACGTCGGGCTGCGCGATCACCAGCGGCGAGGCGAGGTTGCGGAAGCGGGTGTCGTAGAACTCCAGCACCCCCGCCGTGTCGCCCTGCTCCAGCTTGTAGAGTGCCGCGTGCCACCACAAATGGTGCTGCAGGTTGTTGCCCCCCTCCCAGTTCGGCGCGAGTGCGGCCAGCCATTGCAGCCCCTCCGAGCGCCGCCCCTGCATTTCCAGCACATGCGCCACCGCATGCGC
>JAPLOH010000018.1 GCA_026400845.1 Alphaproteobacteria bacterium
CGCTGCCCGTTCTGCCTGTTCGACCATGCGCCGGTGCACCGCACCAACGCGATGACCGACGAGACCTTCGAGGCCGCCATCCGTCTGCTGCCCTTCGTCGGCACCGAAGGGCACTGGATGTCCTGCCTGCACGAACCATCGATTCACCCCAATCTCACCGGCTTTCTGCGCAAGATCCCCCGCGAGAACGCCGATCGGATGACCTACACCACCAACCTCGCCAAACGCATGCCGGATTCCTACTTCGCGGCGCTGGCCGACAGCGGGCTGTCCAACATCAACGTCTCCATCGAATCGCGGGATCCGGCGATCTACGAGCGGATGCGCAAGGGCGCGCGGTTCCGCATCTTCATGGAGAACTGGGACAAGCTGCTGGCCGCATTCGCGCTGGGGAACGCGCCGCCGCCGCTGCGCTACATCGCGATGGCCTACAAGTCCAACTACCGCGAGATCCCCGACCTCATCGAGTATCTCTGCAAGGAGCGCAACGCCTGGAAGATCGAGATACGCGACACTTATGATGTCGCCCATATCGAACAGTCATTCCGCGATGCCGAGTTTCTCGACCGCGAACAATGGGTGTGGCTGCGCGATGCCCTCGCCCACTACTCGCCACACGAGGTGACGTTGAGCTTGCCGCCGGGATTTGACGATGCGCCAGCCGGTACGGCGGCCGAGGCCACTGTGCCGGTGGAAACACCTACCCCGCAGGCGATCACCCTCGACCAGCAAGGCGATGCGGCGCCAGGGATGATCGAGGCGCGAATTTTTCACGATGGCGAAATGATCGTCTACACCTCGCCCGACGGCAACTACCCCAACACCGGCACCGAGCTGGTCCGCGTCAACATCCGCGACATCGCCGACCCCGCCGCCTTCCTGATGGAGATGGTCGCCCGCACGGTGGAACAGGAGCCCTGCGCGGGGACAACGGGAGAGCGAAACGAACTCGTTGTTATTTGAAAACGAGAACCAAAAAACTTCTGACGCGCCTCTAGCGCCGCGCCCTGCTTCCCCGCCGGCGCCTCGACCGGGCCTCCCGCAGCGCATCGCCGCGCCCGCGCCGCCTGCCTTTCGCGGCCATCCCTTGCGCGACACCCTCTGCGCCTCCTCATTGTCCTGCTGTCGCTGTGGTGACTCCCTTCGCTGTCCCGTCGAACCGGAGACCGCGCGGCAATAGCGCAAATAATCCTCCAAACCGCATAATTTTTCCTTGCATTTTCTTGACTGAAGCGCTATATAAAAAGACATGATCAATCCCGTCCACCTCCCCAATCTGCCCCCCGGCACGCCCGAAATGGTGGGGCAGTTGGCGTGGGCGTTTGCCGGGGTGATGGAGGCGATCGGGCGGGCGTTCAACGGCAATCCGCGGCCGGTGGTGCCGGGGATGGTGATTTTTCTCTATGTCCAACGCACCCGGAACCGGCTGTTCCGTCTGCTCGCCAATATTCGCGCCGGGATTCTGCCGCGTCGGCGCGCGCCCGGGGCAAAGCGGGCGCGGGCGGAGCGCAAGGCGCCACGCATCCGTCTGCCCAGCCGCAAATACTGGTTGTCCACCGAGATCGGCTGGTTCGGGCGCGGTTTTTCCGGGAACATCGAGATCACCCTCAACCAGCCCGAGAACGCCGCCATCATCGCCGCCAGCCCGCAGGCGCAGCGCCTGTTGCGGCCGCTGTGCCATATGCTCGGCCTCGAAATCCCGGCGATCCTCGCGTTACCGAAACGCCCGCGCAAGCCGCGCCCCAAACCGCCGGCCAAGCCGCGCCGGCTCACCCGTCGGGAGCGCGAGGAGATCTTGTGGTACCCCAACTCTGAGGGGAAGCCGATGAAGCTGCTGCCGCGCAAATTGCCGCGGGACTAGGTGGTCTGGGGTCGTTGCGTCTAAATTATTACGAATTAGCAATAAAACGCATCGAGGCCGCGAAACGTTGGATCAGCCGCCTTGGCGGTCGGGCAGCAGACCCGCCGCGGCGAGCACATCGGCGGCGTGGCCGGGGACCTTGATTTTGCGCCAGATGCGGGCGATGCGGCCCTGGGCGTCGATCAGGAAGGTCGAGCGTTCCATGCCCATGTAGGTGCGGCCGTACATCGATTTCTCGACCCAGGTGCCGTAGGCCGCCGCCACCGTTTTGTCGGCGTCGGAGGCGAGCGGGAAGGTGAGGTGGTATTTGGCGGCGAATTTCTCGATCGGCTTCATGGCATCGGGCGAGACGCCGACCACGTCGAGCCCGGTGGCGGCGAGGGCGGGGAGGGCTTCCTGGAAGGCGCAGGCCTCCTGGGTGCAGCCGGGGGTGTCGGCCTTGGGGTAGAAATACAGCACGAACGGCCGGCCGGCGAAGCTGGCAAGGCTGACGGTGCGGCTGGCAGTCGCCGGCATGGAGAAGTCGGGCGCCGGCGTGCCCACGGCCAATGCGTCCCCGGTTGTTCCGTTCATGCCTCGATAGCTCCCACGTAGTGGATGAAGGCGGCCCGCACGTCCCGCGCCGCCGCATCGAGATTGGCGATCAGCGCCGGCAAGTCAACCGCGGTGGCGCCGGTTTCCCGCGCGGCGGCGAGCAGGGCGGCGGCGGCGGCTTCGGATAATTTGGCACCGGGATTGCGGCCATAGAGGATGCGCAGCATGCCCTGCACGGTGCGCCACAGTTTGTCGGCGTGCAGCAAGGGCGCGGCCTCGGCTTCCGGCAGCAGGCTGGCGAGTGCGTCACGCGTGGCCGGCCCGGCGGGATGGCCGGCGAGGAGTTGCAGGGTCTGGGCAATGAACTCCACCTCGATCTGCCCGCCGGCGCGCAGCTTGACGTCCCACAACCCGGCGGGCGGCAGTTCGCGCAGCAGGCGGGCCCGCATGGCGGCGGCATCGGCGCGAATGCGGGCGGGCTCCCCGGCGGCGGCGATCGCGGTGCGGATGGCGCGCTCGACCCGCGCGCGCAGCCGTGCCGGGCCGGCGACGACGCGGGCGCGAGTGAGGGCCATGCGCTCCCAGGTCCAGGCTTCGGCGGCGTGGTAGCGCTCGAAGCCCGCGAGGGACACCGCGACCGGCCCCTTGTTGCCGGAGGGCCGCAGCCGCATGTCGACCGCGAACAGCGGGCCATCCGCGTCGGGCGCGGTGAGGGCGGCGACGAAGGCGTGGACGGCGCGGATGAACCACTGGCTTGCCGCCAACGGCCGGCCGCCGCGGCTTTCGCTGACATCTTCGGGGTGGTCGTAAATGAACATCAGATCGAGATCGGAGCCGGCCATCATCTCTCGCCCGCCGGCCTTGCCGAGCAGCACGACGGCCATGCTGCCGCCTTTCACCCGGCCGAAGCGGCGCGCGAAATCATCCAGCACCAATGGCAGCAGCGCCGACAGCGCGGCATCGGCCACCAGGGTGCGGGCGAGGCCGGCGGCGTCGGCGTCGAGCCGGCCCTCCAGCGTGCCGACCGAGATCGCGAATTCCTCCTCGCGCACGGTGCCGCGGATGATGGCGATGGCGTCCTCCAGCGTGCGCGCATCCGCGAGGCGGGCGCGCAGTAGGCGATCGACGTTGCCGGTGGTGTCCGGCGCGAGCAGCGCCTCCAGCGCGGCGGGAGTGCGGGCGAGATGGTCGGACAGCGAGGGTGCGGCGCCGAGGATGACGGCGACGCGGTCCATCAGCGCGGGGCGGCGCTGGAACAGCGACAGGATCTGCACCCCGGCGGCGAGCCGGCCGATGAATTCGTCGAACCGGGCGAAGGCGGCATCGGGCTGCGCCTGGCGCGCAAGGGCGGCGAGCAGCTGGGGCAGGATGGCGCGCATCATCTCCCTCGACCGCTGGGAGCGCAACGCGCGCACCCGCCCGCCATTCCAGGCGCGCACCGCGGCGATGACGGCGGCAGGGTTGGCGTATCCCATCGCCACGATCGCCGCGACGGTCGCCTCGGGAAGGTCGACGCCGCTGAAATCGAGGGTCTCGACGGTGCCGGTTTCCGGCTCGGGCACGGAGTCGAAGAGATCGCCGTAGCGCGCCTGCACGCGTTCGAGATGGCCGAGCAGGCGGGTGGCAAAGGCCGCCGCATCGGGCTCGCCCATGAAAATTGCGAAGCGTTCAAGCTCTTCGCGCTTGTCCGGCAATACGTGGGTCTGCCGGTCGGCGACCATTTGCAGCCGGTGTTCGACGCCGCGCAGATAGACATAGGCGGCGTCCAGCTCGGTCGCGCTGCGCCGCTTCACGTGGCCGGCGCGGACCAGGAGTTTGAGCGCCTCGCGAGTGCGCAGCACGCGCAGCGCCGGGTCCCGCCCGCCCCAGACGAGTTGCAGGGTCTGGGCGATGAACTCGATTTCGCGAATCCCGCCGCGGCCGAGCTTCACGTTATGGCCGAGGATGCGGACCACCGGGTCGCGTGCCGCGGTGAGCGCGGTGCGCTTGTGCTCGTCGATGCGCCGCTTCATCGCGTGGATGTCGGCGATGGCGGCGAAATCGAGATGGCGGCGCCAGATGAACGGCCGGATTTCCTGCAGGAACCCGGTGCCCAGCGCGATGTCGCCGGCGAGCGGGCGGGCCTTGAGCATGGCCGCGCGCTCCCAATTCTGCCCCATGCTTTCGTAATAGGCGATGGCGGCGGGCAGCGCGATGCACGGGGGGGTCGCCGCCGGATCGGGCCGCAGCCGCAGGTCGGTGCGGAAGACGTAGCCGTCGGCGTCGCGGAACTCCATGAGTGTGACGAGATCGCGCGAGAGTCGGGTATAGAAGGCGCCCTGCGATTCGCCGTGGTAGACACCCTGATCAGGGTCTTGCAGCAGGATGAGGTCGATATCGCTGGAGTAGTTCAATTCGCGGGCGCCGAGCTTGCCCATGCCCAGAACGGTAAAGGCCGAGCCCTGCTCGGGCTCCTCCGGGTTGGGCAGGCGAAGCTCGCCGGCGTCGTGCCCGGCGCGCAGCAGATGCGCGACGGCGCGTTGCAGCGCGGTTTCGGCCAGGGCGGCGAGCGCCTCGGTGATGCGTTCGAGCGGCCATTGGCCGGTGATGTCGGCAACCGCGGTGGCCAACGCGACGCTACGCTTGGCCTGCCGCAGGGCCGCGGCAAGGCGTGGGCGCGGGGTGGTCGGCCGCAGGGTCGCAAGGTCGGCCATGGCGGCCGCGACCACCGCGTCGGGGCCAAGCCGGATAATGTCGCGCAGGGCGGCGTGCTCGCGCAGCGCGAGTTCGGACAAATACGGGCTGTTGCCGCCGATCGCCCGCAGCAGTGGCGCGCCGGGGCCGGCGACGAAACGGGCTTCGGTGCGCCCGAGTTCTGCGAAACGCTCGATAAGGCGCTGTGCCGCGGCGGGATCGGCGGCTTGCGGCAAGGTGGTGGGGCGGGGCGTTCGGTCTGGCATGGGGCAGGCTGGCCATGAGGTCGCATGCGGGTCAAGCCATCCGGCGCGTGCTCCAGTTCATCCGCCGCGTGACGAGCCTCCTGCTGGCGCTGCTTGTGGTTGCACTCGCGGGCATCGGCGCGTTCGGCTGGCTGCTCTCGCAGGGGCCGGTCGAGGTTCCCTGGTTGGTCCGCCGGCTGGAGGCCGCCGTGAACGTAGAGGGTGGCCCGCGCTGGTCGATCGGGCGGGTGGCGCTGGCCTGGGAGGGGTTTGGCGGCGCGGCCGATCGGCCGATCGACCTGCGGATCGCCGATGTCACCGTGACCGGCGCCGATGGTGCGCCGCTCGGGCGAATCCCCTCGGCGCATGTCTCCCTCGCAATGACCGAGTTGCTGCGCGGGCACGTCGTGCCCAGTGCGATCGAGCTTGAAGGGGCGCGGCTGCGGGCGACGCGCGGGGCCGATGGGCGGGTGCGTATCGATCTCGTCGAGGCGGTGACCGGTGGCGGCGACGTCGCGCCGGCGATGGACCTCGCCGAGGTCGCAGCCGCACTCGCGCGTCCGGCCGGGACCGCGGGCGAGGACAGCGCGGCCGGGCGACTGCTCGACCATCTCCGCCGGGTTCAGGTGCGCGATGCCGGTTTGGTGGTGGTGGATGAGCGCCTGGGCATGCGCTGGACCGCCTCCGAGGTCACGCTCGACCTCCGGCGCGACGCGGCTGGCGGGGCCGTCGGCGCGATGGCGCTGTCGCTCGCGCTGGGCAGCCAGCGTGTCCGTCTGAGTGGTGAGGTGGCGCTGCATGACGGGCCGGAATTCGTCAAAATCCGCGCGGCGATGTCGCCGGTCAATCCGGCGCGGCTGGCGATCGAGATGCCGATGTTCGCCGCCGGCATGCCCGTCGATGCGCCGCTCAGCATTGAGGGGAGCCTGGTGTTCGACCGGGCTTTGCGTTGGCAGGGCGGCGCGGCGACGGCGCGGCTTGGGGTCGGGCAGGTCCTGGTCATCCGGGGTATGCTGCCGGTCGCGGCAGCGGAGGCGACGCTGCACGCCAGCCGGGATACGGTGGTGCTGTCGACTGCCTCCGTCGATCTACAGCCGGCTGGCCGGCCGGTGACGCGGGTGACCGGGACGGGCGCGCTGAGCCGCGACGCCGATGGGGTGACAATCGAGTTGAACGTCGGCGCCGAGCATGCCGAACTGGTCGATCTGCCGTCCCTGTGGCCGGATGGCGTTGGCGGGAGCGGCGCCAAGCCGTGGCTGGTCGAGAACATGCCGAGCGGAACGGTGCGCAACCTGCGTGCCAACGTGACGCTGCGGGGAGCGCGCGACCTCTCCGACCTTCGTGTCACCACCTTGTCCGGCGGCGGCGATGGGCAGGATCTGGTGGTGCACTGGCTGCGCCCGGTGCCACCGGTCGAGCAGGGGGTGGCGCGGCTTGATTTCGTCTCGCCGGACATACTCGACATCACGATGATTTCCGGCCGCCAGGGCGGCATGAAGGTGACCGGCGGGCTGATGCGGATCCACGGGCTGTCGGTTCGCGATCAGGTGACCGACATCACGGTGGATGCCGCCGGGCCGCTCGCCGACCTGTTCACGGTGCTGCGCCACCCCCGCATCCGCCTGCTCGACCGAAGGCCACTGGAACTGCGGGACCCCGCGGGGCAGGTGAAGGGGCGGCTCGAGATCATCAGGATGCCGCTCGAGTCATGGCTGACGATGGACGATGTGCAGCTGCGCGCCTCGGTGCGGGGGACCGGCGTGCATCTCGGCGGCGTGGCCGCGGGGCGGGATCTCGACGACGGACAGCTCGACCTTCAGGCCTCCAATGACGGGCTGCGGGTGACCGGCACCGCGAACCTCGCCGGTATTCCCGCCAAGCTGCTGATGGACATGGATTTCCGCCCCGGCGGTGCGGCGCAAATCGTGCAGAGTGTCACCGTATCGGGCACGCCGGTGGCGGCGCAGGTGGCGGCTCTCGGCATCGATCTTGCCGGCATGGTCAGCGGCACCGCGCCGGTGAGTGCGGTGTGGCGGACGCGGCGGGACGGCAAGGGGGATGTGGCGGTGAAGGCCGACCTCACGGCGGCCTCTCTCGCGGTTGCGCGGCTGAACTTCGTGAAGCCGCCCGGCCGGCCCGCCCAGGCCGAGATGCGCATGCTGCTTGAACGCGATCGTGTGGCGGGGATCGAGCGGTTGACGGTGAAGGGGGAGGGGATCGACGCCGAGGCCCGGGTCGCCTTTGCCGAGGGGCGCCCGGTCTCCGCGGTGATCCCCAATTTGGTGCTTGGGCGCGATACCAATCTGCATGCCGATATCAGGTTCCCGCCACAAGCGGGCGGGGCGTGGACGATCGCGCTCGGCGGCAGCAGCCTCGACGCCTCCACGGAGTTCGCCCGCCGCCCGCCCGGCACGCCGAAGCCGCCCGAAACGCGCGGACCGGCCTACGCAATCGACGCCAAGCTCGACCGCGTGGTACTCGGGCCGGGCCGCTCGATCAACCAGATGGTGCTGCGGGCGGAGAACGACGGCCTGATCAATCGCCAGCTCCGCCTGTCCGGCCGGCCTGGCGGACTGGCACCGTTCGACATCGCCATCACTTCCACGCCAGGTGACCGCAGCCTCACCGGCAACGCGGCCGATGCCGGCGGGTTGTTGAAAATGCTCGATATCGTGGAGGATATGCAGGGCGGCACCATGAAGCTTTCCGGCCGCTACGACGACGGTAAACCCGGCCGTCCGCTGCAAGGCACCGCAGAAATCAACGATTTCCGCATGACCAAGGCACCAGCGCTGGCCAAGCTGCTCCAGGCGATGACGCTTTACGGGCTGGTCGAACTGGTGCGCGGCCCCGGCCTCGGTTTCGCCCGGCTCGACGCGCCGTTCCGCCTCACCGAGGATGTGCTGGAACTCGAGGATGCCCGCGCCTTCAACACCTCGCTGGGGATGACCGCGAAGGGCAGGGCGGATATCGCGGCACAGCGCTGTGACATGAGCGGCACCATCGTGCCGGCCTATTTCTTCAACTCGATGCTGGGCGGCATCCCGCTGATCGGCAAGCTGTTCAGCCCGGAGCGCGGCGGCGGATTATTCGCCGCAACCTACTCCCTGCGCGGCGACTGCAATGACCCGACGGTGTCGGTAAACCCGCTCGCGGCGCTCACGCCGGGCTTCCTGCGCGGCATTTTCGGGATCTTCGATGGACCGGCCGGCACCGGGACCAAGACCCCGCCGCCCAGCAACCCGGCTCCGGTGGGGCGTTAGGCGGTCAGCGCAGTAGCGCCGACATCGCGCCGATCGCGCCCATCCAGCCCCCGACGCCTTCCATGGTGTCCGCATGGAAGGCGACCGTGCGTGGGGCGACGCGCTCGGCGACCGGAATCCCGCAGGCGAGGTCGGCGAGGGTGACGCTGGAGAGGTCGAGCTCCAACCGGTAGGGGCCGGGGATCACATACGGCCGGCAGGCGGCCTTGTTGCGCAGCGCGGTGGCGGCGCTGGCGCGGATCAGGGCGCGGGCATTTTCGGGGGAGAGGGCGCGGGCGGCGCGCTGGCTGAGGGCGGTTTTCACCACGGCGAATTCGGCGCCGGGAAACAGCGGCGCGCATTGCGCTTTCAGCCGGTCGTCGCCTGACAACATCACCACGGGCACGCCGAGGCTGCCGCTATAGGCGCCGTAGAGGGTTGCCTCGGCGCAATCGATGCCGTTCACGCGGATGCTGTAGAACGCGAACCCGTTGACGGTGTGGGAGAGGATGCCGTGCTGGCCGGCGCCGCTGTGGTAGCCGGTGAAGAAGACGGCGTCGTAGCTCGCGTCGAGCCCGGCGCACATGTAGGTCGGCTTGGGCCGGCCGAGGATGAGTTCGGCGCGCGGGTCGAGCAGTTCGGGGATGATGTTGGTCATCGGCCCATGGCTGTCGTTGACCAGCACTTCGGTGGCCCCGGCGTCAAACGCGCCGGCGATTGCGGCGCTGACCTCCTCGGTCATCAGGCGGCGGGCGCGTTCGTATTCGACATTGCCGGGTGCCCCCTGCTGCGGGGTGACGACGCCGGCGACGCCTTCGATATCGGCGGAAATGAAGACTTTCATGGAATGCTCCCGAGTGAATGGCGCAGGCCGAGGCGCCGGTGTCCGGCACGGCCGCGTGTGGTGTCCGAGGCGGCAAGCGCGTCCATCACCGCCTCCTGGGTGGCTTCGGCGACCGCCTCGAAGACGATGTCGATCTTGTTTTCATTCAGTATGCGGATGTTGCACGCGTCTTCTGCGGCGTCATGGTCGATCCGGTTGGCGGTGGTGAAGCCGATGGCGAGGTCGCCGCTGCCGTGCCCCCAGAAGGACCCGGCCCAGGCGAGCCCGGCCCCGGCGCGGCGGATGGCGCGGCGGAGTTGGCGGTGGTCGAGCGGGATATCGGTGGCGATCACGACGATCACCGATCCGCGCTCTGGCGGTGCTGTGGTGCGTTTCGGGGCCAGGCGGCGTCCGTCGGGCAGTCGATGCGGCGCGAGGCGGTGCCGATACCGCCCTTGAAGCCGAAGCAACTCATCCCGGCCCCGGCGCCGATCGCGCCCGAGGCGAATTCTACTGACGCGGCGTCGATTGCGGCGTAGGCGTGCGCCTCGGTGACGGCGAGGGCCTGGATGTCGTTGAGATGGCCGTCGTTGCACTCGCCGACGACGGGATTGACGGTCGATGTGGTGCGCCCGATGTCGGGATTGGCGGCGATGGCGCGGCGGATCAGGGCGGTTCCGCAGGTGCCGACCGAGAGGGTGTTGGTCAGCAGGATCGGGGTTTCGAGCTGACCGAGTTCCTCGACCTGCATCAACCCGATCGATTTGCCGAAGCCGTTCAGCACGTCGGCCGCGGCGATCGGCTTGTCGCGGAAGATGTTGCCCCGGTGCGGCAGGATGGCGGTGACGCCGGTGCGCAACTGGCCTTCGGTGATGGTGCAATGCCCGACCGTCACGCCCGGCACGTCGGTGATGCGATTTCCGGCACCCGTCGGGAGTCTTCCGCAAGCGAGGCCGAGGTCACGTGCACGCATGCTGGGGGGTTCCGGCGATCGCGGCGTTCTTGCCGACGCCGTAGAATGCGGGCCGCCGGTCAGCGACGCAAGCGGGGTGCCGGCCGGGTCAGCGGCGCGCGATGTGGCGCACGCCGAGCAGCGGGGCGACGAACCGCTGGGCGACGTCGAGTGCGCCGTGTTCGACCAGATCATTGTGCCCGGCATTCTCAGCGGTCCAGAATTGCCGGTCGGGCGTTGTCGCGGCGTCGAACACGCGACGACCCATGTCCAGCGGGATCATGCCGTCATGGTCGCCGTGCATCACCAGCAGCGGCACGGTGAGGGCGCCGATGCGGCCGAGCGTGTCGAAGCGGTCCTTCAGCAGCATGTCGACCGGGACGAAGCGGTAGCGCGTGCGGGCGATATCGGCCATCGAGGTGAACGGCGCCTCGAGGATCACCGCCGCGGCGGGAACTTCGGCGGCGAGGCGGGTTGCAACCGCGGTGCCGAGCGACTCTCCCCAAATCACGATGCGGTCGTCCGGGATACCTTCGGCGCGCAAGGCGGCATAGGCGGCCCGCGCATCGAGCGCCAGGCCCTCTTCCGACGGTGTGCCCGGATTGCCGCCAAATCCACGGTATTCCGGCATCATCACGCCCCAACCGGACGCGGCGAGCTGGGCGAGGCGGCCGGCGCGATGGCCGATATTGCCACTATTGCCGTGGAAGAACAGCACGACCGGGCGATCGACCGCGGCGGGCGCCTGGTACCAGCCGACCAGGTCCAGACCGTCGGACGTGCGGATACTGCGGACAGCGACGTCGGGCACGCCGGCCAGCGCGGGATCGGGGCGGATGGTGTCGTTCAGAAAGATGATCCGGCGCTGCCATACGAAGAGGCCGCCGCAGATCGTCAGATAGAAGACCGCGGCGATCATCAGCAGACCAAAAACCGTGCGCAGCAGGGCGATATCGGTCAAGCGCGTGGTACTCTCGGGCCGGGCTGGGCGGAGGGAGATCGATACCGACATCTTGTGCTCGTGCAAAGGGGGTTTGCTGGTGTTCGGGAAAATGCGCCGGCGATGTTTGGATTGTGTTTGTTTTCGCCGCCGCATGCCCATTTGCACCAAGCCGTGATGGTACGCAGAATGCTCCCATGGTGACAGTTCTGCTTGGTTCCCGGCGCTTCCTGCCGCTTTTCATCGCCCAGTTCCTAGGCGCGCTGAACGACAATTTGTTCAAGAACGCCATGGCGGTGCTGCTGTTGTGGCGCGCCGGGGACGCTGGCCCATTGCTGGTGGTGGCCGCGGGGGCGGTGTTCATCCTGCCCTACGCGCTGTTTTCGAGCCTGGCGGGAGAGCTTGCCGATCGCAGCGAGATGACGGGTCTTGTTCGTAAAATCAAGCTGTTCGAAGTCGCTTTGATGGTCGTGGGGGCCGCCGGCCTAGCCACCGGGGAGCCTGGGTTGCTGATGGCGGTGCTGTTCGGCCTCGGGGTCCATTCGACGTTTTTTGGCCCGATCAAATACGCCATCCTGCCGCTTCACCTCGGGCACGGCGAACTGGTCACCGGCAACGGTTTGATCGAGGCGGGGACGTTCCTGGCGATCCTTGTCGGCACCATTTTGGGCGGCGGCCTGGTGCTGGGCGCCGGAGGGATCTGGCTGGTATCGGGCTGTGGCGTGCTGGCGGCTGCGGCGGGCTATGCCACGGCACGTGCGATCCCGATCGCACCGGCGGCGGTGCCGGCTTTGGCGCTTGGCTGGAACATCTGGCGGGGCACCGCGGCGATCCTGGCGCTCGGCCGGGCCAACCGTCCGGTGTGGCGGGCGATCCTGGCGATCTCCTGGTTCTGGACGGTGGGAGCGACGGTTTTGTCGCAGTTTCCGGTCATGGCGAAGGACGTGCTGGGGGCTGGGAGCGGCGTGGTGACACTGTTTCTGGCGGTTTTCTCGATCGGCATCGCCGCCGGCTCGATGCTGGAGGCCCGGTTGTTGCGCGGCGAGATTTCGCTGCGCCATGTGCCGCTCGCCGGCCTTGGAATATCGCTGTTCTGCCTCGATTTTGTCGTCGCCTGCGATGGTTCCAGGTTTGCGGATGTGGCAGCGCTGTTTGCCGGGGCCGGCGGTTGGCGAGTGCTGGCCGATTTGTTCGGCCTCGCGCTGTGCGGCGGGGTGTTCTCGGTGCCGCTCTATGCGCTGATGCAGGACCGCTCGGACGTCGCCGTCCGCTCACGCATCATCGCAGCCAACAACGTGATGAACGCGGCCTTCATGGTCTCCGGCGCACTCGTCGCGGCCGTGCTGACAGCGATCGGTGCCGGCGCCCCCGCCATCCTGCTGGTGACCGCCGCGGCCAATCTCGCAGCCGTGGCCCTGATCCGGCGGTCGATGACCTGGGCTCATTAGACAGGAAGGCCAGGGGCGCTGCCCCTGGACCCCGCTGGGGGCTGCGCCCCCAGACCCGCATCCGTTTAAGAGGGTGAGAAGAGCGAGAGGGGGCCGACTCCGCGGTTGCTACCACGGAGTCGGCCCCCTCTCGCTCTTCTCACCATTCCTTCAATGCATGAGGTCCAGGGGGTCGCCCCCTGGCGGGGGTCGAGGGGGCAGCGCCCCTCGCCTTCCTTCCGATAGGTCCGGATCCGCGAGTGCGCCTATCCCCGCGCCGGTGGGGTCGGCGCG
>JAPLOH010000359.1:0-1817 GCA_026400845.1 Alphaproteobacteria bacterium
CCGATGTGCGCCTCACCCAGACCACCGATTTCCCGCAAGAAGAGGCGACAAGGCTGCGCCTCTCCCTCGCCCGCCCCACCAGCTTCACGCTGCGCCTGCGGGTGCCCGGCTGGGCTGTGGGGATGACGATCAGTGTCAACGGCCTCCCCGCCGCCATCGCCTGCGTACCGGGCCAATGGGCGAGCATCGCGCGGGAGTGGCACGACGGCGACACCGTCGAGGCGGTAGTGCCGATGGCGCTGCGGGCCATTCCGGTCGATCGCCAGCATCCCCACCGCGCCGCACTCGTCTGCGGCCCGGTGGTGCTGGCGCAGGACGAGGCCTGCTGCCGCCGCCCCTTCTCCATCGCGCCGGACACTGCGCTCGAATCGCGCCTGATCCGCGAGGGCCGCTCACTGCGCTTCCGCATCACCAACACAGTCCCGGAACGCCATACGCGCTACCTCACGCCGCTCTACGAATTTCCGGAAAACTGGCCCTACTGGGTGTATTTCGACCTGCACGCCGCGCCGCTGTATTGATTGACAGGAAGGAAGGCGGTGCCTTTTTTGGAAACAAGAGCCAAGAAACGTCGCTCTTACCGTGGGAGTCGGAGCGAACCGGTACGATCATCCATGGCTTAGGGATACGAGGCATGGATCCTGCGGCATCCGGGTTTCGCTGGACTGCATCAACCGGCCGGATGTCTCGCAACGAAGTCAGGCGATACGTGGCCCGGACGGCCATCAAGGCTGTCGCCCTGCGCGCCGGGGTCGCGATCGACTGTCTCTCGGCGCCTGGCATTCCCCGGCCGGAGGCGCCGGACCTGCACATCAATCACGTCAACGACCACCATGTCCGCGTGAAGCAATGGATTCGGCGGGTTCATGGGGTGGCAAACGCGAATCTCCCCGACTAACTGAGGTGACGTCGAACCATCGAAGCCCTTGCCAACTGGTCCTGTCAGCAGGCTTGGTAAGTGGGAGCTGACGGACTCGGTCCGTATCAACCCGCTTCACTAAAGGAGCGAAAGTGTTTGGCTTCTGTTTTCCCAAATGGATGTGCTGTCCCTTCCGGCATGCCCGATCTGGCCCATAACGGGGCGGCATGCTAGGCCGGTGGCATGGGGTCCAGTGACGATGATACGGTGTGGCAGGGAGTTCTGGCGGGCGACCCATCGGCGGTTGCAGCACTCCCACTCTATGCCCCGCTCATCGGCGGAGCGCTGGTGCTCGGGCGGATCGCGCAGTCGCTCGATGGGCGGATTGCCACGCTGAATGGCGAATCCTTCTGGATCAGCGGCCCCGACGACATTCTGCACACCCATCGCCTGCGCGCCTTGTTCGACGCGGTGCTGGTCGGCGCCGGCACGGTGCGCGCCGATGATCCGCTGCTGACGACGCGGCGCTGCGCCGGTGCTTCGCCGGTGCGGGTGGTGCTGGATACCGAACGCCGCCTCACTGAATCCTACCGCTTGTTCCGCGACGGACCACCGACGCTGCTGGTATGCGCCGAGGACCGTGCCGATGGCGGCAGCCATGGCGCCGCCGAGGTTGTTGGCGTTCCGCGCCAGGATGGTGGGCTCGATTTGACCGCGGTGCTGGCGGCGCTCGCCGGGCGCGGGCTGCGGCGGATTTTCATCGAGGGCGGCGGCGTCACCGTCTCGCGCTTCCTCGCCGCCGGGTTGCTGGACCGTCTGCACGTCACCGTGGCGCCGCTGCTGCTCGGCGAGGGCATCCCGGCCTTCGCCTTCGCCGGCGTCTCACGCCCGGAGGAGGGGATGCGGCTGACGTGGGACGTCTATCGTCTCGGCGCCGACGTGTTGCTGGACATTCCCC
>JAPLOH010000359.1:1884-10201 GCA_026400845.1 Alphaproteobacteria bacterium
GAGGGCGAGCGCCGCGTGGTGGCACTGGCGTCGGGGATTTCGCGCGGCACCGAGGCGACCGTGTTCGCCGGGCGGGTGCCGGAGACCCAATACGCCGTGATGCGGGCGCCGCTGATGGGCGGGGAATTTCCGTTTCCGGTGAAATACGGCTACGCCATGGTGGGTGATGCGGAGGGCGAGCGCGTCTTCGTGCTGCACCCGCACCAGGACGTCTTCCACGCCCCCGCCGCCATGTGCATCCCGGTACCCGATGCGGTGCCGACACGCCGCGCCGCGCTTGCCGCCAATGTGGAAACCGCGGTGAACATCCTGTGGGATGCGGCCCCTCTGCCCGGCGAGCGCATCGCGGTGATCGGCGCGGGGGTGGTCGGGCTGCTGGTCGGCTACCTGATCAGCCATCTGCCCGGCACGATCGCCACGGTGATCGACGTCGATCCTGGCCGCGAAGCCCTGGCGCGCGCGCTCGGCTGCGATTTCGCCCTGCCTGATGCGGCACCTGCGGCGTGCGAGTTGATCATCCACGCCTCCGGCAACCCCGCCGGGCTGCGCGCCGCGCTGAGCCAGGCCGCCTTCGAGGGGCGCATCGTCGAGGCGTCGTGGTATGGCGATACGTCGGTGGCGCTGCCGCTGGGTGAGCATTTCCATGCGCGGCGGCTGCGGCTGATCTCCTCCCAGGTCGGTGCCGTTTCGCCCGCGATGCGCGGCCGGCGCAGCTATGCCGATCGGCTCGGCTTCGCCTTGTCCCTGCTGGCCGACCCGCGCCTCGATGCGCTGCTCGGCAGCGTCACCCGCTTCGATGATTTACCGGCACGTATGCCAACCCTGCTCGGCGGCGGGCTGTGCCACGTCGTTACCTATGGAGAGAATTGATGTTCAGCCTGACCGTTTGCGACCACATCATGATCGCCCACAGTTTTCGGGGCGCCGAATTCGGCCCGGCCCAGAAACTGCACGGCGCCACTTTCGCCGTGGAGGCCGAGTTTCGCGCCCCGAAACTCGATCACCTCAACCTGCTGATCGATATCGGCCTTGCCAAGGTTGAGCTGCGCAAGGTGCTCGATACCGTCGACTACTCGAACCTCGACGAGAAGCCGCAGCTCGCCGGGCAGAACACTACCACCGAGTTCATGGCCTTCCACATCCATACCCTGCTGTGCGCCGCCATGCGCGACGGGCGAATGGGTGCGGGCGGCCAGGCGGTCACCTCGCTCAAGGTGCTGCTGCGCGAGAGCCCGGTGGCCTGGGCGGCGTATGAGGGGGATGTCGCCTGATGCGGATTGCCTTCTTCGTGCCCGGCCGCCTCGCCACCATCTCTGGCGGCTACGGGTATGACCGGGAGATCATCGCCGGCCTGCGCGCGCTCGGGCATCAGGTGGATGTGCTGGAACTCGCGGGCAGCCACCCGCTGCCGGATGACGCCGCACATGAAGCGGCCGCCGCGGCCTGGGCAGGCATGGCGGCGGACGCGATCCCGGTGATCGACGGGCTCGGCCTCCCCGCCTTCGCGCCACTGGCCGAGGCGCTGGTGGTCCGCGGCGCGGTCGGGCTGATCCATCACCCCACGGCGCTGGAAGCCGGGCGGACGGAGGCGGCGCGCACGGCGTTGAAGGCGATCGAAGGCCGGCTGTTCCCGCTGCTGCGCCGGGTGATCGTCACCAGCACGACCACTGGCGCGCGGGTCTCGGCCGAGTTCGGCGCCGATGCGGCATCCGTGCGTGTCGTCGTGCCCGGCACCGCGCCGGCGCCGCGCAGTGCGGGCTCGGGTGGACCGGGCTCCGAAATCCTCGCGGTCGGCGGCCTCATCCCGCGCAAGGGGCATGACACGTTGATCCGGGCGCTGGCGAAGCTCTTTGATCTGGACTGGCATCTCACCATCGCTGGCGGGCCGCTCGAGGGCGTGCACGCGCATGGGCTGCGCGCGTTGGTGGAGGAACTGAACGTCGCGCGCCGTGTCACTTTCGCCGGTGAAGTGGTGGAGGGGGCGCTCGATGCGCTGTGGGCGCGGGCCGATATTTTCGCGCTGGCCACCCAGTACGAGGGCTACGGCATGGCGATCGCCGAGGCGCTCAAGCGCGGCTTACCGGTCGCCGTTACCAAGGGCGGTGCGGCGGCCGATCTGCTCACCGCGGAGTGCGGCGTAATCTGCGAGGTGGACGATGTGGTCTCGCTCTCCAAGGCGCTGCGGCGGCTGATCTTCGACCAGGATTTGCGGCGCAGCTCGGCCGATGAGGCGTTCCGTGTGGGCGGCACTTTGCCGGATTGGCCGGCTCAGGCGGCCGAATTTGTTGTGGCTCTGGCGTGAGCGAGAGCTTCGACGGCGACTGGCTCGCACTCCGCGAACCGTTCGACGCCGCCGCCCGCAGCCGCACGCTGGCCGCCGAATTCGCCGATGCGCTGCCGGAGCAGCCGGTGATCCTCGAACTCGGCGCCGGCGCCGGCAGCCTGCTGCGCTGGCTCGCGCCGATCATTGGCGGTTCCCAGGCCTGGCTGCTGGTCGATGCCGATCCGGTGCTGCTCGAACGCGCGCTGTTGACCACGGCGGAATGGGGGGAGGCGCAGGGCTTCGCGGTCCGTTGGCGCAACGGGCTCACCCTGCTGACACCCGACGGCGCGTGGCGGATCGGGGCGCAGGTGGCGGATATCGCCGATCTCGGCGCGGTCGATATTGGGAGTGCGGATGGCGTGGTGTGCTCGGCGCTGCTCGATCTCGTTTCCGCCCGCTGGTTTGCGCTGCTTGGCGAGGCATTGCGCTCCCCGCTGCTCGCCTGCCTGAATGTAGATGGGCATGACGCCTTCCGCCCGCCGCATGCCGCCGATGCCGCGGTGCGCATCGGGTTTCGCCGCGATCAGGCCCGCGACAAAGGCTTCGGCCCCTCGGTCGGCCATCGTGCCGAGGCGGCGCTGCGCCGCGCACTGGTGCCGAACGGCTTCGAGGTGATTTCGGCCGCATCGGACTGGCGCATCCCACCGGCGGCCGTCGAGATGCTGCAATCCATGGTGCGCGGCCATGCCGGCGCGGCTTCGCGCTGGATGCCCTCTTCGCGTGGCGCCATCGCTGCGTGGCAGGCGGCGCGGCTGCGCCAGGCGGCTGCGGGCCGGCTGTCGCTGCGCGTCGGCCATCGCGATATTCTTGCCCTCCCCAACGGAGTTTCCTGACATGGCCCTGCTCGGCTGCATCGCAGATGATTTCACCGGCGCGACCGATCTCGCCTCCACCCTGGTGAAGGGCGGCATGCGGGCGGTGCAGTTGATCGGCGTGCCCAAGCCGGGTGACGCGATCCCCGAGGCGGACGTATTGATCGTGGCGCTGAAATCGCGCACCGCGCCGCCGCGCGAGGCGGTGGCGGATAGTCTCGCGGCACTGGCCTGGTTGCAGAAGGCGGGCTGCCGGCAGTACTTCTTCAAGTACTGCTCGACCTTCGATTCCACCGAGGCCGGCAATATCGGCCCGGTGGCCGACGCGCTGACCGAGGCGCTGGGCAGCGGCTTCGCGCTGGCCTGCCCGGCCTTTCCGACCAATGGGCGCACGGTGTTCCAGGGCCATCTCTTCGTCGGCGCCGTGCTGCTGAACGAGAGCGGCATGGAGAACCATCCGCTGACGCCGATGACGGACGCCAATCTGGTGCGCGTGCTCTCCCGCCAGACCACCGGGACCGTCGGGCTGGTGCCCTTCGCCACCGTGGATGCGGGGGCGGTGGCGATCCGCAAGGCGATGACGGGGCTCAAGGAAATCGGCCGCCGCTATGCGATCGTCGATGCGGTGACCGACGCGCATCTGCGGGCGATCGGCGAGGCGGCCGAGGGACATGCGCTGATTACCGGGGGATCCGGCGTGGCACTCGGCCTGCCCGAGAATTTCCGCCGCCAAGGGCTGCTGGCAGCGATCGATCCTGGCGCGCTGCCGCATGTGGCTGGTCATGCGGCGGTGCTCGCCGGTTCCTGCTCGCGCGCGACGCTGTTCCAGATCGGCAACGCTCGCGGCGAGGTGCCGACGCTGGAGTTGGATGCGCTGGCGACGCCGGATGTGGCGGCGCTCACCGCGCAGGCGTTGGAATGGATGGAGGGCAAGCTCGGTGCGGCTCCGATCGTGATCGCCGCCAGCGCGCCGCCCGACAAGGTGGCGGCGTTGCAGGCGAAGCTGGGGCGCGAGGCGGCCGGCGCATTGGTGGAGGAGGTGCTCGCCAATGTCGCCGAGGCGCTGGTGGCGCGCGGCGTGCGCCGGCTCGTGGTGGCTGGCGGCGAAACCTCGGGCGCGGTGGTGCAGCGGCTCCGCGTGCGGGCGTTGCGCATCGGCGGCGAGATCGATCCCGGCGTGCCCTGGACCTACGCGGAAGGCAGCGGTGAGAAGCTGTTGCTGGCGCTGAAATCCGGCAATTTCGGCGCGCCCGATTTCTTCACCAAGGCGTTCGGAGTGCTGGGCTAATGGACGAGGCGGCGACGCGCGATTTGCTGGTGAGCCTGGCCGCGAGCCTGTTCGCGCGCGGTTTCTCGGTCGGCAGTGCCGGCAATATCAGCGTGCGGCTGGATGACGGCTACCTGATGACGCCGACCAACTCCTCGCTCGGCCGTCTCGATGCGGCGCGGCTCTCCAAGCTCGGGCCGGATTTCCGCCATCTCTCCGGCGATGCGCCGTCCAAGGAGGTGTTCATGCACCGGGCGATGTATCAGGCCCGGCCCGAGTGCGGCGCGGTGGTGCATTTGCATTCGACGATGGCGACCGCGGTTTCCTGCCTGCAGGACGTTGATCCCGGCAACCCGATCCCGCCACTCACCCCCTATTTCGTCATGCGGGTGGGGAGGCGGATGCCGATCGTGCCCTATTACCGGCCAGGGGATGCGGCGATGGAACCGGCGATCCATGCGGCAGCGCTGAATGCGCGGGCGGTGCTGCTCGCCAATCATGGACCGGTGGTGGGTGGGAAAACGTTGACTGATGCCGTCTATGCCGCGGAAGAACTGGAGGAAGCGGCCAAGCTGTTCCTGCTCCTGCGTGGCGCCAATCCGCGGCTGCTGAGCGGAGCGGCGGTCGATGATCTTTTGGCGACCTTCGCCGGCTGAACAAAAAAGGGCGCCCTTCCGAGCGCCCCTTCCGTAACCCTGCTGCAGATCAGGCTAGGCGGATTTTGCCTTCTTGGCGGCCGGCTTCGCGGCGGCCTTGGCGGGCGCTGCCGCCTTTTTGGCGGCGGGCTTGGCTGCGGCTTTTGCCGGAGCCTTGGCCGCGGGTTTTGCTGCCGCCTTCGCCGGAGCCGCCGGTTTCGCCGCGGCTTTCGCGGGAGCTGCAGCCTTGGCTGCGGGTTTTGCTGCCGCCTTCGCCGGAGCCGCGGGCTTTGCCGCGGCCTTCGCGGGAGCTGCGGCCTTGGTGGCGGGTTTCGCCGCGGCCTTCGCGGCCGGTTTGGCAGCGGCCTTGGCCGGAGCTGCGGGCTTTGCCGCAGGCTTCGCCGGAGCAGCGGCTTTCGCGGGCGCCGCCGCCTTTTTGGCGGCTGGTTTCGCGGCCGGGGCGGCAGCCGGTTTTGCGGCGGCTTTCTTGGCGGCCGGCTTGGCAGCGGCGGCGGGTGCCACGGCTTTTTTCGCTGGCGCCTTGACCGCAAGCGGCTGGGCCCGGAGTTTGGTTGGCGTTTCGTCAGTCATGGCGAATGGATCTCCTTCATGCCGTGGTTTGCAGGTTCCGGTACGCACAAGAGATGGATCCGGAACGGCTCACATTCAGTCTCGCGCGGCACATCGCAGGCCGTGCAAACGTTTCGGCGAAAGGAAGCGATCCAGGCCCGGCCTCCTGCCGCGATATGCCGGCGACAACATCGTCGCTGACGGTCGCTTGAAGAAGCCGGCTGAGCCATGGCCCAGGAACCGAAACCTTTCCGGCGTATGCACTGCCCAGCGCGACTCGACACGCCAGATACCACACACATCGTTGCTATCCGGTGTGTGACCATGTCGTGTCAATGCAAAGTATTCGGCAGGGAACGAAGTACACGAAAAAAATGCGCCGCGGCGAGAGCCGCGGCGCAGTGGGGCGACCAGCTGATTGACGGCGAACTAGGCGCGATCAGCGAGTTTGACGAATACCTGGTTTTCCGGCCCGACATAATTCGCAGTCGGGCGGATGATCTTGCCGTCGACCCGCTGTTCCATCACATGCGCGCTCCAGCCGGCGGTGCGGGCGATGACGAACAGCGGAGTGAACATCGCGGTCGGTATGCCCATCATGTGGTAGGAGATGGCACTATACCAGTCGAGATTGGCAAACATCCGCTTGGTTTCTGCCATGATCGCCTCGATCCGCTCGGCGATGGCAAACATCCTGGCGTCGCCTGCCTCATTGGAAAGACGCAGTGCCACGCTCTTGATGATCTCGTTGCGCGGATCGGCGATGGTGTAGACGGGATGGCCGAAGCCGATCACCACCTCCTTGGCGGCAACGCGGGCGCGGATGTCGGCCTCGGCCTCGTCGGGGTTCGCGTAGCGCTTCTGAATGTCGAACGACACTTCGTTGGCACCGCCATGCTTCGGCCCGCGCAGCGCGCCGATGCCGCCGCCGATGGCGGAATGCATGTCCGCCCCGGTGCCGGCGACCACGCGGCAGGCGAAGGTTGAAGCATTGAACTCGTGTTCCGCGTAGAGGATCAGCGAGGTATGCATCGCTCGCACCCAGCTCGCACCCGGCGCCGTGCCGTGCAGGAGATGGAGGAAATGGGCGCCGATCGAGTCGTCATCCGTTTCGACATCGATACGCTTGCCGTTCTGTGACCAGTGGTGCCAGTAGAGCAGCATCGAGCCGAGCGAGGCCATCAGCCGGTCGGCGATGTCGCGCGCGCCGGCGGCGCTGTGGTCGTCCTTCTCCGGCAGTACACAGCCGAGCATGGAGACGCCGGTGCGCATCACATCCATCGGGTGGGCGGCCGCCGGGATACTCTCCAGCACCGTCTTCAGCGCGGCGGGAATGCCGCGCAGGGCCTTGAGCTTGCCCTTGTAGGCGGTGAGCTGGGCGGCGTTGGGGAAGCTGCCGTGGACGAGAAGATGGGCGATTTCCTCGAACTCGCAGACATCGGCGATGTCGAGAATGTCATAGCCGCGATAGTTCAGGTCATTGCCGGAACGGCCGACGGTGCACAGCGCGGTGTTGCCCGCGGTGATGCCCGACAGGGCGACGGATTTCTTCGGTTTGAAATTGGCCGTTGTGGTTTGGAGAGGGGCGGTTTCGCTCATGAGTGCCTCCTTGATGCGTGTGACGCGCGGGACGGGGTGGGCGTGACGGCGATGATCAGAAGATGCCGGGCTTGCCGACGAGCAGCTTGCTCGCGGGAATGGCCACATTCAGGCGGTAAAGTTCGCCGGCCGGCAGTTTCGTCAGGTCCTGCACCGCCTCTAGGAAGCGGGCGGACTCGCGGGGCGTGATGATGCCGTCCGTCAGCATGGTGAACTTCTTGATGTAGTCGGCCCGGGCGAAAGGCTTGGCGCCGTTCGGGTGGGCGTTGGCGACCGCGAGCTCATCGACCAGCTTGCTGCCATCCTTCATCAGGATCTCGACGCGCCCGCCGAAGGCGAGTTCGTTGGGGTCACGCGAGTGGTAGCGGCGGGTCCACTCGGCGTCCTCGCGGGTTTCCATCTTGTGCCACAGCGCCACCGTGTCCGGCCGGTTGGCGCGCGTGGGCGCGTAGCTGTCGACGTGGTGCCAGGTGCCGTCCTGCAGGGCGACGGTGAAGATGTACATGATGGAGTGGTCGAGCGTTTCGCGGCTCGCCTTGGGGTCCATCTTCTGCGGATCATTGGCGCCGGTGCCGATCACGTAGTGGGTGTGATGGCTGGTGTGCAGGATGATCTTCTCGATCGCCGAGGTGTCGGCGATCTTCTCGCGCATCTTGAAGGCGAGATCGATCAGCGCCTGGCTCTGGTATTCGGCGCTGTGCTCCTTGGTGTAGCTGTCGAGGATGGCGCGCTTGGCCTCGCCGGGGTCGGGCAGCGGCACGTGGTAGACGGCCTCGGGCAGGCCCTTGTCGCGGGCGGTGCGGGCGGAAAGCATCCACGCCATCACGCTGTCCTCGCCTTCATAGATCGGGCTCGGCGCGCCTTCGCCGCGCATCACGCGGTCCACCGCCTCGACGGCGAGCTTGCCGGCGTGGGCGGGGGCATAGGCCTTCCAGCTCGAAATCTCGCCCTTGCGGGACTGGCGGGTGGTGAAGCTGACATGCACGGCCTGCTGCACCGCCTGGTAGATCACCTCCTGCTTGAGGCCGAGCAGGGTGCCGATGCCGGCGGCCTGGGCGGGGCAGAGATGGGCGATATGGTCGATCTTGTGCTCATGCAGGCAGATCGCGCG
>JAPLOH010000344.1 GCA_026400845.1 Alphaproteobacteria bacterium
GCCGTATTCCTCGGGGATCAGCAGGCGAACCACCGTGACCGCCGAGATCGCCGCCATGCCGACCGGGGCGAGGTTGACGATCGCGTAGGTGCCGATCACCAGTTCGAAGGCATAGAAGGCGCCGCACAGCGGGGCGTTGAACGCCGCCGCGATGGCGCCGGCGGTGCCGCAGCCGACCAGCAGGCGCAGATCGTTGCGCCGTAGCCTGAACATGCGGCCGAGCCGGCTCGCCAGCGCGGCGCCGATCTGCGTGTAGGCCGCCTCCAGACCCACCGAGGCACCAACCCCGTTGGACAGCATGGTCTGCCCGACCACCACGAGGCTGTCGTTGAGCGACATGCGCCCGCCGTACAGCGCGTTCGCCTCGATCGGGTCCACCGCTCGGCGCGGCCACCAGCGCGCCAGGGCGACGCTTGCGAGCCCAACCAGCAGGCCACCAACGAGCAGCGACAAAATGGTGTTGATCGCCGGGACCTCGACCTGACCACTGAGCCGTTCATGCGGGCCGAGGCGGAACAGCGCGCGATGCATGTACTGCGTGACAAGGCTGATTGCCGTGACACAGAGCCCGGCGGTGATGCCGACCACGGCGGAGAGGGCGACCAGCCAGGCCTCATCCGCGCGAACCAGCGCACGCAGCATTTGCGGCGCGTGCAACACGAACTCCCCGATCGCACGCCGGCGGGCGCCTGTGCTCGGCACAGTCAGCCCATCGCGCGTAGCAGGGCGATCACCCGCTTCGCATCCAGCAACCAGCGAGACAAAGCGCGGCTATGTGTCATCCACCCCAGCAACCAAGGGCCAAAAGGCATCGAGGCGGATACCCGACGTCATTCTGCCTGCGGCGTTGTGATCCTGGTTTTGGGCATAATCAAGGCGATATGAAGACCGAATCGACCAACATGCGCGGTTTCTACCCGATCGCGCGGTCAATCCTGGTCGCCTCGAGGTCATCGCTGACGAAGGCGCGTATCACGTCGATCAACGGTTCGTGTCGACGAAACCCGTTGGCGGGGGCGCGTTCGGCGTTGAAGCCGGCCGGCCAGCCGCCGACAATGCCGGCAGTCACCGGGTCGTGCACCCGCTTGACGAGGGAACTGGCGCCTTGGCGGACCTGGTCCATCGCGGCGAGGATTTCGCCCACTTTCACGCTCATCCCCGGAAGATTGAACGAACGATCGAGCCCGAGCGGCGCCGTATCCATCGCGGCGGCGTGGATCAGCCATTCCACCGCACTGCGCGGGCTGGCGACCCACACGGCAAAATCGTCGGGCACCGGCAACTCGGTCTCAAGCCCGAGCATCGGCTCGCGGACAATCGCCGAGAAGAAGGAACTGGCCGCTTTGTTCGGCCTGCCTGGGCGCACGATGATGGTGGGCAGCCGCAGACACACCGCATCCATGAAGCCGCGGCGCGTGGCATCCGCCAGCAGCATCTCGGCAGCGGCCTTTTGTGTGCCGTAGGAATTTGCCGGAATTTGCCGCGCATCGTCATTCAGGATGGTGCCCTGACCGCCGGAAAAAGTGGCGATCGAGCTGGTGAAGACCAGCCGTGGCGGAGCGGCCAAGCGCCGGCAGGCATCGATCACCGCATCGGTGCCGCGCAGATTGACGCGGCGCCCGAGGTCATAATCGGCCTCTGCGGCCCCGCTCACCACCGCTGCAAGATGGAACACCACATCGGTGCCCGCAGGGATGGCCGCCTCAGGCAGTTCGGCGATGTCGCCGCCGAGGCAGGTGAGCGGGAAGGGCGCCGGGAACTCCGGGGGCGCCGCGAGATCAAACAGCGTCATCGCCGTGATCGGGCGCCCACCGAGGGTACCGTCGCGCGCCAGCCGCACCGCGAGTTTGCGGCCAAGGAACCCGCCGCCGCCTAGAATCGTGATCCGCATCGCGCTCTCCTCCTCGTCGCCCCCCTCCGCATAGACCCGGAGTCGGGCGAGTGAAAGAGGCGCATGCCACCGCCTTGGCCGACGCGGCGCCAGGGCGGCGATGCAATCGGGTCAGGCGTGCGCGGTCCGCCCCGCGGCTTCCTGCTGCAATTTCCGCGCGGGCCGGTTGCGCTCGTATTTCCAGGTCACCGCCACAAGCGAGACGGAGAAGATGGCGTAGGTCGCGATTACCATGGCGATGAAGGCGATTTCACCGGTTGTCATATCCAGTTCCTCCCAGGTCGAATGCCGCAATCTGGGGCCGAGGGGTGGCGGGTTGCATTGATCGAGATCAATCGGATAGCGGTGCCGCCGCGATCATCTCCTGCACGCCACGGCAGGCCGGGCATCGGCATGATCGCGCCAAGTGCAATCTTGCGGCGCGGCGCGTGAAGTCGGACGATAGCGCCATGCTGTCCCCCCACGCCTTCCGCCTGTTCATCAATCCCGCCGCCGGCACTCCGGGGACGGTGGTGCTGCCTGACGGCGGCTATCGCCGCGCGCGCCGTGAAATCGCCTCCTGGCCCGGCTATGCGCCGACCCCGCTGCGCGAATTTCCCGAACTGGCGGCGGGTGCCGGAGTCGCCTCCGTGCGCATCAAGGATGAAGCCCCGCGCTTCGGCCTCGGCAGCTTCAAGGCTTTGGGCGGCGCCTATGCCGTGGCCCAGGTCCTGCTCGCCGAACTGGCGCGGCGCAATGTCGCGGCGAACGCCTCGTCGCGGGACCTGGTTGCCGGCGTTCATGGCGAAGCGACAGGGGCAATCACCGTCACCTGCGCAACGGATGGCAACCATGGCCGGTCGGTGGCGTGGGGTGCGCAGCGTTTCGGCTGCGCCTGCGTCATCTACGTCCACCATACCGTGAGCCAGGCCCGCGTCGACGCGATTGCCGCCTATGGTGCCGAGGTGCGCCGCGTGCCTGGCACATACGACGACGCGGTCCGCGCCGCGGCTGCGGCCGCCGCCGAAAACGGCTGGTTCGTGGTCTCCGATACGTCCTGGGACGGCTATACCCAAGTGCCCGTCGACGTGATGCAGGGCTATCGGCTGATGGCCGACGAGGCGGTGGAGCAATGGTCCGGGCCTGCCCCAACGCATGTGTTCATCCAGGGCGGCGTCGGGGGGGTGGCGGCGGCGGTCTCGGTGCAGATGCGGGCCTGCTACCGGCCGGCGCCCTCCGTCATCGTGGTCGAACCCGACCAGGCCGCCTGCCTGCTCGTCAGCGCCGAACTCGGTACGCCCACGGCAATCCCCGGGGATCTCGATACTCTGATGGCCGGGCTGGCCTGCGGGGAGCCGAGCCTGCTCGCCTGGCAGGAGCTCGCGCGCGGCGCCGCGGCCTTCATGGCGGTGCCGGACGCCGCCGCGGTCGAATGCATGCGATTACTGGCCGGCCTCGGCATGGTCGCCGGTGAATCCGGGGTGGTGGGGCTTGCGGGGCTTCTCGTCGCTGCCGGTGACCCCGCGGCGCGCGCTGCGCTCGGCATCGATGCCGACAGCAGGGTGTTGCTGTTCAGCACCGAAGGGGCCACCGATCCCGAACTCTACAAGGCACTGGTCGGTGATGGCTGAGCCCCTTTTCCGGGCGGCATTGGGCGGATTGCTGCTGCTGTGCGCCGCCGCATCCGGCGCCCAGGCGCAGATCGAGAGGAACGGGCTTGGCGCGTCGAAGCCGAAGGTGGCCCAGGCCCCTGCGCCGCCTCGCCAGCGCTATCGGGTGATCCCGCTGCCACCGCCGCCACCGCCACAGGAGGTTGTGGCGGCCAGCGGTGCGGCGGTGGAGCAGTCCTCGATATCAGGCGACCCCGACAGGGCGGCTGCCATTCCGTCGGCAAACCCGGAGACCCCGGGTTCCCCTCAGGCTGGCACTACAGCACCTGCAGCAGTCGACGCCGTTGCAAGCCCGCAAAATTCGGCCCCGGCGGCGCCTGTTTCTATGCCAGCTGTGCCTGTTGCGCCCGCTGTCCCGGCCGCCCCTGTCGCGACAGGACGGCCAAAACCTAAATCGGAGCCTGCGGCCATGCCCACACCCAAGCCCGCCGTCTGCGTCGAGGATGCCTCGATCGCCGATCTGCAACAGGCCTTGTCCGACGGCAAGGTCACGTCGGCCGATCTCGTGCGCGCCTACCTCGCGCGGATCGCGGCCTATGACCGCGCGGGGCCGCAGCTCAACTCGGTCCGCGAGCTCAATCCCGCCGCGTTGGCGCTCGCGGCGGCGAGTGATGCCGCGCGGTTCCCCAAGGGCAAACGGCCGCCGCTGCACGGTATCCCGATCCTGTTGAAGGACAACATCGCGACCTTCGATGACATGCACACCACCGCCGGATCACTCGCCTTGGCCGATGCCTTCGCCAAGCGCGACGCGACCGTCACCGCGCGGCTGCGCAAGGCGGGCGCGGTGATCCTTGGCAAGGCCAATCTCACCGAATTCGCCAATATTCTCGCGGTTGGCATGCCCTCGGGCTATTCCTCGCTGGGCGGCCAGGTCCGCAACGCCTATGCGGTGGAGGTGGACGCCAAGGGGGTGCCGATCGTGCCGCCCGGCGGCTCCAGTGCCGGTTCCGGGGTCGCGATCGCGGCCGGTTTGGCAGCGGCGGCGATCGGCACCGAGACCTCGGGCTCGCTGCTCTCACCGGCCAGCCAGTCCGGGCTCGTCACGGTGAAGCCGACGGTGGGGCTGGTCAGCCGCGCCGGCATCATCCCGATCGCCGCCAGCCAGGATACCGCCGGCCCGATGACCCGCACGGTCCACGATGCGGCGCTGATCCTGAATGCATTGATCGGCCCCGACCCGCTCGATCCCGCGACATCCGCCGCGCCAAAACCGGTGGACTATCTGAAATCGCTCGACCGGGACGGGCTGCGCGGCGCGCGGATCGGGGTGCCGTCAAACCCCGCCGACCCCGCCAACGACGTCTCTTGGCGCACACTCTCGCCGCGCGGGCGTGCGGTGAAGGCGGAGGGGCTCACCGCTTCCCCACATCCGGCTGGATCGGCGGGCCGGGCACCGACATGGCGATCCTCAACGCCAACCCAGAATCCCCCGACCGCAACAAGGTCGCGCGCCTGCCCATCGTCTTCGTCTACGAGCTGAAGCATGACATGAACGCCTATCTCAAGGACTGGGCGCGCGGCACGGCAATGCGGACCCTGGGCGACATCGTCAATTTCAATTTCGCGCACGCCGACAAGGCCTTGCGCTTCGGGCAGGACATTTTTCTCGCCGCGCAATCGACCCGTGGCGACCTCAAGGAGCTCGAATACATCGCCGCCCGGCAAAACGATCTTCGAGCCGCCCGGGCGCAGGGGGTCGACACCTACATGGACGAGAACCGGCTCGATGCGGTGCTGTTTCCGGGCACCGCCGGGGCGTCGATCATGGCCAAGGCGGGCTATCCCAGCGTGCAGGTGCCGGCCGGCTTCATCGCGGACGTCAACGGGCGGGAAACGCCGGAATTCCCGCTCGGCGCCACCTTCGCCGGGCGCGCCTGGAGCGAGGCCACGCTGCTGCGGATCGCCTACGCCTTCGAACAGGCCACGCTGTTCCGCCGCCCGCCGTCGGGCTTGCCGCCACTGCAGGACGGCTGCCGCTGATTGACGGGTCTATAGCCGGATTTCGATATTGCCGAAGTCGTCGACGAATGCGGTGGCGCCGGGTGGCACCAGGCAGGTCGCGTCGTATTCCTGGATGATCAGCGGGCCGGCGATCGGCTGACTGCCGATGCCCGCGCGATCGACGACCCTCGTCGCGACCCAACCCGCCCCGGCGAACCAGGCGTCGCGCGCCCCCGGCACCGCATTGGTGGCCGCGGGAATACGGGCGGGCATCCGAGGTTGGCCGGGAATGCCGCGCGCAATCAGCGTGAGATCGATCAACTCCACCACCTCGCCCGGGGGCGCGCGGAAGCCGTAGGTGGCCTCATGGGCGCGGGCGAAGGCTTCCGGCAAGTCGGCGAGGATCACCTTTGCCTCGGAGGTCGCCAGCGGCACGGCAATTTCGCTGGATTGCCCGGCGTAGCGCGCTTTCGCACCGAGGCTGAGATGCACCGCTTCGGCGTCGAAGCCGTCCCGCCGCAGCAACGCGAGCCCCTCGTGCCGCAGCCCGTCGATCACGGATTGCAGCGCCGTGGCGTCGGCCCCGAACGCGCGGATGGAGCGCGACAAGTGATGTTCGGTATCGGCCACCAGCAGCCCGAAAGCACTGAACAGGCCCGGCATCGGCGGGATCAGCACGCGGGCCATGCCGAGTTCGGCGGCGATTCCGGCGGCGAACAGCGGCCCGTTGCCGCCGAACGCGAACAACGTCGCCCGCCGTACATCGCGCCCGCGCTCAACCGAGACGGCACGGATCGCCCGCATCATCGTCGAGGCGGCGAGGCGGAGCATGCCGTGGGCGGCAGCCTCGACGGTGATGCCGAGCGGCACCGCCAGGCGGTCGCGAATGGCGGCCTCCGCCGCGGCGCGATCGAGCGGCAGCGATCCGCCGGCGAGGCCCGCGGGATCGAGGTAGCCGAGCACGAGATTGCAGTCGGTGATTGTCGGATCACTGCCGCCGCGGCCGTAGCAGACCGGGCCAGGATCGGCGCCGGCCGAGCGCGGGCCGACCTTCGGCGCGCCCGCCGCGTCGAGGTGGCAGATCGACCCGCCGCCGGCGCCAACTTCGGCGAGGTCGATCGCCGGCAGCTTCAGCATGTAGCCGGCGCCAACCAGCAGGCGCGCGCCAGCGAGCACCCCGCCGCCGACCTCCATCGCCTCGGAGCGCAGCACTTCGCCGTTCTCGACAAGCCCTGCCTTGGCCGTGGTGCCGCCCATGTCGAAGGTGACGAGCTGGGCTTCTCCAAGCGCCTTGGCCATGGCGCCCGCGCCCACCACGCCCGCCGCGGGGCCGCTTTCGATGATGCGCACAGGGAAATCGGCCGCGGTGGTGGCGGAGGCCAGGCCGCCGTTGGACTGCATGAGATGCAAAGGGGCGGTGATCCCGAGCGCCTGCAACCGGGCGACCAGCGAGGTGATGTAGGCCCGCACCACCGGCTGCACATAGGCATTCACCACCGTCGTGCTGGTGCGCGGATACTCCTTGATCTCCGGCAGGATCTCATGGCTCACCGAGACCGCCACATCCGGCAGCGCTGCGCGCAACGCCGCCGCGACCTCCTGCTCATGGGCGGGGTTGGCGTAGGAATGGAGCAAACAAACCGCGACCGAGGCGACCCGTTCCTGACGCAGCCGCGCGATACAAAAATCGAGCGAGGCGCGGTCGAGCTTGGTTGTGATGCGCCCGTCGAACTGCACCTTCTCGCGCACCTCGAGGCGCAGCCGGCGCTCGACCAAAGCGGGCGGCTTGGTCCAGTGCATGTCGTAGAGCCGGGGCATCCGCAGGTCGCGGATTTCCAGCACGTCGCGGAACCCGGCCGACGTGATCAGCCCGGTTTTGGCCCCCTTGCCCTCCAGGATGGTGTTCGAGCCGACCGTCGTTGCATGCAGCACCTCGGCGATGCCCTCGCTGCCGAGCAGGCGTTCGAGGCCATGTGCGATGCCGATGCTGTAGTCGTGCGGCGTCGACTCGGTCTTGACCGTCGTGATGGTGCCGTCGGCGGCGATCGCCACCAGGTCGGTGAACGTGCCGCCGATATCGACGCCGATGCGAAGGCCGGTCACCTGACCAGCAGGTCCGCGGTGATTTCCTCGATCGTGCGCGCGCCGCTGTTGGCCATCGCGGTATCCAACTCATGGCGGAACAGCGCAAGGGCGCGTGCCACGCCCGGTTCCCCCCCGGCCCCGGCCGCCCACAAGGTGGCCCGCCCGGTCTGCACCGCATTGGCCCCCAGGGCGACGGCCTTGAGGATGTCGAGTCCGCGGCGAACGCCGGAGTCGAGGATGATGGTGCCGCGCCCACCGATGGCGGCGGCGATGCCGGGCAGGGCGTCGATCGTCGCCATCGCCGCATCGAGATTGCGGCCGCCGTGGTTGGAGACGACAACGCCATCGGCGCCGGCATCCATGCAGGCCACCGCGTCAGCCGGATGCATGATCCCCTTGACCAGCAGCTTGCCCGGGAAGATGTCGCGCAGGCGTTTGATCTCCGCGAGATCGACCGTGTCGCTGAGGGTCAGCCGCGGGGCGATGGTTGGCCGGGTGCGGGCATTGTTGAATTCGGCTGGATGGTTGCGCATCTTCGGCATGCCGTCTTCGAGCAAATACTTCAGCAGGGTGCCGACCAGCCAGCGCGGATGCAGCGTCATATCCGTCATGTTGGCGAGGGTGGGGCGGAAGGGCAGGCCGAAGCCGTTCCTGGTGTTGTATTCGCGGTTCGGCGGCACCGGGGTGTCCACCGTCACCTGCAACACCTCGGCCCCCGCGGCAGCGACGCGGCGGACGAGATCATAGGTGATGCTGCGCTCCGGCCAGACATAGAGCTGGAACCACAACCGCCCGCCGACCTCCTTGGCCACCCGTTCGAAGGCGACCATGGAGCCGGTGGCCATGGTGTAGGGAATCCCGGCCGCCTTGGCCGCGCGGGCGAGGCAGAGTTCCGCCTCGTACCACATCAGCCCGGCCGCCCCGGTCGGCGCGATGGCCATCGGCATCGATACCGGCTTGCCGAACAGCGTCGTCCCCAGCTCCCGTTTCGAGACATCGAGCGGCGCGCGGGGCAGTATGCGCCAGCGCTCGAACCCCTCGCGGTTGTTGCGCACCGCCAATTCATCCTCGGTTGCCCGGTCGATGAACTCGAAGAGCGATTTAGGCAGGCGTCGCTTCGCCGCCCGGCGGATGTCGGCGATGTTGTAGCAGTCATCTAGGGCAGCCATGGCGCGGTCTCCTGACGGCGAAGCGTGGGACGTTAAAGGACGGGAAGCGCGTAGGGAATGTCGTATTTCTTGTGCAGCGCCTCAAGCTCGCCGGAATACTTCATGTAGAAGATGAAGGTGTTGATCCAGTTCAGCAGGTCCTGCTGGCCACGCCGCACGCCGATGGTGAGCGGGTTGTCGCGGATGGCGAGCTTGATTTCGAGCTTCTTGTCCGGGTTCTGTTTGGCGATGATCGCCGAGGTGACGCTGCCGGTCACCATGCCGTCGACCTGGCCGGACAACAGCGCCTGCATTACCCCCGCGTCGTCGTCGAAGCGCAGGATGGTGCAGCCGGGGGGCGCGATCGGGGTGAAGGCGACGTCCTGGGTATTGCCGCGCACGACGCCGATCTTGAGTCCGGCGGTATCGGCGACCTTCTTGATGCTGCGGGATTCGGGCGCCAGGATCACCTGCTGGACGTCGGAATAGACGCTGCTGAACGACACCTGCAACGCCCGTTCGGGCGTCGGCGCGAAGGTGGCGATCATCACGTCGGCGCGGTTGTTGAGCAGCGTGGGGATGCGGCTCGGGCCGGTCACCTGGACGATCTCGAGGGTCACCCCAAGCCGCTTTGCCATTGCCTTGGCGACGTCGACGTCGAGCCCCTCGGGCTCCATCGTCTTGCCCATGTTGCCATAGGGCGGGTTGGTGACGTCGATGCCCACCAGCAGCTTCCCCTTCTTGAGGATGTCGTCGATGGTTTGCGCCTGGGCGCCGGCCGTGAACAGGCAGGCCAGCGAGGCGGCGAGAAGCAGGCGTCTGAGCATGGTGTTATCCTCTTTGATGTTGTTTGGGCGGTCAGGCGGCGCGCGGATCGGTGCGCCGGGTCGATACAGCAAGGCGGGCTTCGAGACGTTGGCTGGCGAATGACAGCGGCCAGCACAGCAACACGTAGAGGCCGGCAACCACCGAATAGACGGCGAAGGGTTGCAGGGTGACGTTGGAGACGAGTTGGCCTGCGCGGGTCACCTCAAGGTAGCCGATCAGCGCGGTAACCGAGGTTCCCTTGATGAGCTGGACGAGAAATCCGACCGTCGGCGCGACGGAGATGCGCACCGCCTGCGGCATGATCACCAGCCGCAGCGTCTGCATCCAGGACAGCGACAAGGCGCGCGCCGCCTCCCATTGGGTGCCCGGAATCGCCTCCAGCGATCCGCGCCAGATCTCGCCGAGAAAGGCCGCCGTATGCAGGCTGAGCGCGATCATCGCTGCCGTCCAGGCATCGACATTGATGCCGATGATGCCGAGGCCGAAGAATGCGACGAAGAGTTGCAGCAACAGCGGGGTGTCCTGGAACAACTCGATGAAGCCGATCGTCACCCACCGCAACAGGCGCCCTGGCTGAACCCGGGCGACGGCGACGAGCATGCCGGCGATCCCGCCGATCACCAATGCGCCGACCGAGAGCGCCACCGTCCAACGCAAGGCGGCGATGATGAAGAACAGCTCGGTCTGTCCGAAGGGGCGCATCAGCGCGCGCTCCGCCCACGTTCGAACAGCGCCTGGTAGGCGATCCGGAAGGCCAGGCGAAACAACGTCGCCATCACCAGATACATCACCAGCACCACCGCATAGACCTCGAAGGCGCGGAAGGTGCGGGATTGCAGCACATTGGCGGCCGATGTCAGCTCCTCCGCCGAGACCGCCGAAACCACGGCCGAGCCGAGCAGCAGCAGCACGAACTGGCTCGCCAGCGCCGGGAAGACGGTTTGCAGCGCCGGGCGGAAAATGATGAAGCGGAATATCTGCACCGGCCGCAGCCCCAGCGCCTCGCCGGCCTCGATCTGTGAGCGGGGCACTGCCTCCACGCCGGCACGCAGGATTTCGCTGGCATAGGCACCGAGATTGGTCGCCATCGTCAGCAACGCCGCCTCGTCCGGGGTGAACCGCACACCCACCAGCGGCAGGGCGAAAAAGACGAAGAACAACTGCACCAGCAGCGGCGTGTTGCGGATCAACTCGACGTAGCAGCGCACCACGAATCCCGCCCAGCGCGGCCCATTCATCCGCGCATAGGCGCACACCACCGCGATGGCGAGGCCGACAAGCACCGACATCGCGGTGAGCCGCACGGTCAGCCATGCGCCGAGCAGCAGCGTGTCGAACGCGGCGAAGACGGCGCCGAATTGGAAGGTGTAGGAAATCACCCGCCGGTACGCCGCCCAGCCAACCCGAATGGATCCTCGAACCGTTGGCGGCGTTCTGCCATGCGTGCTCTCCCTTACGCGCTCTGACGGCGCCGCGTGCGCGAAGTGGGACATGTGGCGCAAGTCGGGTCAAGTGAGGGCGCGGAGAATCGGATGAAGGAAGCAAGGAAGCGCTTCTTTTTTAAAAAAGAAGCAAAAACTTTTGGTCCGTTGGCTACGTACCCTCCGCGGAGAGTGCGCAGCCACGGGGGAAAGTTTTTTGGTTCTTTTTTTCAAAAAAGAACCGCTTCCTTCCTTTCCCCGATGACCCTCGCGCCGGGATGGCCCATCATCGGGAAAACACGGAGTAACCGCACATGGCCGCGCCATTCTCGCTCGATAGTTTTTCGCTGTCCGGCCGCGTTGCCCTGCTGACCGGCGCCTCGCGCGGGCTCGGTCGTGCGATGGCCGAGGCGATGGCCCGGGTCGGCGCCCACGTCGTCCTCAATGGGCGGGACCGTGCAGCGCTGGCCGAGGCGGTAGGCGCGATCACCGAAGCGGGGTTCAGCGCCGAGGCTGCCGCTTTCGACGTCACCGACGAGCCGGCCGCCCAGGCGGCGATCGCCGATATTCTCGCCCGGCACGGCCGCATCGACATCTTCGTCGGCAATGCCGGCATCCAGCACCGCGCGCCGCTGGTGGAGTGGGAGACCGCCGATTTCACCCGCATCCTCACCACCCACCTCACCAGCCATTTCGCTTTGGCGCGCGACGTGGCGCGGCCGATGTTGGCGCAGGGCAGGGGGCGGATCATCTTCACCACCTCGATCATGGGCCCCCGCGTCGCCCGCCCCACGGTGCCCGGCTATGCCGCCGCCAAAGGCGCGCTCGACGCGCTGACCCGCGCGCTGGCGGTGGAGCTTGGCCCGAAAGGCATCACGGTGAATGCCATCGCCCCCGGCTTCTTCGGCACCGAACTCAACTCCGCCTTGGTGGCCAACCCTGAGTTCACCGCCTGGGTCTCCGGCCGCACGCCGGTCGGCCGATGGGGGGACCCGGCGGAAATCGCCGGCGCCGCGGTGTTCCTCGCCTCGGACGCCGCCTCCTACGTCAACGGGCACGTGCTCTATGTCGATGGCGGGCTGACGGTCGCGATGTGATGCGGTAATTGGGCGGCGACAATCCGGGAACCGCCGCAATGACCGACACCGAAGGCCTGCCCACGCTCAGCGTAGCGGGCCACCGCGCGACCATCCGTCTCAACCGGCCCTCCGTCCATAATCGCATCGAACCCGACGACATCGTCGAGATGCTGCGCCTGTGTGACGTGGTGGACGCCAACGCCGATATCCGCGTGCTGGTGCTGGCGGCCGGTGGCAAGTCCTTCAGCTACGGTTTCTACATCCACCAGATCGGCACGCGGGCGGACTCCACCACCGCCGGGTTCGACGTGATGACGGACCGGATGGAGCGGGTGCGGGTGCCGAGCATCGCGGCACTCAATGGCGGCGTCTATGGCGGCTCGACCGATCTCGCGCTGGCCTGCGATTTCCGCATCGGCGTCCATGGCATGAGCATGTTCATGCCCGCCGCCCGGCTCGGGCTGCACTACTATCCCGGCGGCATGCAGCGCTATGTCAGCCGCCTCGGTGTCGATACCGCCAAGCGTCTGTTCCTGACCGGCGAGCGGCTGGGGGCGGAGGAGTTGCTGCGCATCGGTTTCCTAACCGAACTGGCAGCGCCCGAGGCCCTCACGGCCGCAGTGGAGGCGCGGGCAGCGCAGCTTGAGGCCAATGCGCCGCTCGCGGTGCAGGGCATGAAGAAGGCGCTCAACGACATCGCCCGCGGCGATGCCGACCTTGGGGAGATCGCGGCGCGGGCCGCGGCCGTCGGGCGGTCGCAGGATTTGCTTGAGGGCCGCAAGGCCTTCGAGGAGAAGCGGGCGCCGCGCTTCACCGGGAGGTAGGTCAGGTCGTCCGCGTAATTTTTTGCAGTGCCGGCGGGTTGTCCGGGTCGCGCCCGCGTGCCCGGGCGGCGGCCTCGATGGCGCGGTAGGCGCTGACGAGCATCACCAGCAGGTCGGCATCGGGGTCGGCGGCGGGCAATGTCGACAACGCGGTGGCGCCGGGGCAGGGGCCACCGGCTGCGAGAACGGTAGCGCCGCGGACGATCAGCGACGGCAGCAGCGCCTCGGTATACGGCCGGGCGGCGTCGTCCTGCATCAGGGCCAGCACCGGGAACCCAGGCCCGGCCAGCGCCATCGGTCCGTGGGCGAGTTCGGCGGCGGAATGGGCGATCGCCGCGACCCCGCATGTCTCGGCGAGCTTGAGCGCGAGCTCCTTGGCAAGGCCGAGGCCGGGGCCGCGGCCGATGACGAAGATGTTGGCATGGTCCGTCAGTGCGTCTGCGAGTGCCGGCCAGTCCGGCGCGGCGGTGAGGCGCGCGGGCAGGCCCTCCATGCCGATCGGCAGGCCCGCCCAGCACCGCACCAGGGCGAGTGCGGTGGCGAGGGTTGCGATCACTGTCTTGGTCGCGGCCACGCTGCGTTCCGGGCCGGCTTGGATATCGATCACGAGTTCGCAGGCCATCGCGAGTGGCGCGGTGGCA
>JAPLOH010000087.1:0-20525 GCA_026400845.1 Alphaproteobacteria bacterium
AATGCATGAGGTCCAGGGGCTCGGCCCCTGGCGGGGGTCGAGGGGGCAGCGCCCCTCGCCTTGCCTTCCCGCATGCTCCGCTCACCAGGGTGGCGGCACTACGCTCCGTAGCGTTCTTTCGCCTCCTTGGTGGCGGCGGCTTGGGTGATCAGGCGGCCGCCGGCGACGATGACTTCGGTGACTTTGCCTTTGCGGTCGCGCACCAGGCGGGCGCCTTGCCCGTAGCTGCCGTAGCCGCCGGCAGCGGTGATGCGGGCTTCGTCGGGTCCGGTGAGGGTGAGTTCGCTGGCATCGGCGAAGGGGTCGGCCATACCGGGCTGGGCGACCATCACGCGGTTGGCGAAGGGCACGATGTCGGCCGCACCCCAGAGGGACCAGTAGCGGCCGGACCAGTCGGCGGTGCGCTTGCCGGCCGGGCCGAGGCGCTTGAAGGTTTGCAGGATGCGGGCGGCGCTTTCGAGCATGCCCTGCGGCTCTCCATCGGCGGCGTGGATGGCGACGGAGAGGCTGAGGTTTTCGCCCATCACGAAGGCGGTTTTCGTTCGCACGCCCTGGAAGCCGCCGCCATGGCCAATGAGGGTCCAGTCGCCGATATCGACGCGCGCCGTGCCGAGCCCGTAGTGGCGGGGCGGGTGGGAGCCGATGATCGGCCAGTGCTCGCGGGTCATCTCGCGGCGGCTGGCGACGCTGATGACGGAGAGCTTCGTCGCCGGATCGAGGCTGCCGTAGAAGCGCGCGAGGTCGGAGGGGGTGGAGACGAAGCCGGTCGCGGCGGCAAGGGCGTTGGTGCAGTTGTCGGAGGGGATGACGAAGCGGCTGCCGAGCAGTGCGGGGCTGGAATGGCCGCGGGCGAAGGGGATGCCCTTGGGCAACGGCGCGTCAGGATAGGTGTGCCCGAGGCCGGATTTGGCGACGATTTCGCGGGCGATCCAGGTGTTGTAGGGCTCGCCGGTCACCGCCGCGATCACCAGCCCGGCGAGGCCGAAGGCGTGGTTGGAGTATTTCATGCGCGTATTGGCGGGGATCGGCTGCGGCTCGGCCAGCGCGGCGCGGAGGTCCGCCTCATCGAGGAACGGCCGCCGGTCCGACCATTGGCCGGTGTCCTCGCCATCCCGGGTGATGCCGGAGGTGTGGGAGAGCAACTGGGCGATGGTGGCGGCCGCGACGTCGCGGTGGAGGCCCTCGACATGCTGGCCCACCTTGTCGTCGAGCCGCAGGCGGCCTTGCTCCACCAGCTTCATCACCCCCGTCGCGGTGAAGGTCTTGGAGTGCGAGGCGAAGCGGTAGCGGTGCGAGGGGGTGAGTTTCTCCGAGGTGCTCAGGTTCGCCACCCCCGTAGCATGGGCCAAAGCGACCTTGCCGCCCTCTGCCACTGCCAGCGAGGCGCCGGGCAGCCCGAGCTGGGCGACGCGGTAGTCGAACCATTGCGGCAGGTAGGCGAGCGCGGGCTTGAGCCAGGTCATGTCAGGGGTTCCATCGAGTCATCATTGCATCAGAGCCAGAAGTGCCGCGGCAATCAAGCCGGGGGCAGCAGGTCGAAGAAGGCGGCGACCGCGCGGACGGAGAGGCGGTCGCGCAGGCAGGCGGCAAATTCAGTGCTTTCGATCGGAGGGCCGCCGAGGGCGATGCGGACCAGTCGTGTGTCGTGGCCGAACTCGCTGGCCAGCACCACGCCTGCTCCAAGCTCCGCCGCCACCGCCTCGCGCACCGCCTCGCGGCTGCCAATATCGAGCGTTTCTCCGAGGCTGATGCCGGCGGCGGAGAGTGCCGCTTCGAGCAGCGCCCGCGTGGTGGAGCCGGGCTCGCGCAACACCATCCGCTCGCCGGCGAGTTCGGCGAGCCCGACCGATTTGCGCCGCGCCCATGGATGCGCGCGTGCCACGCTCAGCACCAGCCGATCCCGCCGCAGGGGGACCTGGTGGATGCGCGGATCGGGCGCGAGGTCGGGCAGCACGGCGACGTCGCAACTGCGGTTGTGGATCGCCGCGATCGCCTCGCTGGTATTGCCGAAGGTGAGGCTGAACCGGATCGCGGGGTAGCGGGCGGCGAAGGGCTTGAGCAGCGGGATGATGTGGTGCGGCGCATCGGCCATCACCCGCAGATTGCCGCGCAGCAGGCCGCGGGCGGAGGCCAGCAGCTGCTCGGCCTCGCTCTCCAGGCTGGCGAGGCGTGAGGTGATGGCGAACAGCGCGCGGCCGAGTTCGGAGACCTCGACGCCCCTGCCCACCCGCTCGAACAGGCGAATGCCATAGGTCGCCTCCAGCTCCTTAACCTGGGCCGAAAGGGTGGGCTGGGTGACATGAAGGGCCGCGGCGGCACGGGTGAAGCCCCCCTCGGCGGCGACGGCATGGAACGCGCGGAGCTGGGCGTGATTAATGGGCACGGTCTATGAATTCCATAGCCAATATCGATTTGATTTATGGTAGGGCCCGGCGCAATCACCGCGCAAGCAGGATCGATCGGAGAGAGCAGATGGACACCACGCAGCCTCACGCCAACCGCGCGCTGTCGCCAACCGGCGACCCGTTCCTCCTCACCCCCGGGCCGCTCACCACATCGGCCACCGTGAAGCAAGCGATGCTTCATGACCTCGGCTCGCGCGACAAGCGCTTCATCGCCATCAACGCCCAGGTTCGCGCCCGTCTGGTCGACATCATCCATGGCGGCGATGACTTCGTGTGCGTGCCGCTCCAGGGCAGCGGCACATTCGTCGTCGAGGCGATGATCGGCACTTTCGTGCCCCGCGGCGGCAAGCTGCTGGTGCTGGTCAACGGCGCCTACGGCACGCGCATGCTCAAGATGTGCGCCTATTACGGCCGCGACGCCGAGGCGCAGGAAACCGCGGAAGACGTCCCGTGCGACCCCGCGGCGCTCGATCGCCGGCTCGCGGCCGATCCCGCGATCACCCACGTCGCGGTAGTGCATTGCGAGACCACCTCGGGCGTACTGAACCCGATTGCCGCGATCGGCGCCGTCGTCGCCCGCCACAAGCGACGGCTGCTGATCGATTCGATGAGTGCCTTCGGGGCGCTCGAAGTCGATGCGCGGGAGATCATGTTCGACGCCGTGGTCGCCTCCTCCAACAAATGCCTGGAGGGCGTGCCCGGCATGGGTTTCTGCCTCGCCCGCAAGTCCGCACTGGCCGAGTGCCAGGGCAACGCGCCATCGCTAAGCCTCGATCTGCACGACCAGTGGGTCGCGATGGAGAAGACCGGCCAGTGGCGCTTCACGCCGCCGGTGCACTGTATCCTCGCCCTCGACCAGGCGATCACCGAGTTTCTCGACGAGGGCGGCGTCGCCGGCCGCGGTGGGCGCTACCGGGCGAATTGCCGCATCCTGGTCGAGGGGCTCCGGGCGATGGGCTTCGAAACCTTGCTGCCGGACGCTTTGCAAGCGCCGATCATCGTCACCGTGCGCATGCCGGCCGACCCGGGTTTCGATTTTCCACGGTTTTACGACCGGCTCGCGGCGGCGGGTTACGTGATCTACCCGGGTAAGCTGACGGTCGCCGAAAGCTTCCGCATCGGCTGCATCGGCCGGATTGGCGCCGTCGAGATGAACGGCGCGCTGGGAGCGATCCGCGAGGCGCTGGCGGAGATGGGGGTGACGAGTTGCGCGCCTTGAAAAGCAAGTAGGCAGCAAGGGCTTCTTTTTGAAAAAAGAAGCAAAAACTTTTTATCCGTTGGCTTCGCGCTCTCCGCGGAGAAGGCGAAGCGAATGGACAGAAGTTTTTTGGTTCTTTTTTTCAAAAAAGAACGCGATTCCTAAAAATACCTCTCGTAGATCGTCACAATATCCCCCGGCACCAGCAGCGTCGTCGGCGCCGCCCGTCCCTGGAACGGCTTGCGATCGATCACCCGCGTGACGCCGACGAAATCCTCCACCGCGCGATAGGTGTATCCGCCGGTCACCGCGATCGCCGAGAGCACGCTCATGCCGGGCTGGTACGTCACCTGGCCGGGCCGGGTGACCTCGCCAAGCACGAAGACCGGACGGTATTCGGTGACCTCGATGGAGACGCTCGGATTGCGCAGGATGTTGCGGCTTTTCAGCAGCCCGGCGATGCGAACGCTCAGTTCATCCGTGGTCAGCCCCTCGGCCGGCACACCGCCGAGCAGCGGCAAAGCGAGGCTGCCTGTATCGCTCACCCGGAAAATCTCCGAAAGCGCGTCCTCGCCAAAAGTGATCATCCGGATCTGATCCCCCGGGCCGAGCCGGTAGGCCTGGCTCGCCAGCGGCGGCAGCGGCGGCAGATCGCGCCCCCGCCCGCCGCACCCAACCAGCGGCAGAGCGGCAGCGGCCAACAACGCTCGGCGTCCAAGGCGCGTGGTGGATGGCATTATCGTCTCCGGAGGAGGTTCGCGGCCGCAGAGTGGCACATCTACAGCCCGAGTTGGAGACGCACCATCGCGAGGCTCTCCGTGATGGCGCCCCCGGCCGCCGGTTGCTTGGAGATGTAGTTGTAGCTGCCGACGACGCGCATGTTGCGGTTCATCAGCCAACTCGCCGACGCCTCGGCGCTGGCGGCGGTTTCCGCCGTGCCGGTCTGGTCGTATTCGGCGCGCTGGACCCGCACATGGCCGTGCAGCAACACGTCACGCGTCAACTCGTGATCGACCGAAAGGCGCGCCTCGGTATAGGTGAAGGCGGCGGCGAACTCGCCGGCGGCATCCTGCACCGCGCGGGTGACGGTGAGTCCGATCGTGGTGAGGCCCGAGGGCATGTAGATGAGGTTCGCCTCCACCACCGGCGCTGTGCGCGCCTTCACCGCCGGGTTGGCGGACTGGCGGCCCTGCACGCCGGCAAGGATGCGGTAGCGCCACACCGCGCTGGTGGAATGATCGAGCCCAACCAGCGCCGAGACAGTGGTGGCATCGGGCTTCGGCAGGCCGGGCCGCGCCTCGCGGTACTGGATCGAGGCGCCGCGCAGCACCACCGCGATGTCTCGCAGCAGTGCATAGCTGAATTTTGTGGCCATCTCGCCGTCGAATATGTCGCGATCACGGTAACCCTGCGAGACACGCGCGCCGGCAATGGAGACGTCGTCGTAGCGGTAGCCGGTGTATTGAACCAGCGGGGTGAAGGTGAACTGGCCGCGCTCGGCGGTGTAGGTGGCGCGCAGGTTGTTGACGCCATACGCACCGGGGGCGTCGAGGCTGGCCGTGTTGAGATCGCGCGCGGTCTGGTGCAAGCCGAGATGGGTCGCCGTGGTGGCGATCCGATCGGTGCCGAGGTTGAGTACCGTGCCAAGCGAGGCCGACCAGTTGGTCGTCGACTGGTTGGTGAGCGACGGATAGCGAGTATCATCGAAGGTGATCAACCCGCTCAATTTGTCCGTGGACCAGTTCGAGGTCGCCGCGACCGAGCCGGTGGTCTGGAACACCGCGCCCGGCTTCGGCTTGCGGCTGAATAGCGGGTTGCTGTCGTAGCCGGCGCCAAAGGCCACCTGTGGCCTTATCGTGAAGGCGCCGAGATGAACGCCGATCGGATCGGTCGCCTTGTGTTCACGGCTGTAGACGGTGATGCCGACATTTGCATCCGCCCCGATGATGCCGGGCGGAAAATAGGCATCCACCAGGTCGGCGCACGCGATCCCGGCGGCCACGACCACGCCGAGACCGGCGAGGATGGGCACGGCGCGGGGCCGAAGGCGGCGGGGTACGAAAAAATGAGTCAATGTTCTCTGCGGGCTCGGTGGCTGACTTAACCTGCCATAGCAGATCGATTCGCCGTTTCGCGCCCTAAATTGTGCAATTGCGCTGTTGCCGCGACTCTTTGCGGTGTGGTGCAATCGCAGGTAGAAAATCCGGGCGGGTTGCGCGTGCTGAACGTGTTGCGACGATTTTGGGGAGCGGAGGCCTTGGCAGGCGGAGCCATGGCCGCCGGTATCATGGAGTTGCAGGACCCGGCGATCGGCGCCCGCCCGGTGCGGCTCGTGCAGTCGATGTCATGGAGCTACGCGATCCTGTTCTCCGATCTCGCGGCCATCATCGTCGCCTTCGTTATCGGGTTCTACGCCGCGGGGATGTCCAACCAGGCGGTGTTCGGCCGTTGGTGGCTGGTGACGCCGGAAGAGGCGACGCTGCGGATCTACGATTTCACGGCCATCGCGACCCTGATGCTCGGGTGGCTCTACCAGCGCGGCCACTACGTCCGCCGGCTGCTGTTCTGGACCGCGACGGCCGATGTGCTGAAGGCCTGCCTCGGCGGGATGCTGCTCGACACCTTCCTGCAATTCCTGCTGAAGCAGACGATCTCGCGTTCCTGGTTCGTGTGGATCTGGGTGCTGATGCCGGTCGTCTTCGTTCTGATGCGACTGCTGACGCGCGAGATGCTGAACGCGCTCGGCCTGTGGCAGCGCCGGGTGCTGATCGCGGGCAACGTCAGCGCTGCCCGGCTGGCCCAGGCAGCCCTGCTGTCGGACCGTTCGATGGGCTACGAGATCGCCGGCCGAGTACCGCTGGAAGCAATCAGCGAGGCGCCGGACACCACCTCCTGCGCCGCCGTGCTCCAGCGCTACGATGCCGGGTTCCTGGTCTGCGCGCCCGGTGACGAGCCGTTCCAGATGCCGCGCCGCAAGGTCGCGGCTCTGGTGCGTGAGCAGGTGGATTTCGCGGTCATGCCGAGCCTCGAGGGGCTGCCGACGCCGGGCTATCACGCGCAGTATTTCGTGAATTTCGACGTCGTGCTGCTCTCCTACCGGACCAACGCGAGCTGGCCGGTGGCCCGCGCCGCCAAGATCGCGATGGATGTCGGCGGCTCGGCCCTGCTGCTGCTGGTGCTGGCGCCGGTGTTTCTGGCGATCGCGGCGCTGATCCGCCGCGACGGGGGGCCGGTCTTCTACGCCCAGCCGCGCGTCGGCCTCGGCGGACGGATGTTCGGCTGCCTGAAGTTCCGCAGCATGGTGATGAACGGCGATCAGGTATTGCGCGATACCTTGGCGCGCGACCCCCGTGCCGCGGCGGAGTGGGCGGCCTCGCAGAAATTGCGCCGCGACCCGCGGGTAACGGCGATCGGGCGGCTGTTGCGCGCCACCAGCCTCGACGAACTGCCGCAGCTCATCAACGTCTTCCTCATGGACATGAGCCTGGTCGGCCCGCGGCCGATCATCGAGAAGGAGATCACGCGCTATCGGGACGAGATCTCGTACTATATCGCCGTCCGGCCCGGCCTCACCGGGCTGTGGCAGGTGAGCGGCCGCAGCGACACCTCCTATGCCCGCAAGGTGCATCTCGATACCTGGTACGTTCGCAACTGGTCGCTATGGCAGGACATCGTGATCCTGCTGAAAACCGTGCCGACGGTGCTGCTGCGCCGCGGCGCGATGTAGGGGGCACGCATGTCGCTCACCCATCCCGACGACCCGCTGCTGCTCGATGCGATGCGCCCCGTGGGCGAAGCCAGGGCACCGGAATTCGTCCCGCCGTTCCGCCTGTTCGACGTCATCTGGCGCCGGCGCGTGACCATGTTGCTGGTGATGGCGGCCGTGCTGCTCGCCGCCGTGCCGCGCATCCTCACGTTGCCATCGCGCTACGAGGCGGTCGCGCTGGTGCTGGTCGACACCCGCAAGAACAAGCTCTCCGACCTGCAGGCCTTCGTCACCGGCGCGCAGTCCGACGTGATCGAGGTGCGCACCCAGGTCGATATCCTGCGCTCGCCGGCGCTGGCCGAGCAGGTGGTGACGCGGCTCGACCTCATGCGCGAGCGGGAATTCGCTGGCGTGCTGAACCAGACGCCGCCGGACTGGCAGGCCAGCCTGAACATGGTGCTCGACGCGTTTGGCATCGGTACCCCGCCACGCGCGCCCTACAGCGAGGACGAGAAGATCCGCCTCGTCACCCAGGCGATGCTCGGCGAGAAGCTGATCATCAACAACGACGGCCGCTCCTACGTGATCGGCATCGCGGTGCGCACCGATGATCCCGAGCTGTCGGCCCGCATCTCCAACACCTATGCCCGCGCCTATCTCGATTTCAACCGCGAATTGAAGGACCGCGCGGTGACGCGGGCCAATGCCTGGCTCGACGAGCGGCTGGCCCCGATGCAGAGCAAGCTGCGCAACGCGGAACGCGCGGTGGCGGCGTTTCGCGAGCAGGCCGGGCTGGTGGAGGATCACGGGCTCGATTCCACCGGTGCAAAGCGCGGCACGGTGGCGTCGCAGCAGCTCGTGCAGCTCAATACGCAACTCGTCACCGCGACCTCCGAACGGGTGCAACGCGAAGCGGCGCTCGACGAGGTGCGGCGCAACCCCGGTGATCTCTCGTCGGTTCCCCTGGTGGTGGCGTCGGCGCTGATCCAGCGCTTGCGCACGCAGGAAGCCGAGCTTTCGGTACGCGAGGCCAGCCTTGCGCTCAACCAGTCCGACGCATCGCCCACACTGCTGGCGGTTCGGGCGGAACGGCGGGAGGTGCGGGCGCGCGCGCAGCAGGAGATGCAACGCATTGCCGGCGCGCTCGACAGTGAGGTGAACGCCGCCCGCGCCCGCGAAGTCTCGCTGAAGGCCGCGCTGGTCGAACTGCAATCCCAGGTCGCCGGGCAGAACAAGTCGGAAATCCGCCTGCGCGAGTTGGAAGGCGAGGCCGCCGCCGCGCGCGCGGTCTACACCGACTACCTCAACCGCTCGGAACGCACGTCCAATGAGCGCGACATCCAGCAGCCTGATGCCGAGCTGATATCGCTCGCCAACGTCCCCTTCTCCCCGGCACCGCCGACCAAGCGGCAATTCCTCATTCTCGCGCTGCTCGGGGCGGCAATCGCCGGCGGTCTGGCGGCCCTGGTGCGCGAGCGGCTGGAGCCGGGGTTCCGTACCGCCGAGCAGGTCGAGGGTGAGACCGGGTTGATCGCGCTGGGCGTGGTGCCACGGGTGCGCCGGCGCAAGCGGGCACTGGCACTCGACCCGCGCGAGGCCTCGTTCGTCGAGGCGGTCAGCCATGTCCGCGGCGTGCTGCAGATCGCCGGCGGGCCGACCCATGCGCGGGTGATCCTGGTGACATCGGCTGTGCCGCAGGAGGGCAAGACCTTCTTCGCGGTGTCGCTGGCGCGCAGCGTGTCGCAGACCGGGGTGCGCTGCCTGCTGGTGGATTGCGACCTGCGCCGCCCCTCGGTCGCCGCGGTGCTCTGCATCGCTGCCCTGCCGGGACTGGGGCCGGATAACCTTGGCCACGCCACGCCGGGCAATGATCTGGTGACCACCGGCAGCACGGTCGACCAACTGGTGCGGCGGGATGCCATCTCGGAGCTCGACATCATCACCGCCGCCGATGCACCGACCGACGCCTCGGTACTGGTCGCCTCCGAGCGGCTGCGGGTGATCGTGACCGAGGCGCGCGCGCGCTACGACCTCATCATCATTGACGCGCCGCCGGTGCTGGCCTTCGTCGACGCCCGCGTGCTGTCGCGCATCGCTGACCGGACGGTGCTGGTGGTGCGCTGGCGCAAGACCCAGCGCGCCTTGGTGCAGTCCGCAATCAAGGCGCTGCGGCTCTACGGTGCCCGCATCGCCGGCACCGTGCTCACCCAGGTGGACCTCGACGCGGCCGGTGCCACCGAGGGCAGCCAGGCCGAGATCCTGCGCCATTATGGCACCTACGTCCGCTGACCGGCCAGCACGATGGAACTGACCCAGCTCAGCGTCGTGCTGTTGCCGCTTTGCGCGTGGTATTTGTTTGCTCCGGTTCGCCTGCTGCAACTCGCCTTGGTGTTCTCCACCTTCGGCGCCGCCGCGGCAGCGGTGATCGGCGGGCTCGGCCTACCGCCTGGGTTGCCGCCGGCGGTGCTGTTCCTCGCGTATGTCGGCCTGCAATACGCCCTGGGCGCCCGGTTCCCAGGCGAGGCGGCGGTCATCCGGCTGCTGGAGCCGATGATCATCCTGGTGGTCTACGCCCTGCTGACCTCGGTGGTGCTGCCGCGCGCCTTCGCCGGGAAATTCGAGGTCTGGCCGCAGAAAGTGGACGGCGCGTTTCCGTTCCCCATCACCATCGGCCCGACGCCGAGCAACTACACGCAGGACCTCTATCTGCTCTCCAACGCCTGCGTCGCGATTTTCGGCGCCCTCTTCATCACCCGCTCCGACGTCGCGCCCCGTTCCCTGGTGCATACCTACTGGGCCGGTGCGGCGATCGTGGCATTCGTCAGTGTGTGGCAGGTGGCGAGCCGGCTCGGCGGCGTGTTTTTCCCGACCGCGTTCTTCTACTCCAACCCCGGTTGGGTGATTTTCGAAGGCCAGGAGTTCGGCAGCGTGCTGCGCACCAACGGCCCCTTCAGCGAGCCGGCGTCATTGGCATTCTACGAGTCCGGCATGATCTATTCCGCCGCCTGGGTGCTGCTGCGCGGCCATACCAGCCGGATGGCGATGCTGCTGCTGCCGCTCTCGATCGGAACGCTGTCGCTCTCCACCTCCACCACCGGCTACGCAGTGCTCGGCGCCGGGGCCGCCTTCCTGCTGGTATACGCGCTGACCGTGGCACCGAAGGCGGAGGCGGCACGGATTCTCAAATACGGCGTGCCCTTCGGCGTCCTGCTGGTGGTCGGCGTGCTGGCGGCGGCCAGCCTGGACAGCAGCTTCGCCAAATCGCTCGACGAGGTGGTGACCCAGACGCTCTCCAAGAGCAAGGCCTCCTCCTACGAGGACCGCACCTCGCTCGATGCCGATTGCATCGCGCTGCTGTGGCCGACCGCCGGGCTCGGAGCGGGCTATGGCAGCGTGCGCTCATCGAGCCTCGTGCCGGGGCTGATCGCCAATATCGGCATCCCAGGAATCGCGCTGGTGCTGTGGTTCGCGTGGCGGATTTTCGCGACCGCCGGCCGGGTGCGCCGCATGGGTGGGAAAGCAGACGATCTCCTGGCGGTGGATGCCACCTCGGCAGCGATTGTCGGCACGCTGGTGGCGGCGGTGATTTCGGCACCGACGATCTCGAATGTCGATTTCTTCTTGCTGCTGGCGCTGCTGGTCGGCTCGCTCGCCCGGATGGAAGTGGCCGTGCGACGGCCACTGCCTCGGCCGAGCGCCGCTGCGGGATGGCGGCCAGCGTGAACGCGGTATCCATCAACGCGCGCTTCCAGGTGCAGGCGCTCACCGGTGTACAGCGCTTTGCCGGCGAGATCACCACGGCGCTGGCGGAGATCTGGCCGGCGGAGCGCGCGCCGCTGCGGCTGCTGAAGCCCGGCGGCGGGGGGGTGCGCGGGCAAGTGTGGGAGCAGCTCGCCCTGCCGCTTGCGGCCGGCGGCGGCGTGCTGGTCAATCTCGGCAATACCGCGCCGATGCTGCGCGCCCGGCAGGTCGTCGTCATCCACGATGCCGGGCCGACCGCCCACCCCGAGGCCTATGGCTGGAAGTTCCGCCTGTGGTATCGCCTGATGCAGCGCGCCTTGTTCGCCGGCCGGTCGCGGATTGTCACCGTATCGGCTTTCGCGCGCGACGAACTGGCGCGCCTGCACGGGGTGGCGCCCGCCAGCATCGCGATCCTCGGCGAGGGTGCCGAGCACATCCTGCGGCCAGCCGCCGCCGTGCGCATTCTTGCCGCGCATGGCCTGGAACCCGGGCGCTTCGTGCTGGTGGTTGGCAGCCTCGCCGCGCACAAGAACCTGGTTGCGCTTGGCGCCACCGCGCGGCTGCTGGCGGCACGCGGGATCGAGCTGGTGATCACCGGCGGCCTCGCCGCCAACGTGTTCGCGGGCGGCGCGCCGTTGCCGGCACCTGCTCGCTATATCGGCCGGGTCGATGACGGCGAACTCCGCGCGCTCTATGCGGCGGCCGCCTGCTTCGTGTTCCCTTCGCGCTACGAGGGCTTTGGCCTGCCGGCGGTGGAGGCGATGGCATGTGGCTGCCCGGTGGTCGCCAGTCGCGCCGCCTCGCTTCCCGAGGTCTGCGGCGATGCGGTCCAGTATTGCGATCCCGCCGATCCCGACGACATCGCCCGCGCGGTCGCCGCGGTGCTGGATACGCCGAGCCTCGCGGCCACCCTGCGGGACCGCGGCCTGGCGCGCGCGGCGGAGACAACCTGGCGGCAAGCGGCCGAGCGACTGCGCGATGTCATCTTCGATGTGGAGACCGGCAAATTGGAGACCGGCAAATTGGAGACCGGCAAATTGGAGACCGGCCGGTGAAAGTCGCGATCGTGCATGAATGGCTGCACACCGTGGCGGGTGGCGAGCGTGTGCTGGAGCAGTTGCTCGCCTGCTACCCCGAGGCGGACCTGTTCTGCACCGTCGATTTCCTGCCCGACGATGAGCGCGGTTTTCTTGGCGGGCGGGAGGTTCACACGACGTTCATCCAGAACCTCCCCTTCGCACGACGAAAATTCCGGGCCTATCTCGGCCTCATGCCGCTCGCCGTCGAGCAGCACGATCTCTCGGGGTATGACGTGGTGATTTCGAGCAACCACGCCGTCGCCAAGGGCGCAATCACCGGACCAGACACGCTGCATGTCAGCTACGTCCATTCCCCGATGCGCTACGCCTGGGACCTTCAGCACCAGTATCTCCGCCAGACCGGGCTCGACCGCGGACTCAAGGGCTGGTACGCGCGATGGCAATTGTCGAAACTGCGACAATGGGACGTGAGGACCGCCAACGGGGTGGACATCTTCGTCGCCAACTCCTCTTACGTCGCGCGGCGGATCCACAAATGCTACCGCCGCGACGCGTTGGTGATCCCGCCGCCGGTCGACATCTCCGGCTTTCATCCGGGGGGACGGCGCACCGATGCCTATCTCGCCGCGTCGCGAATGGTGCCATACAAGCGCATGGATCTGATCGCCGCCGCCTTCGCCCGCATGCCCGACCGCCGCCTGATCATTGCCGGGGACGGACCCGAGCGCGCACGGATCGAGGCCGCCGCCAATGGGGCGCCGAACATCATTTTCCCCGGCGCGGTCGACGATGCCGGCATGATCCGCCTGATGCAGGAGGCCCGCGCCTACGTCTTCGCGGGAGAGGAGGATTTCGGCATCATGCTGGTCGAGGCGCAGGCCTGCGCCACGCCGGTGATCGCCTTCGGCCGCGGCGGCGCGCGCGACATCATCGATGACGGCGCCACCCCGACCGGCCTGTTCTTCGACGCGCAGACGCCGGAGGCGATCATCGCCGCCGTCCGCGATTTCGAGGCGCGGGAGGCATCGTTCTCCGCCGAGGCATGCCGCGCCAATGCAATGCGGTTTTCGCGCGAGACCTTCCGGGAGCGCATCACGACGCTCGTCGAGACCAACATGGGGGCCCGCAATGGCCGCTAGCCCCAATAATCCTGACCGCCGCCCTCTGGTGTCGCTGGTGCTGGCCACTGCCGGGCGCGTCGATCCCCTGGCCGCCTTGCTCGATACGCTGGTCGCCCAGGAAAAGGACGATTTCGAGATTATCCTGGTCGATCAGAACGAAGATGAGCGGCTGGCCGGCCTCGTCGCCGCGTATGGCGAGCGGCTGGCGATCACCCATCTGCGCATCCCGCGCCGCAATTCCTCGGTCGCGCGCAATGCCGGGCTTCCGCATTGCCGCGGAGATATCGTCGGCTTTCCCGACGATGACTGCCTGTACCTGCCGGACACGCTCGCCCGCGTCGTCGAGGCCTTCCGGGCCGAGCGGATGCTCGGTGTGCTGACCGGGCCGGCGCAATCGCCCGAAGGCGGCCTCGGCTCCGGCCGCTGGGCGCCGGCGCGCACGCCGATCGGCCGACACAACGTGTTCACCACGGTGATCTGCTTCAACATGTTCCTCCGTAAGGAAACCCTGGCGGCGACCGGCGGCTTCGACGAGACGTTGGGCGTAGGTGCCCAATTCGGCTCCTGCGAGGAGAACGACCTGGTGATGCGCGCGGTACAGGCCGATTTTCCGGCGCGCTACGACCCATCGCTGCGTATCGTGCATCCCGACAAACGGCTGACCCGGGAAGCGCGCGACCGCGCCTTCCGCTATGGCGCGGGTTTCGGCCGGGTGCTGCGCAAGCATCACTTTCCACTCAGCGTGGTCGGCACCTTCCTGGTGCGGCCGATCGGCGGTTTCGCCGCCTCGCTCGCCCGGCTGCGTCCGCTCGCCGCCAGCTATTACGCGCGGACATTCTGTGGGCGGCTCTACGGTTATTGCGCGCGGGAAATCCGCCCCGCCAGGTAGGCCCGTTCCGCCCCGATCAGCCCGCGCCGCCACAGCAAGGCGGCACCGAGTGCCAGGAACGCGACCGCGACGACGCCGGAAACCATGCCGGCCGCCACCGCCAGCATCCCGGCCGCCAGCGCCGGCAGCAGGCGGTGCAGGTCCTCCCGCACCGGCGGATAGAGCCGCGCGCACAGCCACATGCGCAGTGCGAACCCGGCGATTACCCGCAGCGTCCAGGCCAGCGCCGCCCCCTCGATCCCCGCCAGCGGGAGCAACCCGGCCAGCAGCGGCAACGCCGCGACGGCACTTGCCACGGCGAGTTTCGCGTTGACGTCCGGCCGCCCGATCGCGTCCAGCAACCCGGCCGGCACGGTGTCGAGGCACATGAACAGCGCGCCCAGTCCGAGCATCTGCAACACCGGTCCAGCGTGCGCGGCGAAGGGCGCACCGAGCCAAAGGGTCAGCAGGGGCATGGCTGCGGCGGTGCACAGCAGGCTCGGCAGCGCCACCGCGGCGAGGATCGCGAGGCAGCCACGGCGGAACAACTGCGTCGCGACCTCCGGGGCCTCAAGGTACGCCGTCGCCATGGCGGGGAAACCGGATTGCATGATGGCAATCGGCACGATCGAGAAGCGCAGGATGAGGTCGAAGGGGGTGGCATACCACGCCGAGGCCGCCGTCGAAATCACCGCGGCGATGACGAAGCGGTCGAGATAGAGCAGCAGCGGCCAACTCAGGTTCGAGATGGTGAGCCAGCCGCCGAACCGGGCGAGGCCGCCGAGCACCCGCCAGTCCGGCCGCGCGCCACGCAGTGATGGCATCGCGCGGAGGGCGATCCAGCCGTAGCACAGCGTCATCACCGCCCGGCACGCCACCAGCACGGCGATCACCGAGACCAGCGAATCGACGAACGGCAGCACGGCAGGTTCACGAGGTTGGCGGCCGCGAAGCGCTGATAGGCCGACAGCACGCCCCACAGTGCCGCATTCAGCACCACCAGCGGCGCCGAGGCGCACAGCAGCATCAGCGCATCGCTCACCTCGCCGGCCTGATCGGGCGGCAGATCGAGCAGATGCCGCGCGTAGTACCGCGCCGCCAGCGCGAGCATCGCGCCACCAACCGCGCCCAGCAGCGTCATCGCCACCAACCCGGTGATTACCGCCGGCGCGGCGTCGCCGTCGCGGCCGGAGGCCAGACGCTCGGCGATCAACCGGGTCAGCGCCCGGCCAAAACCGAAGTCGAACACGCCGAAGATCCCGATCAGGCTGAGCGCGAGCGAGAACACCCCGAAGCGCGAAACACCCAACGCTGCAATCAGGAAGGGCGTCGCGGCGATCGCCACAACCATCGGGCCGAGCCGCCCCAACAGGTTCCATAACGTGCCGAGCGCGACCGTGCGCGTAGAGGTCAACCGGTCCCGCCGGGCAGTCTCGTCCTCGCTCGGGGGGGCGGCGCTCATGGGAGGGAGATCACCACGGGGCGCCGAATCGTGTCCATGCGACAATCGTCGCCAGACCCACGTCAGGCGTCGTTAGGCGCTTGAATCGCCTGCGGCCGACGGTTAGGTTGACGATAGAAGCGGTGTGAACATCCGTGCGACAATAATCAGCGGCAAGCATGGGAGTTTGCCGCATACGTTTGGGGAGTGCAACGTGGGGAGCCAAAGCGGCCAAACCCGCCCGGGTGGTTTCGCGTACCGTATCATCGAGCGAACCGTCTGATGGCGAACACCGGCAATACGACCGGCCCGCTGCTGCGGGTGAGCGATGTGGTCATGCGGTTCGGCGGCATCATCGCCCTGAACGGCGTGTCGTTCGACGTCGAGCGTGGCCAGATCTGCGGGCTGATCGGCCCCAACGGCTCCGGCAAGACGACGATGTTCAACTGCATCAGCGGCATCTATCGGCATTCCCGTGGCGACATCGTGTTCGAAGGCCAGTCGCTCAACGGCGTGCCGCGCCATCGTATGGCCGGCATCGGGCTCGGCCGCACGTTCCAGAACGTCGCGCTGTTCAACACGATGAGCGTGCGCGACAACATGCTGGTCGGCGCCCATCACCGCGGCAACTCCGGCTTCTTCGCCAACGCGCTGCGCCTCGCCGCCGCCCGGCGCGACGAGCAGGAGGCGGTCGAGGGCATCGATGAACTGCTCGACCTGCTAGATCTGCGTGCAGTCGCGGACGTGCCTGCCGGCGGCCTGCCGTTCGGCACCCGCAAACGCATCGAGCTCGCCCGCGCCCTGATGGGCCGGCCCAAGCTGCTGCTGCTCGACGAGCCGGCCGGCGGCCTCAACCACGGCGAGGTCGGTGAACTCGGCGACCTGTTCCGCCGCGTGCGGGACCATTTCAATCTCTCCATCCTGCTCGTCGAGCACCACATGGCCCTTGTCATGAGCGTGTCCGAGAAGGTCGTGGCGCTCGAATTCGGCATGAAGATCGCCGAGGGCACCCCCGAGCAGGTCCGCAACGAGCCGGAAGTGATCCGCGCCTATCTGGGTGATACCGCCGATGCCCATGCTGCTTGAGGTCAAGGCGCTGCACGGCGCATACGGCGAATCGAAGGTTCTGCACGGGCTCGATTTCGTGGTCGAAGAGGGCGGCGTCACCACGCTGCTGGGCGCCAACGGGGCCGGCAAGACCACCACGCTGCGCGCCATTTCCGGCATGCTGAAGACGCAGGGGGAAATCCTCTTCGCCGGCAAACCGATCCAGGGGATGAAGACCGAGGACATCACCGCCCTCGGTATCGCCCATGTGCCCGATGGACGCGGGACCTTCATGGAGCTCACCGTCGAGGAGAACCTGCGCCTCGGCAGCTACACCCGTAACGACAAGGCCGCCATCGCCGTGGACATGGCGCGGATGTTCGAGCTCTTCCCCCGCTTGAAGGAACGGCTTACCCAGCAGGCCGGCACCTTGTCCGGCGGTGAGCAGCAGATGCTCGCCATTGCGCGGGCCATGCTGCTCAACCCCAAGTTGCTGCTGCTCGACGAGCCTTCCTTTGGCCTTGCACCGCTGATCGTGCGCGAGATTTTCGACATTCTCGGCCGCATCGTGCGCGAGGCGCGCATGAGCATCCTGGTGGTGGAGCAGAACGCCAGCCTGGCGCTGTCGATCGCCGATCGCGCCTATCTGCTGGAGACCGGCCGCATCATGATGTCGGGCACCGCGGCCGACATCGCGAAGGATGAATCGCTGCGCCGCTCCTACCTTGGCTACTAGCGTGCGAACGCCCGAGATGGACACCACCGCAAGCGCGCCGCGCGCGATCGAACGAAGCAGCGATGCCATGACCGGCGCACCCGCAGGGGCCGGACATGGTCCAGGAGACGCACGATGATCGGAGTCCTCAACCAGGTTGTCTCGGGCATCGCGACGGGCGGCATCTACGCCTCGATCGCGCTGGCCCTGGTGATGATCTTCCTCGCCACCCACCAGATCAATTTCGCCCAGGGCGAAATCGCGATGTTCTCGACCTACATCGCCTTGATGCTGATCCAGGCTGGCGTGCCCTACTGGATCGCCTTTCTGCTGACGGTGACGATCTCCTTCACGATGGGCATGCTGCTGCAACGCTTCGTGCTGGAACCATTATCGAATGCGCCGATCCTGGCCTCGGTCGGCGCCTTCCTTGGCCTGCTGCTGATCTTCAACAACATCGCCGGCTGGATCTTCGGCTACTCGCTGAAACCGTTCCCGACCCCCTTCGGCGCCGGCGAGCCGATGTTCGGCGGCATGATTTCGCGCCACGAGATGGGCTCGACGGTGGTGACGCTGGCGGTGCTGGTGGCGATCTGGGCGTTCTTCCGCTTCACCAAGGTCGGCCTCGCGATGCGCGCGGCGGCGTACAACCCGGTCTCCTCTCGCCTGGTCGGCATCCCCGTCGCGCGGATGCTGGCGCTCGGTTGGGGGCTCGCAGCCGGGATCGGCGCGATCGCCGGCATGATGGTGGCGCCGATCGTGTTTCTCGACCCGAACATGATGGCCGGCGTGCTGCTCTACGCCTTTGCCGCCGCTTTGCTCGGCGGCATCACCAGCCCGCTCGGGGCGGTGGTCGGCGGCGTGCTGATGGGGGTGATCGAAAACCTCGCCGGGGCTTATGTGGTGGGCACCGAACTCAAGTTGACGACCGCGCTGGTCATCATTGTGGTGGTGTTGGTCTTCAAGCCTTCCGGCCTGTTCGGCAAGGCACTGGCGAGCAGGGTGTAGAACGATGTCAGCACAATCAAACTGGCTTCGGCCGCTCGCGCTTCTGCTCGCTTTGGCAGTGATCCCTGTGGTGTTCGCCACGGGCTTCCAATTGTTCCAGCTGACGATGGTGGCGATCTACGCCCTTTCGGTGCTGGGCAAGAACCTGGTCTCCGGCTACGGCGGCCAGGTCTCGCTCGGGCAGGGCGCGTTCTTCGCCGTCGGTGCCTATACGGCAGCCGTGCTGATGGACCAGTACGACTGGCCCTATTGGGCAACGCTGCCGGTCGCGGCGATTACGTCGGGGCTGGTCGGGCTGATGCTCGGCCTGCCGGCGCTGCGTCTCGGCGGCCTCTATCTCGCTTTGGTGACCTTCGCGCTGGCGATCTCGGTTCCACAGTTGCTGAAATACAAGGCCTTCGAGGCCTGGACCGGCGGGGTGCAGGGGATCGTCATCAACAAGCCCGAGCCGCCGTTCGACCTGCCGCTCAGCGCCGATCAGTGGACCTACCTGTTCACCCTCGCCGTCGTGGCGGTGTTCTTCTTCCTTGCCCGCAACCTGATCGACAGCCGCATCGGCCGCTCCCTCAAGGCGATCCGCGACCATGCGCTGGCCGCCGAGGCGATGGGCATCGAACTTGCCCGCTACAAGACGCTGGTGTTCGGCGTCGGCGCGCTGTTCACCGGCATCGGCGGCGCACTCTCCGCCTTCGCGGTAGCCTTCGTCTCGCCCGACAGCTTCTCGCTTGCATTGTCGCTGACGTTGTTCGTTGGCATGGTGATCGGCGGCGCCGCCACGATCCAGGGTGCCGTTTATGGCGCGGTGTTCATCGTGTTTGCACCGAACGTCTCGGAGGCGATTTTCAAGGGCGCGCCCGGGGCGGTCTATGGCATCATCCTGATCCTGTTCATGTTCTTCGCACCGGGCGGGTTCGCCTCGCTGGTGCGGCGGTTCGGGGCAAAATACTTGCGCCGGGCGAAGCCTGCGTAGGGTTCCATCCGCGGCATCCGTGCCGCGGCACGTGACGGCAAGCGATACAACAAACGGAGGAAACAACCATGAAACGTCGTAGCGTTCTCGCCGGAATCGGCGGCATCGCGGCTGGCGGCCTCGCCGGGCCGGCACATTCGGCCACGCTGGTAGGCGTGACCAAAACCGAGATCAAGATCGGTCATATCGTACCCTATTCGGGCAACGCCTCGTCTTACGGCGTCGGCGGCAAGTCGCATACCGCGTTCTGGAAGCGGGTCAACGAGCAGGGCGGCATCGCCGGGCGGAAGGTAAATTTCATCTCCCTCGATGACGGCTACGTGCCGGCCAAGACAGTGGAGCAGGCGCGCCGGTTGGTCGAACAGGACGAGGTGGCGTTCCTGTTCAATCCGCTGGGCACACCGACCAATACTGCTATCCACAAATACATGAACCAGAAGAAGGTGCCCCACCTCTTCGTCGCCACCTCGGCGGACAAATGGGGGGACGTGAAGAACTTCCCCTGGACGATCGGCTACGCGCCGTCCTACCGCACCGAGGCGCAGATCTACGGCAAGTTCATCAAGCAGACCAAGCCGAACGCCAAGGCCACGCTGATTTATCAGAACGATGATTTCGGCAAGGACTACCTGCACGGCCTCCAGGACGTCTATGGCAAGGACTTCGAGAAGACCTTCGTCAAGGTGCTGACCTACGAATCGAGCGACGCGACCATCGACAGCCAGATCGTCACCATGAAGGATACCGGCGCGGACGTGATGGTCACCGCCTGCATCCCGAAATACTCGGCTCAAGCAATCCGCAAGGCCTACGACATCGGCTGGAAGCCACTGCATGTGATGTCCAACGTGTCGGCCTCGATCGCCTCCACCATCACCCCCGCGGGCTCGGAGAAGGCCGAGGGGCTGGTCACGTCGTCGTACCTGAAGGATCCGACCGATCCGGAGTGGAAAGACGCCGCCGACATGAAGGAATGGCGCGCGTTCATGGCCAAGTACATCCCCGACGGCGACACCACGGACGGCAACTACGTCTACGCATATAGCGTGGCCACACTGATGCACATCGTGCTCAAGCAGTGCGGCGATGATTTCTCGCGCGAGAACATCATGAAGCAGGCATCGAGTGTGAAGCCCGTCGCGCTGCCGCTGCTGCTTCCCGGTGTCACCGCCGGCACGACGCCGACCGATTTCCGGCCGCTCAAGGCGCTTCAGCTTATGCGCTGGAAGAACAACGGCTGGGAGCGCTTCGGCAACATCATCGGC
>JAPLOH010000087.1:20533-26129 GCA_026400845.1 Alphaproteobacteria bacterium
TTCGGCAACATCATCGGCTCCTGATCCGCCACCACTGATAGCGAAACGGCCCGGGACCCTGTGGTCCCGGGCCGTCTTGTTTTGCCACCCGCACTTGACCGTCCGGCGGCCCGCATCCGATGCTGCGGCCGAGATCCGACAGGGAAGAACATGAAACTCCATCGCGACGATCAGACCGTGCTTGACCTCATCAAGGCCGCCGGCCGCCCGCCCCTCTATACGCTCTCCCCGATCGAGGCTCGCGCCGCTTCGGCGGCCGCGCGCACGGTGATGCAGGACGCGCCGCCCGACGTCGCGGAATGTCGCGATCTCACCGGCGCCGGCGTGAAGCTGCGGCTCTATCGCGGCGCCGGCACGTCGGCCGAAGCAGTGCTGCCCTGCCTGATTTTCTACCATGGCGGCGGCTGGGTGATCGGCGATCTCGACAGCCATGACGTGGTGTGCCGCCAGCTCGCCAACGCGACCGGCGCCTGCGTGATCGCGGTCGATTACCGCCTCGCCCCCGAGCACAAATTCCCCGCCGCCGTCGATGACAGCGCGGCCGCGACCGCCTGGATCATCGCCAATGCGGCGGACCTCAAGATCGACGCGTCGCGCATCGCTGTCGGCGGCGACAGTGCCGGCGGCAATCTCGCGGCGGTCATGGCGATCATGTCGCGCGATGGCGCGCTGCCGCCGATCGGCTACCAGATGCTGGTTTACCCCGCGACCGATCTCGCCGCCGTATTCCCCTCCTACGATCGCATCATCGAGGGCTACCTGCTGACCACCACGACGATGAAGTGGTTCCGCGACCACTATCTCAACACCGCCGCCGAGCAGTCCGACTGGCGCGCCTCCCCCCTGCGGGCAGCGAGTCTGGCAGGCGTCGCGCCCGCTTTCGTTGTGACGTGCGCGCATGACCCGCTGTGCGACGAGGGCCGCGCCTTCGCCGAGCGGCTGGAGAATGAGGGCGTGCAGGTGACCTCGATGCACTACTCCGACCACATGCATGCCTTCTTCACCATGGGCAAATTCATCAAGGCCTCGGGCACCATGATCCTCTCCATGGCGGCCGCCATGAAGGCGCATTGGGGCACCGCATGAGCCGGCTGCTCGACGGCAAATCGGCGATCGTCACCGGCGGCGCCTCGGGCATTGGCCGGGCCACCGCGCTGGCCTTCGCCCGTGAGGGTGCCCGCGTGCTGGTGCAGGATCGTGCCGAGGCTGGCGCGCAGGAGACGGTGGGCCTCATCAACGCGGCAGGCGGCCAGGCGGTCTCGATCGGCGGTGATGTCACCAGCGAGGCGGACATGCAGGCGATGGTCGAAAAGGCCGTTGCCACCTTCGGCCGGCTCGATTGCGCCTTCAACAACGCCGGAATTGCGCCGTCCGCGGCCGGGCCGATCATGCAGCGCACGCATGAGCTGTCGCTGGCCTCCTGGCAGAAGCTGATCGACGTCAACCTCACCGGCGTGTTCCTGTGCATGAAATACCAGGTGCCGCACATGATCGCGGGCGGCGGGGGCGCCATCGTCAACACCGCCTCGATCGCCGGGCTGATCGGCCTGCCCACCGCGGCCGCCTATGTCGCGGGCAAACATGGCGTGATCGGGCTAACCAAGACGGCAGCGATGGAATACGCGCAGGACGGTATACGGGTGAACGCAGTGTGCCCAGGCTTCGTGCTGACGCCGATGACCCAGGATGGCGCCGCCCGCCGCGGCGAGGAGTTGCTGAACAAGGTGCCGATGCACCGGCTCGGCAAGCCCGACGAAATCGCCGAGGCCGTGGTGTGGATGAGCTGCGATCGCGCGAGCTTCGTCACCGGATCCTTTTATACCGTCGACGGCGGCTACGTCGCCGCCTGATCCCCCAGGGCCGACCCCGAACGGCAAGAAGGTCACCATCCTGCTCGAGGAACTCGGGGTTCCCTACACCATCATGCCCTGCAATATCGGGCGGGGGGACCAGTTCACCCCGGAATTCCTGGCGATGAACCCCAACCACCGCATGCCCGCATTGGTCGACACCACGCCCGCCGATGGCGGCAAACCGCTGGCGGTGTTCGAGTCGGCGGCCATCATGATGTACATCGCGGAGAAGGAGGGCCGCTTCATGCCCACCACGGCGCGCGGCAAGGCCGCGGTGACCCAGTGGGTGATGTGGCAGATGGCCAATCAGGGGCCAAAAACCGGGGAGCGCGGCCATTTCTCCCGCCTCGGCGACGGCAAGGGCGACCAATCCTACGCCATCCGCCGCTTCACCGATGAGGTTAATCGCTGCTATGGCGTGATGAACAACCGGTTGTATGACAGCCGCTATCTCGCCGGCGACGAGTACACCATCGCCGACATGATCTGCTATCCCTGGACCGTCGGCTGGCAAGGCCAGGGGCAGGACATCAACGAATTCAAATACTTCAAGCGTTGGTTTGAGGAATTGTCCGCCCGCCCCGCCGTACAACGCGGCATCGCCGTCACCGCAGGCCCGGCGGAAGACCCAGCGAGCCTCAGCGACGCAGAAAAAGCCCGCCGCGCCGGCATCCTCTACAACCAACGCGCCCGGCCCGCGCCGGGCTGAGCGGAAGCGAAGCAAGGCGAGGGGCTCCGCCCCCTCCCTCCTGCCAGAACCTCTTCAACGGATGCGGGTCTGGGGGCGCAGCCCCCAGCGGGGTCAAGGGGCGGAGCCCTTTGCCTTGCTTCCGCTTACGGCCGCTCGCCGCGCGCCAGGCGGGCGGTGATGTCGTCGATGCAGGGCATCAGGTCGGCGATGCTGTCTACCACGTAGTGGGCGCCGCATTGGTGCATGCGGGTGTGGGCGCGGGCGCGATGGCGGGCTTGCTCGGCGGCCGGGAGGGCCAGCCATTCGGCGTGCGACAGGCCGACTTCGTTGCCGGAGATCGCCACCCCGATGCTCCACATTCCGGCGTTGAGCCCTTCTTCGATGCCGGTCAGCGTGTCGTCCACCTTCACGCAGGCCTCGACGGTGGTAATGCCGAGTTTCATCACGTTGAGCAGGCACATATCGGGGTTGGGCCGACCGTGCGGCACGTCGGAGGCGCAGACGGTGAGGTCAACGGTGAAGCCATGCCGCGCGGTGTCGCGGATGTTCACTGCCATCATCTCGGTGTTGTAGCCGGAGCTGGAGCCGATCTTGATGCCACGGTCCTTGAGCGCGTTCACTGTCTCCAACGCGCCGGGGATGAGGTCGGAATACTGGCTGAGGCAATCGAGTTGCAGCGGAATGAAGGCCGCATACATGCGATCGACATCAGCCTCGCCTGGCGCACTGCCATGCACCTTGATCCAGCGCTCACGGACGGATGGCATGGCAGCGATCTGCGCGATATGGGCGCGCTTGGCCGCCCCCATCGGGCCGCGGGCCTCGGCCATGTCGATCGGCACGCCCTCGCGCCTGAACACCTCGATGAACACCACGGCCGGCGCGACGCAGCCGAAATCCATCGTGGTGCCGGCCCAGTCAAAAATCACGGCCTGGATCGGGCCACGATAGGTGCGTCGATAGGCGTATGCCATGGCGAGAACTCCGCTTCGGATGATGCGGCAGGCATGCTGCGGCGCTATCCATAAAGCAAATCGATTGTTTCTATGTCATCTATAGATGGCGCCAGCTAGGTGCCGTGAAATGCGATCAGCGCACGGGTCGCATGTTCGGAAAAATGACGGGCCTGTTCCTCACCGCCGGCCTCGGTGTATCCGAGCAGATGCTCAAGCACGAGATCGCCGATCAGCAGCGCCAGATACAGCCCCGCCATCGGCTCGACCGGGCCAGGGCGTAGCACACCGGCCGACTGCGCCTCGCGCAACAGCGCAGCTACCGCGTTGAACGCCGCCATGCGTCCTTCCTCCCGCAGCGTCTGGGCCAGTTCTGGGTTGTACGGCGCTTCCTGGATCGCCAGACGATAGGCGGCGATCACCTTCGGATCGGTCACGCCGATCCGCAAGCCGGCGCCGTAGCGCTCCAGGATGGCAATGAGCTCCGGCTTGTTCGCCGGGCGCTCCAGCAGAAGTGGGGCCTGCATGGCGCCGGCGCGCTGGCGCACGCAGGCTGCGAGGATCGCCTGCTTGGTGCTGAACGCGGCATAGAGGTCGCGCTTGGAGACCTTGGCCGCCGTAGCGATCGCCAGCGTGCTGGTGGCGGCGTAGCCACGCGCCATGAACAACTCCATCGCGGCCTGCACGATGCGTTGGCGTTGGGTCGGCGCCTCGGGCTCGCCGGGCTGCGGGGATGACTCCATTTTTTCTCTTGCGGCGGTACCCATTGGTACCATAGGTTGCGTCGGTACCGAACAGTACCACGCCCAATCCATCACTGGAAGCCCAGAATGACCGACCAGCCCCCCGCCGTACGGCTCGATTGCGTCGAGAAGACCTATGCCGAAGAGGGCCTGCGCGTCACCGCCCTCGCCGGCATCACCGCCGATATCCCGCGCGGGCGCTTCGTGATGATCGTCGGCCCCTCGGGCAGCGGCAAATCAACGCTGCTCAACCTGATCGGCTGCATCGACCGCCCGACCACCGGGACCGTCGAGGTCGCTGGGCAGAAAATCGCCGAATTTTCGGATGACGCGCTGACCGATTTCCGTGCCCGTGCAGTGGGTTTCGTGTTCCAGAACTTCAACCTCTTCCCGGTGCTGTCCGCCTTCGAGAACGTGGAATACCCGCTGCTCATCCTCGGCCTTGGCGCGCGGGAGCGCCGCGAGCGCACGATGGCGATGCTCGATATGGTGGGCCTCGCCGACCAGGCGCGGCAGCGGCCGAACCAGCTTTCCGGCGGCCAGAAGCAGCGCGTGGCGATCGCCCGCGCTTTGGTGAAAAGCCCCTCGCTGGTGCTCGCCGACGAGCCGACCGCCAATCTCGATTCCACCAACGGCGCCGCCATCATCGCCCTGATGCGCGACGTGCAGCGCCAGCACGACACCTCGTTCGTGTTCTCGACCCATGACCCACAGCTGATGTCCCATGCAGACGAGACCTTCACCCTGCGCGACGGGAAACTCGTGGGCCACCACGTGGCGGAGGCAGCGTGATGCTGTTCAAACTCGCGTTCCGCAACATCCTGCGCAATCGCCGTCGTTCGGTGATGTCGATCGGCGCCATCGCCGTCGGCGCCATCGCCATGGTGCTGTTCGGCGGCTTCGTCTCGGGCGTCATCCTCGGCCTGCAGACCGATACCGTGCGCCGGACCGGGCATTTGGCGATCTACAAGAACGGCTTCTTCTCATTCGGCTCCGGCAATCCCGCCGCATGGGGCATGCCCGGCTACGGCGACGTACTGGAGATGGTCCGCAAGGATGGAGTGTTGGCGCCGATGATTGCGGTGACCACCCCCACCGTCTCGCTGTTCGGCATCGCCGGCAACTTCGCCGTTGAGGCCTCGCGCACCTTCATGGGGGCGGGCGTGGTGCCGCAGGACCGCGACGCGATGCGGCGCTGGAATCCGTATCAGCTTGCCTACAACGTCGCCTCCGCCTCCGGGCTTGACGATGCCGACCCGACCAAAGGCGTGGTCGGCGCCGGCCTCGCCCGCATCCTCGGCCTGTGCGAGGCGCTCAAGCTCACCAATTGCCCGCCGGCGCTGGCACGGGAGAAGC
>JAPLOH010000197.1 GCA_026400845.1 Alphaproteobacteria bacterium
GAGACCCTGCCAGTGACGATCACGGCCGACTCCCTGCCCGGCGAAACCTACAAAGGCACCGTGCGCACAATCTCGACCCGCGCCGAGTTCACCCCCCGGCACTGGCCCGCCTGCTCGCAACGTCGGAGGACCTCGGCTACACGGCGCTGTGGTACCCTGAGGCGGTCGGCTACGAGGCCTTGTCGAGCGCGAGCTTCATGCTCGCGCACTCCAAGACGCTGAGCATCGGCAGCTCGATCGCCCAGACCTATGCACGGGACGCCTTCACCGCCCGGCGCGGCATGCTCGGCCTCAGCCAGATGTACGGCGACCGCTTCATCCTCGGCCTCGGCGTCAGCCACGCCCAGATGGTGGAGGCCCGCGGCCATGGTTATGACCGCCCGGTGCCAACCATGCGCGCCTATCTCGACCGTATGCAGGACGGGCAGGCGGGTGCCGCGGAATGGCCGGTGATGCTGGCAGCACTCGGCCCACTGATGATGAAGCTCGCCTTCGCCCGCACCCAGGGCGCCTTGCCGGTGAACGCCACGCCCGAACATACGCGCCGCGCGGCCGCCGTCATGCCGCCGGGCAAGCACCTCGCGGTGGCCCAGAAATTCCTCATCGAGACCAATGCCGAACGCGCCCGGGCGATCGGGCGGGCCGAGCTTGGCATGTACCTGAGCATGCCGAACTACCTCAACCACTGGCAGCGCATCGGCTTTACCGCCGAAGACTTCGCCGATGGCGGCTCGGACCGGCTGATCGACGCGATGATCAACTGGGGCAGCGTGGAGGACGTGAAGCGCCAGATCCGCGCCCATTTCGAGGCCGGCGCCACCCATGTCTGCATCCGCCCGGTGCACGCCAATGGCGATTACGCGGCGCGGGATGCGATGCTGCGCATCATGGCGGATTTGTAGCCGCCATTGCGAGGACGGTTCCGCTGAGGCGGGGGAGGAGAGCCAGAGATGTCCCAGAGTGCCACCAAACCCGTCCCGGTGCCGGACGAGGCCAGCACGCCGTTCTTTGATGGTGCCCGTGAGGGCCGGCTGATGCTCCAGCATTGCGCGGGCTGCGAAAAATGGAGCTTCCCGGTGCGCGAGCGCTGCCCGCATTGCATGGGCGCGAAGCTGGCGTGGCGCGCGGCGAGTGGGCGCGGCACGCTCTATACCTTCGCCGTCATGCACCAGGTGATGAACCCCGGCTTCGCCGCCGACGTGCCCTATAACGTCAGCCAGATCGACCTTGATGAGGGCGTGCGCATGGTCTGCAATATCATCGGCCTCGCCAATGACCAGCTACGCATCGGCATGGCGGTGGAGGCGGTGTTCGAGGATCTCGGCGATGGCGTCAGCATCCCCAAATTCCGCCCCGTGACCGGTTGAGGAGCGCGCCATGGCCAACACATCAAAAGGGGCGATCGTCGGGCTCGGCGTCACGCCGATGGGCCGCATCTATGGCCGGCGCGCAGTCGATTTCGCCGCCGAAGCGATCGCTCTGGCGCTCGAAGATGCCGGCCTGCAGAAAAGCGACGTCGACGGGCTGCTGATCAACGCCAACATCCCCAATGACATGCTGCCCGGCGCGCAGATGACGCTGGGTCTCGAAAACCTCACCCTGATGAACGTGATGAGCGCCTATGGCTCCACCGGCGGCAGCATGATGCAGTACGCCTGCATGGCCATTCGCGAGGGGCTCGCGAACACCGTGGTGCTGGTCTACGCCGACGCGCCGCTGACGCCCTCGCGTGGGGCCGGCCAGTCCTATGCCGGGCCGCACCGCTTCCCGCTCGGCGGCATGACCGGGCTCAAGGCCGCCTATGGCGATTTCGGCGCCAATCTCGGCTACGCCATGGCGGCGCAGCGCCACATGCACCTCTACGGCACCACCGAGGACCATCTCGGCACCATCGCCGTCGGCCAGCGGCAATGGGCTGTGCTGAGCCCCTGGGCGCAGATGAAGGCGCCGATGACCATGGCGGATCACCACGCCTCACGCTGGATCGCCGAACCGCTGCGGCTGTTCGATTGCTGCCTGGTGTCCAACGGCGCGGTGGCGATCATCGTGACCTCGGTAGAACGCGCGCGCGATCTCAAGCAACCCCCGGTCCATGTGCTCGGCTACGCCCAATGCGCGCCGGGCGACAATGCCAGCACCGCGCGCCATCCCGGCGTGGAGACCGGGGCGAAGCGCTCCGGCGAGGCGGCGTTCCGCATGGCCGGCATCACCCGCGCCGATATCGGCTCCTGCCAGCTCTATGACTGCTACACCTACACCGTGCTGGTGACGCTGGAGGATTACGGCTTCTGCGCCAAGGGCGAGGGCGGCCCCTTCGTGGCGGATGGCAAGCTCGGCCCGGGCGGTGCGCTGCCGACCAATACCGGCGGCGGGCAGCTCTCGGGATACTACATGTGGTCCTTCACCCCGATGTCCGAGGCGATCGTGCAGGCGCGCGGACAAGGCGGCGCGCGCCAGGTGGCGAACAACGATTTCACCCTGGTCAGCGGCAATGGCGGCATCCTCAACTACCACTCCACATTGATCTTCAGCCCGCACGCCGGCGGATGAGTACGGAGATGGCTGGGGCGGGAGGGATCGAACCTCCGTATGGCGGAATCAAAATCCGCTGCCTTACCGCTTGGCGACGCCCCATGCGCGGGCCTTGATTAAGTGTCTCCGGCCGGCACCGCAAGCCCGCCGCCGTGAGTCCACCAGCCCGGACGGGCGATATCGCGCGCCGCGGCGATGGCTTCGGCTGGCGTGGCGAACAGCGCGAAGCAGGTGGCGCCCGAACCGCTCATGCGGGCGAGCAGGGCGCCCGGCAGACGGGCCAGTTCCGCCAGCACGGCACCGATCACCGGCGCGATGGCGACCGCTGGGGCTTCGAGATCATTCGCAAGCCCGCCGAGATCGCGCGCCATCGCGGCCGCGTCGGTCCAGCCATTCTGCAGGTTGGCCGGGGGGCGAAAGCCGCCGGTGCGGGCCTTGAACACCGCTGGTGTCGCCACCGCGACGCCGGGATTGACCAGCAGCAGCCCGCACGGCGGGATCGCCGGCGCCGGCAGCAGGATTTCGCCGATCCCCTGCATCCGCGCCGGCCGTCCGGCGAGGCACACCGGTACGTCCGCTCCGAGCTTCAGGGCAAGCGCGGCAGGCGGCGGTGCGATGCCCCAAAGCCGCGCCAGCAGTCTCAACGCGGCCGCTGCATCGGCAGAGCCGCCGCCGATGCCGGAGGCGACGGGCAGGTTCTTGGTTAACCGCAGCGCCGCGCGTGGCGCCATGCCGGCATCGGCGGCAAGCGCGCGGGCCGCTCGCAGCACCAGATTGTCCGGCTCCTCCGCCAGCCCGGCGCCGAATGGGCCGTCGATCGTGAGGCTCAGCGCGTCACAGTCGTCGGCCTCCAGCGCATCGCTGGCCGCTGCGAATACCACGAGGCTGTCGAGCAGGTGATATCCGTCCGGCCGCTTGCCGATGACGTGGAGGAATAAATTGACCTTGGCGTGAGCCGCAGCACGCATCGGCTCAGGGCCCGGTGCCGTCCCCGGCGTCGCGCAGCTTGGCCTGGAGCTTGGGGATCTCATCCGGGTCCGGGTTGAGGATCAGCGCCCGCCGCCACTGGAACAGCGCCTCGAGCTTGCGGCCGATCGCCCAGTAGATGTCGCCGAGATGGTTGTTGATGGTGGGGTCGTTAGGTTCGATCTCCACCGCGCGCTCGAGATATTTCAGCGCCCCCTTGGCGTCGCCCTGGCGGAACAGCACCCAGCCCAGGCTGTCGGCGATTTCGCCGTCATTCGGCCGTAGGCGGACCGCGCGCTCGATCATCTCGCGCGCCCGGCCGAGGTTGCGGCCCTGCTCGGCCCAGGAATAGCCGAGATAGTTCAGCACGAAGGCCTGGTCGGGCTGGAGTTCCAGGGCCTGGAGGAAATCTGCCTCCGCGCGCGACCACAGCCTGGCGCGGTCGAGCGCGATGCCGCGATTGTAGAAGACGATCCAGTTGCCGCGCGCCGGGGGTTGCGGCAGCAGCGCGATCGCGCGGTCATAGGCGGTAATCGCCTCGGCGAAGCGCTTCTTCTGGCGCAGCAGATCGCCCTGATCGGCCGGGATCTCGCCGCGGTTGGGAAGCTCGCGGGCTAACTGATCGAGGATGCGCAGCGCGCCCACGGTATCGCCCAGCTTGTCGGTGAGCCCGGCCTGGCGCAGCCGCACCAGCGGGGACAACGGATCACTCGCGCCGACCGGAGCGAGCGCGCGCTGCGCGAGGTCGAGGCTGCGGCGGGCCTCGTGGAGATCGGCGGCGAGCATGCGGGCGGGCGCGGACTCGGGCCGCAGGTCCAGCGCGAGTTGCACCAGGATGGGCGAAAAAGCCGCCCGTTCCTGCTGGCGCAACCCGGCGGCCAGGGTGAGGTAGACCTCGGCGATCCCGTCCGCGCCATTGCGGATCTGCCGCTCGGCCACCGCGAGCTCCAGGCCCGGGGCAATGATCGACAACTCTGGATTGGCCAGCACCAGCGTCGCGATGGTCTGTCGCGCGTCCTCTGGATGGCCCTGGCGCATCTGCCATGACGCGACATGGCGGGCGACCGCAAGATCGGTGCCGCCGAGTTCGCTGACGGCGGAGCGGTAGAGCCGCGCGGCCTCGGCGCTTTTGCGGCCGAGATCGGCGATCAGCGCGCCATGCATGGTGAACAAGGCGCGGAAGCGCTGCGCATCCGGCGAGGCGGCCAGGGTGGCGAGCGCGACCTCGGGGCGGCCCTCGCCGGCCTGGGTCCAGGCGATCAGCAGGGGTTGCAGCACCTGCGAAAGGCCCTGGCGCGGCAGGTTGGCGTAGCGCGCTTCCGCCTGCTCCCAGCGGCCCGCCTTGGCGTCGGCGTTGCCGAGCACCAGCAACGCGGCCTGATCGTCCGGCATCATCTGTGCGAGTTGCAGCGCCTCCGGTCGGCCGGCGAGCAGCGCGGTGATGAAGGCCTGCTGCCGCAACTCGGGATTGGCCGGGTCCCCGGACAACACGCGCTGAAACAGCTGCGTGGCGAGCTCGTTGTCGTTCTGGCTCGCGGCAAACCGCGCGGTGAGGAACGCCGCCGCACCCCCGGCCACGCGCGGTTGGCTGTCAGTGCTCGCACCCACCGAAGGATCGGCCGCGGCACAGGCCGACAGGAGCGAAAGGGCGAGAAGGACGGCGCGCGGGAGCGAGGAGCGGTGCTGCATGGCCGCACAATATCAGTGCCCAACGCTTTGTGCCACGCCCCCGGTGCGACGTCTGCGGTGCCATCGCAATGACATCATTGTGGCCTGATACGGACCAAATTCGCCGCCAACCTGTGAACCGCACCGCATCCGGGGTGCTTCATTGTTCGTAAACCCGACACCCCTAGCCTGCGCGCACCGAAACCCGCCCGATCCAGGAGAAATGGCCATGAACCTCGCCACCGCCAACCTCCCCGCCCCAGCCTACCCGGTGTTCGCCGACATCGATCCCGAGGTGCTCGCCACCGCCGAGCCGGAACCCCATACCGCCAAACAAATGCTCACCGGCGCCTGGTCGGACTACCTCCGCCGCATGCTGCCCGCCGTGCAAGCCGCCGAAGCAGCGGCCTGATATCGGCTCGGGAGATCGGGGCGCGTCGGGAAGCAAGGCCAGGAGCGCTGCCCCTGGACCCCGCTGGGGGCTGCGCCCCCAGACCCGCATCCGTTTAAGAGGGTGCTGATTGAGGGAGGGGGCCTACTCGGAGGTTGCAACCCTCGAGTAGGCCCCCTCCCTCAATCAGCACCATTCCTTCAATGCATGAGGTCCAGGGGGTCGCCCCCTGGCGGGGGTCGAGGGGGCAGCGCCCCTCGCCTTTCTCCGACGGGCGCCCCGATCCCCCGCGGCCGATATCAGTCGCTACTCGGCTGCTTCGGCGTAGGCTTCCAGTGGGGCGCAGGTGCAGACCAGGTTGCGGTCGCCGTAGACGTTGTCGACGCGTTTGACGGGTGGCCAGTATTTGGAGGCTGCCACGAAGGCCAGCGGGAAGGCGGCTTGGGTGCGGCTGTAGCCGTGGGTCCAGGTGTCGGCCATGACTTCGCGGGCGGTGTGTGGGGCGTTTTTCAGCGGGTTGTCGGCGCGATCCATGGTTCCGGCGGCGATGGCGCGGATTTCCCCACGAATGGAGATCATCGCATCGCAGAACCGGTCGAGTTCGGCTTTGGACTCGCTCTCGGTCGGCTCGATCATCAGCGTGCCCGCCACCGGCCAGGACATGGTCGGCGCGTGATAGCCGTAGTCTTGCAGGCGCTTGGCGATGTCCTCGACCTGAACGCCGGAGTCGGCGGCAAAGCCCCGGCAGTCGATGATGCATTCATGCGCCACCATGCCGGATTTCGCGGTGTAGAGAATCGGGAAATGCGGCGCGAGGCGGCGGGCCATGTAGTTGGCGTTGAGAATCGCCACCTCGGTCGCCTTGGTCAGCCCCGCCGCGCCCATCATGCGGATATAGGCGTAGGAGATCGGCAGGATCAGCGCACTGCCATATGGCGCGGCTGAGACCGGCCCGTAGGAGGTCGCCGGCCCTGCATCAGCGCGCAGGGGGTGGTTCGGCAGGAAGGGCACGAGGTGGGCGGCCACGCAGACCGGGCCGACACCCGGCCCGCCGCCGCCATGCGGGATGCAGAAGGTCTTGTGCAGGTTGAGGTGACAAACGTCGGCGCCGATCGCGCCGGGGCTGGTGAGGCCGACCTGCGCGTTCATGTTGGCGCCATCCATGTACACCTGGCCGCCCTGGTCATGGATGATGCGGCAGATATCGCGGATTTCCTCCTCGAACACGCCATGCGTCGAGGGATAGGTGATCATCAGCGCGGCGAGTTTCGGGCCATGCTGGGCAGCCTTGGCGGCGAGATCGGCGACGTCGACGTTGCCGTCCTTGTCGCAGGCAGTCACCACCACCTTGTAGCCGGCCATCGCCGCCGAGGCGGGGTTGGTGCCGTGGGCGGAGGAGGGGATGAGGCAGATATCCCGCCCATGGTCGCCGCGGCTCTCATGCCAGGCGCGGATGGCGAGCAGCCCGGCATATTCGCCCTGGCTGCCGGCGTTGGGCTGGATGGAGACGCCGGCGAAGCCGGTGGCCTGGCACAGCCAGCCGGTCAGCGTGTCGATCATCGTCTTGTAGCCGATGGTCTGCGCGGCCGGCGCGAAGGGGTGGATTTCCGCGAAGCCGGGCAGAGTGATGGGGATCATCTCCGCGGTCGCGTTCAGCTTCATGGTGCAGGAGCCGAGCGGGATCATCGAGCGGTTGAGCGCGACGTCCTTGTCCTCCAGGCGCTTGAGGTAGCGCAGCATCTCGTGCTCGGCGTGATAGGCGCTGAAGACGTTCTGCTGGAGGAACTTGGAGGTGCGGGTGCAGGCATCGGGCAGGCTCGGGGCCGCCTCGCCGAGCGCACCGCCGAGAATGGCGGCCAGCGCATTGAGGTCGGCACGGGTGACGGTCTCATCGAGCGCGATGCCGACACCGGTCGCGTCGATGCGGCGCAGGTTGAACCCGGCGGCCAATGCCGCTTCCATCAGGGCGTCGGCGCGCGGGCCGGCCTCGATGGCGAGGGTGTCGAAGAACTGCCCATGGCGCAGCGCGAGCCCACCCTTGGCGGCGGCGGCGGCCAGCAGGCGGGCCTGGAGGTTCACGCGCTTGGCGATGCGGGTGAGCCCGGCGGGGCCGTGCCACACCGCATACATCGAGGCCATCACCGCCAGCAGCACCTGGGCGGTGCAGATGTTCGACGTCGCCTTTTCGCGGCGGATATGCTGCTCGCGGGTTTGCAGCGCGAGGCGCATGGCCGGCGCGCCCGCGGCATCGAGCGAGACGCCGACCAGGCGGCCCGGCATCGAGCGCTTCAGCGCGTCACGGGTGGCGAAGAAAGCGGCATGCGGGCCACCCAAACCGACCGGCACGCCGAAGCGCTGCGAGGAGCCGACCACGATATCGGCGCCCATTTCGCCCGGCGAGGTGAGCAGCACGAGGCTCAGCGGATCGGCGGCGACGATGGCGAGCGCGCCGACGGCATGGGCGGCGGCGATTTCGGCGCGCAGATCACGCACCTCGCCAGTGCTGCCGGGGTATTGCAGCACCACGGCGAAAGGCTTGGCGGCGCCGATTGCGGCTGCATCACCGGCGGGCACGTCCACCAGCGTGATGCCGACCGGCCAGGCGCGGGTGGCCAGCACGGCGCGGGTCTGCGGGTGCAGGTCCGAGGCGACGGCGATCACATCGCTCTTCGCCTTGGACGCGGCATGCGCCATGCCCATCGCCTCGGCCGCCGCGGTGGCCTCGTCGAGCAGCGAGGCGTTGGCGATTTCCATGCCCGTGAGTTCGCAGACCATGGTCTGGAAATTCACCAGCGCTTCCAGTCGGCCTTGGGCGATTTCGGCTTGGTAGGGGGTGTAGGCGGTGTACCAGCCCGGGTTTTCCAGGATGTTGGGCCCGGCGGCGTGTGGGTGCCGTGATAGCCGAGCCCGATCAGCGACTTCTTGATCACATTGCGCTCGGACAGCGCGCGCAGCTCGGCGATGGCGCCGGCCTCGTCGATCGCTTCCGGCAGGTCCATCGCCTGCTGGGCGCGGATGCTGCCGGGCACGGTGCGCGCCGCGAGGTCATCGAGCGTGGCCGCCCCGGTCGCTTCCAGCATTTCGCCAATCTCGGCCTCGGAGGGCGCGATGTGGCGGCTGACGAAACTATCCTGCGCTTCGAGGAGCGCGAGTTCGGCAAGGGCGGTCATGTGAGGCGGACCTTTCAAAGTAAGGTGCACCACAGAGGCAGTAAGACAGGGAGGGAGTGTAACCCTCTGGCTCTCTGTCAGCCTGCGTGGTGATCCATGGTTTCAATCCTTCGGCACCGTGGGCAGCGTGTCATGGAACCGGCGAACCGCTTCTCACTGTCTTACTGCCTCTGTGGTGCCGCTTAGTCTTGCTTCCGGTGCTCAGATTGTGGCGAGAAACGCCTCATAGCCGGCCTCGTCCATCAGCCCGGCGAAAGCGCTCTCGTCGGCGAGGCGGAGCTTGAAGAACCAGGCGCCGGAGGTGGCTTCGCGGTTGACCAGCGCGGGCTCATCCACGATGGCGGCGTTGGCTTCCACCACAGTGCCGGCCAGCGGCGAATAGACGTCAGAGGCGGCTTTCACGCTCTCCACCACGGCGCAGGCCTCGCCTTCCTCGACCTCGCGGCCGGCCTCCGGCAGTTCGACGAACACCACGTCGCCGAGCGCCTCCTGGGCGTGCTCGGTGATCCCGACGGTGGCCACGCCACCGTCAAGGCGCACCCATTCATGGTCTTTGGTGAAGCGGGTTTCGGACATCTGGCGTTTCCTTCAGCGAACGTAGGTGTGGGGAACGAAAGGCATGGGGGCGACGCGGGCGGGTAGCGGCTTGCCGCGCACCATCAGGAACACGGCGGTGCCGTCGGCCGCATGGGCGCGATCGACGTAACCCATGGCGACCGGGGCGTTGCAGGAGGGGCCGAAGCCGCCCGAGGTGATTTCGCCGATCCGCGCGCCATTGGCGTCGACGATCTCGGTATGGCCACGGGCCGGGGCGCGGCCCTCCGGCTGGATGCCTACCCGCAGGCGGGGGGCGCCGTTATCGAGCATGGCGCGCACCTTGTCGGCGCCAACGAAACTCCAGTCGATCTTGCGGCGCTTCTGGATCACCCAGGTGAGGGCGGCCTCGACGGGGTTGGTTGTCTCGTCGATGTCGTTGCCGTAGAGGCACAGCCCGGCTTCCAGTCGCAGGCTGTCGCGCGCGCCAAGGCCGATCGGCATCACCTCGGGCTCCGCCAGCAAGGCGCGGGCGATGTCGGTGGCGCGGTCGCCGGGGATCGAGATCTCGACGCCGTCCTCCCCGGTATAGCCGGAGCGGGAGACCAGACACTCCGCGCCAAGAATCGTGGCCGGGGTGACGCCCATGAAGGGCAGGGCAGCGACGGCGGGAGCGAAGCGGGCGAGCACGGCGACCGCGGCGGGGCCTTGGAGGGCCAGCAGCGCGCGGTCCTCGTGGCGCTCAAGGGTGACGCCGGCGGGCAGGTGGGCCGCGATATGCGGCAGGTCGACGTGCTTGCGGCTGGCGTTGACCACGATGAACAGCCGGTCATTGCCGAGATTGGCGACCATCAGGTCATCCATGATGGTGCCTTCCGGCGTCATCAGCAGGGTGTAGCGCTGGCGGCCGGGCTTGAGGCCGATCATGTCGCCGGGGACGAGGGCTTCGAGCGCGGCGGCGGCACCGGCGCCGTGCAGGCTGGCCTGGCCCATGTGCGAGACGTCGAACAGCCCGGCCTTGGCGCGGGTGTGGAGGTGCTCGCTCAGCACGCCGGCGGGGAATTGCACGGGCATGGAATAGCCGGCGAAGGGCACCATCTTGCCCCCGAGCTCACGGTTGAGCGCATCGAGGGGGGTGGTGTTGAGCGTTGCTTCGGACACGGCAGGTCTCCGCACACGGGTCGCCTGCCGGCGAAATACCGGCAGGATCGACCCCCCTCTGTCGCGGAACCTGAGAGATTCAGGCGCATCCGAATGATGCGGGCGCCCTTACTCCGTCGGTGCGGCCCATCGGGCGTATCCCGGTGCCGGCTTTCCAGAGATCCTTTCTCCCCGGGCGGTCCTTTGTGCCTGAGCGTTTCCGGGGGCCGGTTGCGCCTTCGGCGGTGGCGAACACCACTGCTCTCCCGCCAGGGATATTTCGAACACTCGGTTTATGGACGCTCCAGCCGCGTCGTTCAACCCAGGATTTTCGCTGGCGGCGCGACATAGTGGCTGGCGCGGTCGGGATCGACGGCGCGGGCCACATAGTCCTCCGCCTGCGGTTCATAGAGCGACCACAGCCGAGCCAACTCATCGAGCGGCGTGGCGTGCGCGTCCACCCGCAAGTCAACGAAGGGGAAGGTCTCGCGGTCCACCACCAGTAGCGCGGCGGAGGCGACGGCGGCGATTTCGCCCCCGGCCGCTTCGCCGGCCTGGATGGCGGAGATGAGACGTGTGGCGAGCGGCGCGGCAGGGTCGGCCTCGAAGGCGGCGACCATCGCCTGTGGCATGGCACCGTCGCGGATGATGTTGCCGATCCCCACACAGTCGCGTCCCTCGGCCTCGCCATGGGCTGGGCGGACCTTGGCGCCGGTGAAGGCGGCAGTGCGGCCGGCGGCGTCGATCGCGGCGACCTGCCGCCAGTCCCGATGAGGCGTGCCGGCGATTGTGCCGCGCAGGGCGTCCGGTGCCGATAGCCCGCGTGCCATCATCTCCAGCATCATCGGCCCGAGTCGCGGGTCCGTCCGGTGCTGGGTCAGCACGGCGCCCACCCCGGCGCGGGCGAACTGGCAGCGTGCGCCAACCCCGATCGCCGAGGTGGTGACGACGGCGCCGAGTTGGCCGGTGCGGGCGCAGCGGCCGACGAGAGAGAAGGTCATGTGAGATGCTCCATCACCACCCGCGCGCTCTCCTGCCAGGAGACCGGACGGAATTCGGTTTCAACGCGCCGCGTCCAGGCGGCGAGGCCGTCACGATCCTCCAGCACGGCGCGGATCAGCGCGGTGGCGCCGGGCACGTCCTCGGGGTCGAAGTAGCGCGCCAGGTTGCCGCCGGCCTCGGGCAGGGAGGTGGCGTTGGAGATGATGCAGGGCTTGCCGAAGGCCAGGCTCTCGCTCACCGGCAGGCCCCAGCCCTCGTAGAAGGAGGGGAACACGGTGAACAGGCACCCGCGATACAGCGCCGTCAGATCACCGTCGGAGGGTTGGTCGATCATGCGGATATGGCCGCCGAGGAAGCCGGTGCCGTGGAGTTGCTGCATCATGTCTTCGCCGAGCGGCCCCTGCTTGCCGGCGAATACCAGCGTTGGCACGGCGCCAGCAGGCATGGTCTCGATCAGGCGGCGCCACACGCGGAACAGCAGCTGGTGATTCTTGCGCGGCTCCACCGTCGAGACGAACAGCGCGTAGCTGCCGGGCGCCGGCAGGTCGGGGTTGGTGGCGGGCGGTGCCGGGGGGGCGCTGAAGCCGGTGCCGATCGGGATCGGCAAAATGGCGTCGCGCAGCGCGATGCCGCGGGCCGCTGCATGGGCTGTGGCCTCGCCGGCTGCGGACTGGGAGATCGCCATGAGGCGGTCGCACAGCGGCAGCATGCCGTCGAGCCAGCCGCCGAAGCTCTCCGAGAACGCCACACCGACGAACTCGGGGCGACGGACCGGGATGATGTCGTAGATCAGCAGCGCGACGCGCAACCCCTGCCGGGCGCGCAGCCGGGCGATGAATTCGGGGTATTCGGTGTGCACGAATCCCGCGCCGGGGATGAACAGCATATCCCCCGGCCGCGCCTCGGCGGTGAAGCGGGCGACATCGCCGCGCGCGCGCGTATCGTCCCGCCGCCGCAGCGCCCCGGTGGCGAGGTGGAGCAGCGCCCTCGCGGTTGCCGCGGCGGCAAGCATCGCCTCCATCTGTGCCTTCAGCATCCGCACCAGCGGCGCCACCAGATCGGGCGGCAGGCGGCCGACCAGCGGGCGGAAGCGACTCCGCAGCCGGTCCTTTAGGCCGCCGCCGCCGGCAGCGGGGGCGCTCGGGCGGGGCCCCTGCGTCTCTGTCAGACCCGAAAACAGTGCGGCGACATTCCCCCACGACACCACGCCGAGCCCGTCGCGCAGCCGGTCATGGCGGACGAAGCCGATGCGGTCATCGCCGTCGAGGCGCTGCATCTCCTGGCACAGTTCGAAGGCCAGCCGCTGAATACCGGTCGGCCGGCGGCCGCCTTTCGCGGCAAACACGAAGAAGTCCTCGACGTCGATCCAGATGCGCATGGCGTGCCGCTCCTCTCGCACCGGGGCCGCCTCAGATGCGGCGGACGGTATAGATTTCCTCCAGCCCGCGCACGATTTCCGCGCCGTGCACCGCGTCGCGCGCCTCGAACATCACCTCGAGCTGGGCGGCCTGCACGCTCGGCGAGGCGAACAGCCGGTGGTGCGAGACGTCGATGATGTTGCCGCCGGCGCTGCCGATCCGCCCGGCGATATCGGCGAGCACGCCGGGCCGGTCGGGGATTTCGAACAACAGGCGGGTCAGCCGCCCATCGCGCAGCAGGTTGCGCAGCAGCACGTTGGCGAAGATGCGGGTATCGATATTGCCGCCGCAAACGGGCACGCCGATCTTGCGGTCCCTGAAGCGGTCGGGGAAAGCGAGCAAAGCGGCGACGCCCGCCGCCCCGGCACCCTCGGCGACCACCTTGGCGCCCTCGGCGAGCAGCGCGATCGCCTCCTCGACGGCGCGCTCGGGCACCACCAGCACGTCGGCGACATGGCCGCGGATGATCGGGTAGGTCTTCTCGCCGATATCGCGCACCGCGATCCCTTCGGCGATGGTGGCGCCGCCGACATGCACGGGCTGCCCCGCGAGGCGCTGGGCGACGGCGGCATAGGCGGCAACCTCGACGCCGATGATCTCGATGCCCGGCTTGATCGCCGCGGCAGCGACCGCGCAGCCGGCGATCAGTCCGCCGCCGCCGATCGGGATCACCAGCGTGTCGAGTTCGGGCGCGTCCTCCAGCAGTTCCAGCGCCAGCGTGCCCTGCCCGGCGGCGACCGCGAGATCGTCGAACGGATGCACGAACACCAGCCCCTCCTGTGCGGCGAGCACGTGGGCATGGGCGGCGGCGTCGGCCAGCGTCTCGCCATGCAGCACCACGCGGGCACCCCAGCCGGCGGTGCGGGAGACCTTGGTGAGCGGCGTGAATTGCGGCAACACGATCACCGCGGTGATGCCGAGCAGCGAGGCGTGCCGCGCGACGGCCTGGGCGTGGTTGCCGGCCGACACCGCGATCACCCCGGCGCGGCGCTCCACCTCGCTCAGCATCGCCAGCCGGTTGGCGGCACCACGCTCCTTGAAGGCGCCGGTGGCCTGGAGATTGTCGAGTTTCAGCGTCACCTCGGCGCCGACAGCGCGCGAGATCACGTCGCAGCGGATCGCGGGCGTGCGGAGCACGCGCCCCTTGATCCGCGCCTGTGCGGCGCGGATGTCGGCCAGCGTAAGGCTCGCCATCACATAAACATTAAGGAGAGGATCTCGTAGCTGCGATCGCCGCCCGGGGCCGGGACGGAGATGGTGTCGCCGACCTTCTTGCCGATCAGCGCCTTGGCCAGCGGCGCCGATATCGACAGCCGCGCCGCCTTGATGTCGGCCTCGTGGACGCCGACGATCTGATAGGTCATCTCCCGTTCAGTCTCCTCGTCGAGCACGCGGACATGGGCGCCGAATTTGACGTGGTCACCCGACAGGGACGCGGGGTCGATCACCTCGGCGGCGCCGACGATCTCCTCAAGCTCGGCGATGCGGCCCTCAATGAAGGACTGGCGGTCGCGCGCGGCGTGATATTCGGCGTTCTCCGACAAATCACCGTGGCTGCGCGCCTCCGCGATGGCGCGAATAACCGCCGGTCGCTCGACGCTTTTCAGCGTGCGCAACTCGGACTCCAACCTCATCAGGCCGGGGGCGGTCATCGGATACTTCTGCACGGCGGGAACCTCGCAAGCCGAATTGGGGGGTGACGTTGGGCGGATATTGTCGTGGATACCCTGACAAGCTACCGCCGCGGCCGGGCAAACCCGGTCGCGGCGGCGTGTCAGAATGATCCGCGAAAATAAGACTGCAACGGCGCGACTTCAAGCCCACCCGATTTCATCGCCGCGATCGCGTGCGCGGCGGCCCGTGCGCCGGCGATGGTGGTGTAGTGCGGCACCCCGTGGGTGAGGGCGCTGCGGCGGATATCGAAGCTGTCGGCGACCGAACTGGCGCCGGCGGCGGTGTTGATCACCATCTGCACCTCGCCGGAACGGATGCTGTCCACGCAATGCGGCCGGCCCTCCAGCACCTTGTTGACCTGGCTCACCTTCAGCCCGGCCTCACGCAAACGTGACGCGGTGCCGCGGGTGGCCATCACGGTGAAGCCCATGTCGAGCAGGCGACGCGCCACGCCGACGGCGGCGGACTTGTCGCTGTCGCGCACGGAGAGGAATACGCAGCCGCCCATTGGCAGCTTCACCCCGGCGCCGAGCTGGCTCTTGGCGAAGGCGCGCTCGAAGGAGGAGTCGAGCCCCATCACCTCGCCGGTGGATTTCATCTCCGGGCCCAGGATGGTGTCGACATTGGGGAAGCGGGCGAAGGGGAACACCGCCTCCTTCACCGCGACATGGGGGGCGATGCTGTCGTCATCGAGGCGGAACTCGGACAGCCGGGCGCCGGCCATCACCCGGGCGCCGATCTTGGCCACCGGCACCCCGGTCGCCTTGGCGACGAAGGGCACGGTGCGCGACGCGCGAGGGTTCACCTCCAGCACGTAGATGTCGTTGTCCTTGATCGCGTACTGCACGTTCATCAGCCCGACCACCCCCAGCGCCTTGGCCATCGCCTCGGTCTCGGCCTTGAGTTCGGTGACGGTGGCCGGCGAGAGCGTGTAGGGCGGCAGGGCGCAAGCGGAGTCACCGGAGTGGATGCCGGCCTCCTCGATATGCTCCATGACGCCGGCGACGTAGACGGTTTCGCCGTCGGCGATGCAGTCCACGTCCACCTCGATCGCGTCATTGAGGTAGCGGTCGATCAGCACGGGGTTTTCACCGGAGACGCGCACGGCCTCGCGCATGTAGCGATGTAGCCCGGCATTGTCGTAGACGATTTCCATCGCGCGGCCGCCCAGCACGTAGGAGGGGCGGATCACCACGGGATAGCCGATGCGGTTGGTGATCGCCTCGGCCTCCTCGGCGGAGCGCGCGGTGCCGTTCTCAGGCTGGCGCAGGCCGAGTTTTTGCAGCAGCACCTGGAAGCGCTCGCGGTCCTCGGCGATGTCGATTGCATCAGCCGAGGTGCCGAGGATGGGGATGCCGGCCTTCTCGAGCGCCTGGGACAGCTTCAGCGGCGTCTGCCCGCCATACTGCACGATGCAGCCGAGCACAGTGCCGTTGGACTGCTCCTTGCGCACGATGGCGATGACGTCCTCCGCGGTGAGCGGCTCGAAATAGAGCCGGTCGGAGGTGTCGTAGTCGGTGCTGACGGTCTCGGGGTTGCAGTTGACCATGATGGTCTCGAACCCCGCCTCCTTCAGCGCATAGGCGGCGTGGACGCAGCAGTAATCGAACTCGATGCCCTGGCCGATGCGGTTCGGTCCGCCGCCGAGGATGAGGATCTTCTGGCGGTCGGTCGGGCGCGATTCGCACTCGGGCGTGCCGTAGCCACCCTCATACGTGGAGTACATGTAGGGGGTGGCGGAGGCGAATTCGGCAGCGCAGGTGTCGATCCGCTTATAGACCGGCAGCACGCCGAGGCCGGCACGGGCGGCGGCGATCTCGGGCTCGGGCTGGCCGGAGAGGCGGGCGAGCTGCTGGTCGGAGAAGCCGAGCGCCTTCAGGCGGCGCATGGCGCCCGCCGTGCGCGGCAGGCCGTTGGCGGCGATGTTCCGCTCGGCGGCAACGATGCGCTCCATTTCGCGCAGGAACCACGGGTCGAACTTAGTGGTCTCGTGGATTTCCTCCACCGTCCAGCCCTCACGCAGGGCCTGGCCGGCCATGACCAGGCGGTCGGGCTTGGGCTGGGAGAGCGAGGCGCGCATGGCATCGCGCGAGCCGTCGCCCGGCAGCGGCACCGCATCGAGCCCGTGATACCCGGTCTCCATCGAGCGCAGGCCCTTTTGCAGGGCCTCGGCGAAGGAGCGGCCGATCGACATCGCCTCGCCGACCGACTTCATGGAGGTGGAGAGCAGCGCGGGGGTGCCGGGGAATTTCTCGAAGGTGAAGCGCGGGATTTTCACCACCACGTAGTCGATGGTCGGCTCGAAGCTCGCCGGCGTCACCTTGGTGATGTCGTTGTCGAGCTCATCGAGCGTGTAGCCGACGGCGAGCTTGGCGGCGATTTTCGCAATTGGGAAGCCGGTCGCCTTGGACGCCAGCGCCGAGGAGCGCGAGACGCGCGGGTTCATCTCGATGATGAGCATCCGGCCATCGGCCGGGTTCAGCGAGAACTGCACGTTGGAGCCGCCGGTATCGACGCCGATTTTGCGCAGGCAGGCGATCGAGGCGTCCCGCATGCGCTGGTATTCTTTGTCGGTCAGCGTCAGCGCCGGGGCGACCGTGATGGAATCGCCGGTGTGGATGCCCATCGGATCGACGTTCTCGATTGAGCAGACGATGATGCAGTTGTCCGCGCGGTCGCGCACCACCTCCCTCTCGTATTCTTTCCAACCGAGCACGCTCTCTTCGATCAGCACCTCGGTGGTCGTCGAGGCGTCGAGCCCGCCGGTGACGATGGCCTCGAACTCCTCGCGATTATAGGCGATGCCGCCGCCGGTGCCGCCGAGGGTGAAGGAGGGGCGGATCACCGCGGGCAGGCCAATTTCCGCCAGCGCCACGCGTGCCTCGGCGAGTGTATGCGCGATGAAGCTGCGCGGGCTCTCGATGCCGATTTCGGCCATCGCGTCGCGGAACTTCAGCCGGTCCTCCGCGCGGTCGATCACATCGGCCTTGGCGCCGATCAGCTCGACGTTGTATTTCGCCAGCACGCCAGCGGCATCGAGCTGCATCGCTGTATTGAGCGCGGTCTGCCCGCCCATGGTGGGCAGCAGGGCATCGGGCCGCTCCTTGGCGATGATCTTCTCGACCATCTCCACCGTGATCGGCTCGATATAGGTGGCGTCGGCCAGGCCCGGATCGGTCATGATGGTGGCGGGGTTGGAGTTCACCAGGATCACCCGGTAGCCCTCCGCGCGCAGGGCCTTGCAGGCCTGGGCGCCCGAATAGTCGAACTCGCAGGCCTGTCCGATCACGATCGGGCCGGCGCCGATGATCAGGATGGATTTGATATCTGTCCGCTTGGGCATATCGATGCGCTCACTCTCCGCGCCGCCTCAGGCAGCGCGATCGGTTCAAAGGAACTCAGTTCTGCTGGCTCAGGCGATCAGCCGGGCTGCTCCGCATGGGTCGCCGTCGAGACCTTGCGCAGCCATGGCCACGCCTGCTCGGGCAGCCAGCCATCCGAGCTGGACGCATCCACGGCAATCACCAACATGCTCGCGTCGCGGGTGAAGCGCCGCACCTTGTCGGTGATGTCTTCGGCCGACAGGTCGCTGGTCACCAGGTAGACACCGGGGATGTGCCCCCACCATTTGGAAAATTGCCCGCTTTGCCGGATGAGGCCGCGCAAACCGGCAGCATCCACTGAAGGGTCACTCCGATCAAAGACGATGGCGAAGTTGCGGCTATCCATTGCTGTTGTCCTCGATGCCAGACGGCCCGGATTTCCGGCCCTTCCTGCTACGCTCCTGCGAGAGCGACCAACGACCGGTTTCTACCACCATTCGCTCCACGGATTCTACGGTCACCGGGTCCATGTCGCTATCTCCAAGAATGTCGATGGCGCGCGTGACTAGGCTGTGGCGCTCGGATCGCAGCAACTCGGGCCGGGCGATCATCGCGAAGATGGCCATGCCGATCGCACTCGTCATTGCGATCACGCCAGCACCGGCGACCACCCAGCGCAACAGGTCGCCGGCGAGCACCGCCACGCCAAAGCAGGAGACCGCAAAGGCGAGGAGGACGACGAACAAGAAGGGTATCGGATGGGACACATCCGCCGTTTTGATCGCCTCGCGAAAACCGCTCGGCTCAAGCATTGGCTGACCGCTCGATCAACTCGGCAAATCGCCCGAACAGATAATGGCTGTCGCTCGGCCCCGGGCTTGCCTCCGGGTGGTACTGCACCGAGAAGGCGTGCTGGCCGGGGCAGGCGATGCCCTCGTTGGAGCCGTCGAACAGGCTTTGGTGGGTGACGCTGACGCCCGCGGGGAGGGTGGCGACGTCAACGGCAAAACCGTGGTTCTGGCTGGTGATTTCGACCTTGCCGGTGGTGAGGTCCTTCACCGGCTGGTTGGCGCCGCGATGGCCGCGGGCGAGCTTGTAGGTCTTGGCGCCCAGCGCGAGGGCCAGCAGCTGGTGGCCGAGGCAGATGCCGAAGATCGGCTTGCCCGCCGCCAGCACGCCCTGGATCGCCGGCACCGCGTAGACGCCGGTGGCCGCCGGGTCACCCGGGCCATTGGAGAGAAAGACGCCGTCGGGGTTGTGGGAAAGAATTTCCGCCGCCGTCGCGGTGGCCGGCACCACAGTGACGCGGAAGCCGGTGGAGGCGAGGCAGCGCAGGATGTTGCGCTTGGCCCCGTAATCCACCGCCACCACGTGGCGGGTCGGCGCGGTCTGGCGGGCGAAGCCGGTGGGCCAGGCCCATTCCGCCTCGTCCCACCCGTAGGACTGGCCGCAGGTGACGTCCTTGGCGAGGTCCATCCCCTCCAGCCCCGGCCAAGCGGCCGCTTTTGCGAGAAGGCCAGCGAGGTCGAACTGACCGTCGGCGGGGAAACACAGCACGCCCGTCGGGGCGCCGCCGTCACGGATGCGGCTGGTGAGGGCGCGGGTGTCGACGCCGGCGATGCCGGTTTTGCCCTGGGCGCGCAGCCAGGCGTGGAGGTGCTGGGCGGAGCGCCAATTGGCCGGCTCGGTGATGTCCTGCTTCACCACGAGGCCGCGCGCAGCGATGCCGGTGGCCTCGAGGTCCTCGGGGTTGGTGCCGACATTGCCGATATGCGGGAAGGTGAAGGTGATGATCTGCCCGGCATAGGAGGGGTCGGTCAGCGTCTCCTGGTAGCCGGTAAGGCCGGTGTTGAAGCAGACCTCGCCAACTGGAGCCTCGGTGGTGTGGGCGCCGAAGCCGCGGCCCCACAGAATGGCGCCATCGGCGAGAACCAGGGCGGCGGTGGCGCCCTCGGGGATATCTGTGGCGAGTTCGGGCATGGCTTGGCTCGTTTGTAGAGGGGTGCGGCCGGTGAGATCGTCGAGCGTCAGGCCGGAGGCAGCGATGATCGCCGGCCAGTGCTTGGCGGGAATGGCGCGGGATTGGCGCCATTTGCGCACGGCCTCGCCGCCCACGCCCAGCAGGGTGGAGGCGGCATCCGCGCCGCCGAGTCGCTCGATGATGTCGTCAATGGTCATACCAGGAGCATATGGGAAAAAACTTCCCACCGCAAGATCGCGACGAGAAACTGGGAAATTTCATCCGCCATCGCCGCGCGCGTTTCACACCCTATATATAGAGGGACATTTTTCGATGGGAGACTGCCATGTCGCTGCGCGACGCTTTCACTGCCCGCCTCAAGCAGGCGATGCTCGCCAAGGACGCCGCCACCGTCTCCGCGGTGCGCATGATCACCTCCAAGCTGAAGGACACCGACATCGCCGCCCGCCCCAAGGGGATCGACGCGGTGCCGGATGAGGATGTGCTGTCGATGCTGCGCGGCATGGTGAAATCCCGCCGCGAGAGCGTGGAGCTGTATCGCCAGGGTAATCGGCCGGAGTTGGCTGCCAAGGAGGAGGCGGAGATCGCGGTGATCGAGAGCTTCCTGCCCGCCCAGATGGACGACGCCGGGATTTCCGCGGCGGTGCTGGCGGCGATCGCCGAGACCGGGGCGCAGGGGATCAAGGACATGGGCAAGGTGATGGCGGTGCTGCGGGCCAAGCACGCGGCGGCAATGGACATGTCCAAGGCCGGGCCGGTCGTCAAAGCCCATCTGGCGATGTAGGCTGAAGCCATGGCGCTGCCGCCCGGATTTCTCGACGAACTGCGCGCCCGCACCCCGCTGCAAGCGGTGATCGGGCGGCGGGTGCGGCTGACCAAGTCGGGCCGCAACTGGAAGGGGTGCTGCCCGTTCCATGGCGAGAAAACGCCGAGCTTTTACGTCTATGACGACCATTTCCACTGCTTCGGCTGCGGCGTGCATGGCGATGCCGTGAGTTTCGTCATGCAGAGCCAGGGGGCGAGTTTCCCCGAGGCGGTGAACCAGCTCGCCGCCGAGGCGGGGCTGGATGTGCCGAAACCGACGCCCCAGGCCGCCGAGGCCGAGCGGCGGCGGCTCGATCTGCATGGCGTGCTGGAAGCCGCGGCCGCCGCCTATCGCCGCCGGCTGTTCCTGCCGGAGGGCGCGCGGGCGCTGGCCTATCTGCGCGGGCGCGGCCTCACGGAGGAAACCATCGCCACCTTCGGGCTTGGCTGGTCGGGCGAGGGCAGGGGGGCGCTGGCGGCCGAACTCGCGCGCGAGGAGGTGCCGCAGGCCATGCTGCTGGCGGCCGGGCTGATGCGCCCGGGCGATGGCGACCGGCCGGCGTACGACCTGTTTTTCAACCGGGTGATGTTCCCCATCCGCGATCGCCAGGGCCGCACCATCAGCTTCGGCGGGCGTATTCTCGGCGATGGGCAGCCGAAATACGTCAACGGCCCGGAGACCGACGTGTTCTCCAAGCGCCGCACCCTCTTCGCGCTCGACCGTGCCCGCGAGGGCGCCCGCGCCGGGGCGGCGGTGACGGTGGTGGAAGGCTATATGGACGTGATCGCGCTGCACCAGGCCGGCTTCACCGGCGCCGTCGCGCCGCTGGGCACCGCACTGACCGAGGAGCAGTTGGCCCTGCTGTGGCGGCTCTCTCCGATGCCCACCCTGTGTTTCGACGGCGATGGCGCCGGTGCGCGAGCCGCCGCCCGCACGGTCGAACTGGCGCTGCCCCATCTCACCCCCGGTCAGAGTCTGCGGCTCGCGACGCTGCCCGCCGGCGAGGACCCGGACTCCCTGGTGCGCCGCAACGGCCCGGCCGGGTTCCAGGCCGTGCTTGATTCTGCCCGCCCGATCGGCGAGGCCTTGTTCGACCTCATGCATGAGGGGGTGAACGACCTGAGCCCCGAAAGTCGCGCTGCCTTCCGTACTCGCCTGCTGGAGGCCGCCGGGCGGATCGCCGACAAGGGGCTGGGAAGCGAGTATCGCAGCCTGCTGATGGACCGCTTCTACGCCAGCCGGCCGCGCACGCCCCGCCGCGGCGAGGCGCCGACGTCGCGTACCATCCGCCCCGGCAGCCTGCCGCGCCCGATCCCGCGGCCCGCCACCGCGGCGGCCGAGCGCGCCCGCCAGCTCGTCGCCATCCTGCTCCGCCATCCCCGCCTGCTGCACGACGTCGAGGAGGCGTTCGGCTCGCTCGCGTTGCCGGACTGGCTCGGCCGGCTGCGCGCCGCGATCCTGCATTGGGGAAGTGCGACCGAGCACCTTGACTCCGAGGGCCTGACGACCCACCTGCACGCGATCGGTTTGGCGGCGGAGGCTGCGCAGGCCCTATCGGCGGTTCCCCAACCGCTGACGGGATGCGCCGCCCCGGATGCCATGCCGGCAGAAGCCGAGGCGGGTTGGTGGCATTTTTTTGGATTGATGAACCCGGTGCGCCTGGAGGAGGAGGTCGCCGCGGCGATGGCCGACTTCGCCCGCCATGCCGACAGCGCCGTCGAGCGCCGGCTCATCGCCTTGTGCGCGGCCCGCAACGCCCTGCGCCAGGGCGAGATGGAGAGCGGCGCATGATGACTGCATTCGCCTCGCCTGCCCCCTATTTCGGAGTGAACTGATCGATGGCAACCAAGCCCGCCGTAGCCCCTGACGCCGCCGCCGCCGAGCAGGACGCCGAGACTTCGCTGCTCGACATCCAGTCGGCCTCCGTCAAGCGGCTGATCGCCAAGGGCAAGGAGCGCGGGCACATCACCTTCGACGAGCTCAACGCCGTCCTGCCGCCGGACCAGAACTCCTCCGAGCAGATCGAGGACGTGATGGCCGGGCTGTCCGAGATGGGCATCCAGGTCGTCGAGGGCGAGGAAGCCGAGGACGGCGAGGCACCTGTTGCCAAAGTCGAGAAGGCCGAGGAAGAGGAGGATGAGCCGACTGGCAACGTCGATGCCGAGAATCTCGGCCGCACCGACGACCCCGTGCGGATGTATCTGCGCGAAATGGGCAGCGTCGAGCTGTTGTCGCGCGAGGGCGAAATCGCGATCGCCAAGCGCATCGAGGCCGGCCGCGACATGATGATCGGCGGGCTGTGCGAAAGCCCGCTGACCTTCCGCGCCATCATCGCCTGGCATGAGGCGCTGAAGGGCGGCCGCATGCTGCTGCGCGACATCATCGATCTCGAGGCCACTCAGGGCGGCCCGGCGCCGGGCGCCGAGGTGGTCGAGGCAGCCGAGCCGGCCGAGGGCGAGTTCGCCGCTCCGTCAAGCCCGAGGTGCTCGCCACTTTCGAGGAAATTGAGGCGCTGTACAAAAAGCTGCACAAGATGCAGATCAAGCGCCTCGAACTGATGACGGCCGGCGAGGACGTCAACCTGCGCAGCGAGAAGAGCTACGACAAGCTGCGCGACGAGCTGGTCGGCAAGGTCGAGCAGGTCCATCTGCACAACAACCGCATCGAGGAACTGGTCACCCAGCTCAAGCTGCTCAACCGCCGGCTCACCGAGCTCGAAGGCCAGCTCCTGCGCATGGCCGAGGGCAGCAAGGTCGCGCGCGACGAATTCCTCAACCAGTACCGCGGCCATGAGCTCGACCCCAACTGGATCGACCGCATCGGCCGCCTGCCCGGCAAATCCTGGAAGACCTTCGCGGCCAAGCACCCCGAGGATATCGTGCGGGTGCGCTCGCAGATCGCTGCCGTCGCCAATGACGCGAGCCTGCCGATCAGCGAGTTCCGCCGCGTGTTCATGACGGTCGGCCGCGGCGAGCGGGACAGCGCGCGGGCCAAGAAGGAGATGATCGAGGCCAATCTTCGCCTGGTGATCTCGATCGCCAAGAAATACACCAACCGCGGCCTGCAGTTCCTCGACCTCATCCAGGAAGGCAATATCGGCCTGATGAAGGCGGTGGATAAGTTCGAATATCGCCGCGGCTACAAGTTCTCCACCTACGCCACCTGGTGGATCCGCCAGGCCATCACCCGCTCCATCGCCGATCAGGCGCGCACCATCCGCATCCCCGTGCACATGATCGAGACGATCAACAAGCTGGTGCGCACCTCGCGCCAGATGCTGCACGAGATCGGCCGCGAGCCGCAGCCGGAGGAACTGGCAGAGAAGCTCGGCATGCCCTTGGAAAAAGTGCGCAAGGTGCTGAAGATCGCCAAGGAGCCGATCTCGCTGGAGACCCCGATCGGCGACGAGGAGGACAGCCATCTCGGCGACTTCATCGAGGACAAGAACGCGGTGATCCCGCTCGACGCGGCGATCCAGGCCAATCTGCGCGAGGCCACCACACGCGTACTCGCCTCGCTGACGCCGCGCGAGGAACGCGTGCTGCGCATGCGCTTCGGTATCGGCATGAACACCGACCATACGCTCGAAGAGGTCGGCCAGCAGTTCAACGTGACGCGTGAGCGTATCCGCCAGATCGAGGCGAAGGCTTTGCGCAAGCTGAAGCATCCCTCGCGGAGCCGGAAGCTGCGCAGCTTTCTCGAGGACTAGGAAGGAAGGGAAGTGGTTCTTTTTNNNNTTTTGATGCGCGCTAGAGTCGGGAGCTGGCATAAATCATTGGTTTATTGGGGAATTTAACGCAGCGTCTCGCGTCGAATCCGCGTAAGGGCTAGGTTTGCGGCCCACATCCGGGGAAAGCCGCATGAGCACGCTGCGCCGCGTCGAGACCTTCACCTATCGCTGCCCGATCGCCACTCCGGTGCGCACCTCTTTCGGCACCATGACCGAGCGCGCGGGCGTGTTCGTGCGCGCCGAGGATGACGCGGGGGTGCATGGCTGGGGCGAAATCTGGTGCAACTTCCCGGCGGCCTCCGCCGAACATCGCGCCCGCGTGCTCGATACCGTGGTGGCGCCGATGGTGCTGGGAAGGGATATTTCCGACCCGGCGGCGCTATGGGACGAGAGCGAGCGCGGCCTGCACATCCTGCGGGTGCAAAGCGGTGATGCGGGCGCCCTTTCCGCCGCCGCCGCCGGGCTCGACCTCGCATTGCATGATCTGCGCGCCCGCCGTCGCGGCGTTCCGCTGTGGCGCGCCCTTGGCGGGACGGACGCCACCGCAGTGCCAGCCTATGCCAGCGGCATCAACCCGGGTCCTTCGGCGCTCGACACGGTGGCGGCCGCCCGCGCCAGCGGATTCCGTGCCTTCAAGGTGAAGCTCGGCTTCGGGCGCGAGGCCGACATCGCCACCATCCGCCCGGTCGCCGCGGCACTCGGCGCCGGCGAGGCGCTGATGATCGACATCAACCAGGGCTGGGACGTCATCGAGGCCTGCCACATGACGGCCCGGCTGCGCGACTTTCCGCTCGGCTGGATCGAGGAGCCGCTGGTCGCTGACCGGCCGGTGTGGGAGTGGTCCCAGGTCGCTGCCGCCGCCGGGGTTCGGTTGGCGGCGGGCGAAAATCTGCGTGGGGCGCTCGGCTTCCAGCAGGCGATCGAGAGCGGCATCCTGGGCGTGATCCAGCCGGACTGCGCCAAATGGGGCGGCGCCACCGCCAACCTCCGGGTCGGCCGCGCCGCGCTGGCCGCCGGGCTGGCCTATTGCCCGCATTTCCTCGGCGGCGCCATCGGCCTCATCCATTCGCTGCACTTGCTCGCCGCCGTGCGCGGCCCCGGCCTGCTCGAAGTCGACGTCAACCGCAACCCGATCCGCGAGGACCTGCTGGCCGGATTGTTCCCGATCATCGAAGGCGCGATGGCGTTGCCGGAGGGGCCAGGGCTGGGTTTCGAGCCGGCGCTCGACCGTCTCGCCACCCATCTGACGCTGCGTACCGAGCGCATGGCCTGACAGCCGCATGGCCTACGGCATCATCGGCCCCCGTGCGAGCGCGACCGACCCGGCGGAGAACATGCTGTTCCTCCTCCTCGGCGTCTTCGCGGTGTTCACGCTGAGCTACGACATCGCGGTGCTGGTGCCGATCTCGCTGCGCGACGTGACGATCATCACCGCCGCCGCCTGCCTGCTGCCGCTCGGCGCACTGATCCGCAGCACCGCGATCTTCCTCACCGGTTTCGCGCGATATTGCGGCGAACGGGCACGCGAGGCGGGAAGCTGGTTCCTGCTCGCCTGCTGCCTCGCCGCCGGCGCCATTGCCCTGCTCGCCAACCGCCCGGATGCCGATGACAGCTTCTACCTCGCCCGCGCGGTGCTGGACTGGGAGAACTGGACGTCGCCGATCGTGCCGGTCTACCCCTTCGCCTTCACCGAGGGCTCCGGCACCCGGTTCACCAGCCTGCCATCCTGGGAGCATTTCGCCGGCGCCATCGCCGGGCTGACCGGCAGCCATCCGCTGACGATCCACCATCTCGTATTGCCGGCGCTCGCGGGGGCCGCAGTGCCCTACGCCTGGTTTTGCGCCCTCACCCGCATCAGCCACACGAACCGGGCCGCGCTTGCGGGGGTGGCGGCGATCCTGCTGTTGATGCTGCTCGACGGCACAACCCATCGCGGCGTCGCGTATTTCGGCTTGCTGCGGATTTGGCAGGGCAAGGTGGTGCTGACCGCGGTGATCGCGCCGCTGGCGATCGCCGTGGCGCTCGATACCATGCGCCACGGCCGGCCGGCGGACTGGGTGCGTCTGCTGCTGCTGGGCTTCGTGGCCATGGGGCTGTCGACCACGGCGGCCTTCTATCTGCCGATCCTGGTCGGCCTCGCCGCCGGTAGTTTCTGGCTGGTCTATCTGCCGCCGACCCGCATCTGGCAGCCGCCGCTCGCCGCTTTGGCGGTGTTCGCCTACCCGGCGCTCGCGGTGGTGCCGTTCTACCGGGGGCTGGCCGGCGGGGATGCGCTATTTCCGAGCGTGATCGCAAGCAATCTGCACGAGATCCTGCTGATCGTGTTCGGTACCGTGAAGGCGCCGACGGTGATCGCGCTCGGCGCCGCCGTGATCGGCCTCGCGCTTGCTCGCCGCAGCCGGCTGCTCGGCTGGTTCACGCTATGGACCGCCGCTCTCGCCGTGCCGCTCGCCTGGCCGCCCGCCGCCGATTTCATTGTCGCGCGCCTGACCTCGACGGACGCGATGTGGCGGCTCGCCTACGCCGGGCCGGTGCTGCTGGCGATCGGTGCCGGGATCGGCGCGCTGATCGAACTGCGCCCGCTGCGCCTGCTGGTCCCGCTCGGGCTGGCCGGCGGCTACGCCCTGGCGATGTTCCTCGCCCTGCGCGGCCTGCCGCCCTCGCCCTTCGTTGGGCTGCGCTTCCCCACGCTGGCGCTCAAGATCGAGCCCGGCGCTTTGACTGCCTCCCGGCTGCTGCTCGATCGGCTGCCCGCCGGACGCCTCCTCGCCCCGCGCGAGCTTTCAACCGTGCTGCCCATGCTCTCGGGCCGCCAGCGCCTCGCCAATTTCCGCGAGTTCGACGCCCCGAAGCAGCTCGTCTTCGACGGACGGCGCAAGCTCGGCGAGGAGCTTGCCCTGGCACATGACTGGATCAGCGGCCTGCCGTTCGCCGGCGATCCAAGGCCGGCGCTGGCCGCGGTCATGCGTGCCGGGCTCGACACGGTGGTGCTGTCGCCCGCCACCGCCAACCTGGCTGCCGCCGAAACGGTGGTGGTGGAAGAAGGGTTCCAGCGCCTCGACCTGCCGACGTCCTATCTGGTTTTCCGCCGTCCCGGCGGCTGAGATATGGCGTTCCGCCGTCCCGGCGGCTGAGATATGGAGTTCCGCCGTCCCGGCGGCTGAGGCGGAGCTGCGCCGCGCCATCGTTGCTTGACCTGCGCTGCCCGGCGCGATCAAGTCCGCACCCGCCGAAATTTCCCGGAGACGCTCGCATGGCCGCCACTTTCTGGTTTGATGGACACTGGACCGACGAGGCCCCGCGCCTGACCGGCCCGGCCGATCACGCGTTCTGGCAAGCCTCGACGGTGTTCGACGGTGCCCGCGCGTTCGCCGGTCTCGCCCCCGATCTCGATCGGCATTGCGCCCGCTCCATCGCCTCGGCCACGGCGATGGGCCTCAAGCCGGCGATGAGCGCCGAGGAGATCGAGCGCCTGGCGATCGAGGGCATCCGCCGCTTCCCCGCCACTGCCGAACTGTACATCAAGCCGATGTTCTACGGCGCCGGCGGCATGCTCACCGTCGAGAGCGCGACCACGGCCTTCGTGCTGCATCTCTTCGAGGCGCCGCTGCCGGGGCCGGGCGGGTTTTCCGCCACCCTCTCGCCGCTGCGCCGCCCCGCGCCCGACATGGCGACCACCGACGCCAAAACCCCCGGCCTCTACCCGAACTCCGACCGCGCCACCCGCGAAGCCAATGCCCGCGGATTCGACCATGCGGTGATGCGCGATCCCTGGGGTAACATCGCCGAATTCGCCTTCTCCAACCTCCTGATCGCCCGCGCTGGTAAAGTGCTGACCCCCGCGGCCAACGGCACCTTTCTGGCCGGCATCACCCGCCGGCGCGTGCTGATTCTACTCGGCGAGGCCGGCATCGAGACCGCGGAGACCACGCTCACCGACGCGGACCTGCATGCGGCCGACGAGATCATCTCGGTCGGCAACTACAGCAAGGTGGTCCCCTGCACCCGCTACGAGAGCCGCGCCCTCAATGCCGGGCCGATCTTCGCCGAGGCCCGCCGCCGCTACTTCGCCTTCGCTGAGACCGCCCGGGTGATCTGATCGGCTATCGCGGCCTCTTCCGGCGGCGGCGGAAACGTTGCAGCATGGCCGCCCGAGTGCCGGAAGAGGAAACCGACGATGGAAGAGACCCCGACGCATCCCGCAGGCGAGGCCTGGGAATGGCCCGAGGACGTGTGGCGCCGGATCGTCGAGCGGGCCCGCGCCGGGCGCAGCCTCTCGCCCAAGACCTGGCCCAACGGCGCCACATGCGCCGTCGCCTTGTCCTTCGATGCGGACCACGAGACCATCCCGCTGCGCGACCTCGACGAAAGTCCGATGCGCATCAGCCAGGGCCAGTACGGCGCCCGCCAGGGCGTGCCGCGCATCCGCAAGCTGCTGGAGCGCGAAAGCATTCCGGCCACTTTCTTCTACCCCGCCGTCTCCGCCCTGCTGCACCCCGAGGAGGTGCGCGGGGTGGCCGGCGAGGGGCACGAGATCGGCATCCACTCCTGGATCCACGAGCGCAACACCACCCTGCCGTACATGGCCGAACGCGAGCTCAGCTACCGCGCCGCCGACGTGCTCGACCGGCTTTCCGGCCGTCCCCCGGTCGGTATGCGCACCGCGAGCTGGGATTTTTCGCCCAACACGCTGCGCATCATCATGGAGATGGGCCTGCTCTACGACAGTTCGCTGATGGCCGATGACGAGCCCTACGAGCTGCTCGCCGACGGCAACCCCACCGGCATCATCGAGCTGCCGCCCGAGTGGATCAGGGACGACGCGGTCTACTTCAACATGCACCGCTTCTCCGGCCTCCGGCCCTACACGCCGCCCTCCTCGGTCGAGGAGATCTTCAAGGCCGAGTTCGACGGGGCGCTCGCTGAGGGCGGGCTGTTCCTGCTCACCATGCACCCGCACGTGATCGGCCACCGCAGCCGCATCACCATGCTGGAACGCCTGATCAAATACATCAAGGCGAGCGGCCATGTCTGGTTCGCCACCCATGAGCAGGTGGCGCGCTGGTGCAAGGCCAACGCGGCGTAGCCGCAGCGGTGCAGGCGGGGCGGCTGGCGCTCCGTCCGCAATCGGCTATGATTTGACCCCCCAACAGCCCGGCGCAGTCCGGGCCAGCCACAACACGGAGGACCCGAATTGACCAAGATCACCTTTCCCGTCGAAGCATCGCATATCATGATGTTCGCCCGCTCGGTCGATGACCCCAACCCGGTCTATCACGACGCCGCAGCGGCCAAGAAAACCGAGGCCGGCGGCATCATCGCCCCCCCGACCTTCCCGCAATCGGTCGCGCAGTTCGACCCGGACTATTTCCTGCGCCCGAAAAACGGCCAGAAATGGTTCGGCTCCGCCAAAGGTCCCTCCGGCATCACTGAGAAGCCGGCCTCGTCCGGCGGCCTGCACGCCGAGCAGCATTTCGAATACCACCGCGCCGTCCGCCCCGGCGACGTGCTGACGGTCACGTCCCACGCCGGCGCCACCTGGGAGAAGGAAAGCAAGCGGGCCGGCAAGCTGATGTTTTCCGAGCGCGTCACCGAATACCGCGACCAGAACGGCGAACTCGTGGTGACCGCCCGCAGCGTGGGCGTGCGCACCGAGAAGCCCGTGGCCCAGAGCTGAGGAGGACTATCATGGCACTCAAGAAATCCGCGCTGTCCGTCGGCCAGACCCACAGCGAAGTCGTCATCGAGAACCTCAGCCGTACCCAGTTGGTGATGTATGCCGGCACCTCCGGCGACTATAACCCGCTGCACACCGATGACCTCTACACCAAGGAAGTCGCCGGCTACCCCGGCGTGTTCGCCCACGGCATGCTCACCATGGGCCTCACCGGCAAGATGCTGACCAACTTCGTCGGCGATGCCACGCTCAAGAAGTTCGGTGTGCGCTTCACCAACCAGGTGTGGCCGGGCGACACGCTGACCGCGACCGCCACGGTGGCTGCCATCCGCGAGGAAGGCGGCGTGCATCTCGTCGATCTCACGATTTCCACCACCAATCAGGATGGCAAGGAAGTGGTGAGCGGGACGGCGACGGCACGTATCGACGGCTGAGGTAAGGAAGCGGTTCTTTTTTGAAAAAAAGAACCAAAAAACTTCTGATGCGAAGCGAAGCGGAGCGGCGACGGGAGCGACAGCGGATCGGCTTCGATCCGCGATAGCGTTGCTCCGCTTCTTTTTTCAAAAGGAAGTGCTTCGCCTTGCTGCCCGTTTCGGCGGAAGGCTCTATCCGCCCGCCGCGATCTCCGTGCACAGCGCCGCCAGCCGCGCTGTGGCGGGGTCGTCAATGCCGAGTTGCGCCAGTTTCAGCACGATGTTGTCGAGGTAGTCGCGGTTCGGCCCGATGACGCCGGCGGCGGTGGCGATGATGCGCGCTGTCTCGGCCTCGCCGAGTTCGACATTGGCGGGGCAGTCGGGGTCCGACGTGAAGGCCAGCGCCTCGATGAGGCCTTGCGGCGTCTCCGCGGTGAGAAAGCGCGGCGCGTAGCCCTCGCAGACCAGTTCACGCATGCAGAGTATTTCGGTTTCGCGGTCGGCGGCTTCGGCCGGGATGCGAAACGCGAGCCCGTCGCAGGCACCGCCCTCGGTGAGGCCGCCTTGCAGGCACGGCTGTTCCGGCGTGCCGCGGCCGAAAGGGACCAGCAGGTTGAAGCGGCGCTGCCAGCCCGGCACGCGGGCGCGGCGGATTTCCACGGCGTGGAAGCCGGGATCCCACATCACCGCGCCATAGGCGAACACCCAGAGGTCGCTGTCGAGCCATCCCGCAAGCGCGGCGCGGCGGCGGGCCTCGCGCTCGTCATGGGTATAGCGCCAGGTCGGCGGCAAGCCGATCGCCGCGGCGAACCCGTCCCAGCGTTCAATCACTGCGTGCGACATGCGGAATTGCGACGATTCCGGCGGCGTGATTTGCCCGTGCAACTCCGGCACATGGGCGAAAGCCTCGTCCGGCAGCAGCATGGCGCCCACTCCCCTCGGCGATTTCATTGCATGCTGGCGCGGAAAGCGGCTCCACGCAAGCACCATCCGGCGGTTGACACCGCCCGGCCGCTTCCATCCAATCGGAGGATATCCTGAGGTTCCCCATGCACATCACCGTCAACGGCGCCCGCCTGTTCTTCGATGTCACCGGCCCCAAGCTGGTGCCGGACGGGCCGGTGATGCGGGAGCGGCCGACGCTGGTGTTGCTGCATGGCGGGCCGGGCGGCGATCATTCGACGTTCAAGCCGGCGTTCGACAGCCTCGCCGAGGTGGCGCAGTTGGTTTATCTCGACCATCGCGGCCAGGGGCGCTCGGACCGGCGGGGGCCGGAGGAGTGGAATCTCGACCAGTGGGGCGATGATGTGCACGCCTTCTGTGTGGCGCTGGGCATCGAGAAGCCGATCGTGCTCGGCTATTCCTTCGGCGGCATGGTGGCGCAGGCCTATGCGACACGACACCCGGAGCATCCCGGTAAGCTGATCCTCTACAGCACCTCGCCCAAAGTGGATCGCGAGGAGATCTATGGCGTGTTCGAGCGGCTCGGCGGGCCCGAGGCGCGGTGGAAATCGCCGAGCCCTGAGACGTCGGCTGCTTACCAGGAGGTCTGCTCGCCGCTCTACAACCGGCGCGCCACCCGCAACCCTGACGCCTTCAGCCGCACCGAGCGCAATGACGCGGTGGCTTTCCACTTCGCCGGCAACGGGGATGGCGAGAGCGTGCGGCTCGATTTCCGCGCCGGGCTCGGGCGGCTCCAGTGCCCGACTTTGGTGATCGCCGGGGAGGACGACCCGATCACCCCGATTTCGCGCAGCGAGTTGATCGTCTCCTGCCTGCCGCCGGGGCTCGCGACCTTCGTGCGCGTGCCGAATGCGGGGCATGGCGTGCACAATGACGATCCGACGCTGGCGGTGCAGGCTTTGCGGGCGTTTATCCTGCGGGAATAGCCGCGCAGCGGATGTGGCAAGATAATTTGCGGTTTTGGGAAAAAACGCTTGCTATCCGGCGATATGTTATGTATTGCTTCTCCTTCGTTAATAAGGAGTGACCTTGACCGCATGACCCGCGCCACCGAACACGCCCCGAACGCCGCAAACGGCATCGCCGCCACGATTGGCGGGATGCTGTACGCGCTGCTGGCTGCCCTGCTGGGCGTGGCCAGGGTGCGGCCGCGCGCGGCGGCTTACACGGGGGTGATGGAAGTGGCGTTGCGGGCGGCGGCCGCGGCCGCGGCCGAGTTCGAGACGGAGCCGTATGTGGAGTGGATTGCCGTGCCGGCGCCGTGGCGGAACGGGCGATTGCTGCCGAAGCGCCATGCGCGCACGCCGCGCGCGGACGCGCCGCGCCATATCGCCCGGCTCGACGCCTGCGCGCAGGGGCCACCTGTGCGAAGAACCAGCTATGGAGGTGCACTAACCGGCATGGCCTGACGGCGATGCGCGGTGGATTTCGCGCGCCTATCGTGTTGGGCGCGCTTGTTCTTTCAGATCCGAATATGGACGTCGAGGCGTGATGGGCGACGCGAGGGTTGCGGCCGCTCCTCCAGCGGGAGGAGCGGCCCGCGTCTCGGCAACCGCTTGAACGTGGGAAGGCGCCAGCGGCGCAGGAAAGCTCAACATAGAGGCAGCGAGGCAGCGAGAAGGAAGGCCTCCGAGATGATCGCGGCCGCTCGTTTGTCGCCAGAAGGAGGTCCTCGCTGCCTCTTTGTGTAGCTTCCTCTCTGGTTGCCCCGGCGCAGCTGCCGGCGCGTGCAATCGGACGGCGGATCGCGTAGATTGGCCGGATCGTTGCAAGGAGAGCGTTATGGCGAGCGACACAGGCAAACCCGGTTTCCCGTTCATGATGGGCAATGCCCAGCAGGTCGCCGACGAATGGAGCAAGATGCTCAGCGCCATGAAGCTCCCCGCCGCGCCCAACATGGACGCATTGCTCGCCGTGCAGAAGCGCAACATGGATGCGCTTTCGGCGGCCAATCGGATTGCCGTCGAAGGCGCGCAGACCGTCGCCAAGCGGCACATGGAAATCATGCAGCAGACCCTGGCCGAACTGTCCGAGACCATGCGCACCCTCTCCGCCACCGAGGCGCCCGGCGCTAAGGCGGCGACCCAGGCCGAGATGTTGAAGCAGGCCTATGAGCGCGGCGTCGCCAACACCAAGGAAATGTCCGACCTCATCCAGCGCGCCAATGACGAGGCGATCGGCCAACTCAACCAGCGCTTTACCGAGGCGGTGGACGAGATGAAGGCGTTGATGGGCAAGGCTTGATCCCGGAGGAACGAACCGCGCCGCTTCCGGCGATGCCACTGCCACGTCCATGCTGCCGGCTCGGCGGAGGAGCGGATGACCGATAGCGCGCGCGTCCACGGTGCGATCGACGGGTTCGAGGGGTTGTACCTGACCGGCTGGGCCATCGCCCGGCCGGATGACCATACCTGCGTGATCGAAGTGCGTGATAGCGACGGCCGGGTGGTCGCCACCGGAAGGGCGACCCGCGCGCGGCCCGATCTTGCCGCGCTCGGCTATGGAAGGACGTCGTTCGCCTTCCGCATCCCGCTGACCGGGGTGGTCGAGGCGGCGCAATTCACCGTCACCGCCGATGGCATCGCGTTGCACGGCTCGCCGGTGAACGCGGGCCGCGGCGTGTTCGACGGGTTCGTCGAGGTCGCGCAAGGGCATTTCGATGGCTGGGTCACCGAGCGGTCCGAGGGCGCCGCCGCGCCGCGGATCGAGGTGGTGGATGGGGCCGGCAACGTGCTCGCCATTGCGCGTTCGGCGATCGAGGCCGGCGGCAGCGACCCGTATTTCCGGCCGGCCCGCTTCTACGTGCCGATCCCCGAAAGCTGCGTCGGCAAACCCGGCGTCGCGCTCGCGTTGCGGGCCAATGGCGCGCGTTTCGGCCCGGCCGTCGCGCCCTTCGTTGCGGTGCACGGCGCATTGGTGGAGCTGACCGGCACAAGGTGCACCGGCTGGGTTGGTTCCCGGGGTGCTCTTGGGCGGCGCTATACCGTCGAGGTGTGGCGCGACGGCAGGCGGATCGGCGCGGGCCGGGCTGACCGCCGCCTGCCCGACGCCGCAGGGCCGCAGGACTGGCATGTCGGCTTCGAAATTGCGCTCGACCCGGCAAAATCCGTTCCGCTGCGGGACGGCCAGGAGGGCGGGTTCACCGCGCTTGACCGTATCTCGCTGCGGCTCAAAGGCAACGACGCGGAGTTGTTCGGCGGCCCCTTCCTGGTCGGCGGTGCCGACGGCATGGTCGACGCCGGCCGCCAGGTCGCGCGCGCGCTGCGCGCCGCGATGGCAGACGCCGGCGAACGCGCCATCGCCCAGGCCGCGCTCGCGGCGTATATCGGCGTGATACGCCAAGCGATCGATGACACCGCGATCGCGATTCCGCCACCGGACAATGGTGGCGACGCGTCCGTTCGTCTCACCGTGGTGATCCCGATCTACCGCGGCATCGAGGTCACCCGCGCCTGCATCCAGAGCGTGCTTGCCCATCGGAACGCGGAGCGCGATGCCGTGCTGCTGGTCGATGATGCCTCGCCCGAACCCGGCATGGCGGCGATGCTGCGCGAATTTGCCGGGCAGCCGAATCTCGAAATCCTCACCAACCCCGAGAATCTCGGGTTCGTTCAGACCGTCAACCGTGCCTTCGCGCATTGCGGGATCGGCGACGTGCTGCTGCTGAATTCCGATACCGTGGTCTTTGCCGGCGGCATAGCCGAGATGCACGCGATAGCCCACGCCACCCCGGGCGTCGCCACCGTCACAGCAATGTCGAACAATGCGACGATCTTCAACTACCCGACGCCAGTGAACGCGGTCGAGGCGTTGGCGGATGCTGGGTGGGAGGAACTGGCCGCGGTGGCGCTGGCGCAGAACCGCGGCATGGCGATCGAGGTGCCGACCGGGCATGGGTTCTGCATGCTGATCCATCGCGCCGCGCTGGACGAGGTCGGTCCCTTCAACGAGATATTCGGGCGCGGCTATGGCGAGGAGAACGAGTTTTGCCAGCGGGCGGCCGATCTCGGCTACCGCCACCTCGCCGCCGGCGGCGTGCTGGTGGAGCACCGCGAGCGGATCTCGTTCGGCGCCGAGCGCGATGCGCTGATCACGGCCAATCTGGCGATTCTGGCCGGCATGTACCCCGAATATGATCGCGCCATTCATCGCTTTGTCGTGGCAGACCCGCTGCGGATCGCCCGGCGTGCACTCGATGTGCATCGCCTCACCAGGCTGCGCGGGGCGCAGGAGGCGGCGGTGTTGATTGTCGGCAATGACCTGGGGGGTGGCACGCGGCGGTTCGAGCGCGAGATTGCCGCGAACATCGGCTACGACGGGGCGTTGCAGCTGCGCCTCGCCGCTGCCCAGGACGGCCGGATCACGCTGGTGGCCGGCGCGCTGACCCTGGCCTTCGGGCCTGACGAGGCCGCGGCGGCGTTCGCGCTGGTGGGTACGCTCGGGATCGGTCGAGTGATTGTGCAGCACGTGCTGGGCTTTTCGCCGCCCTTCATCGCCGCCCTCGGCGAGTTCGCGGCGCACCAGCCGACGATCGTGTACCTGCATGATTTCTATGCCGTATGCCCGCGCGTGACGATGATCGACGCGCTGGGCGAGTTCTGCGGCGGGGCGGATGTCGATCGCTGCGGCCGCTGCATCGCCATGGGCGGGGTGCACGAGGCCTCGCGTACCCGGGAGTTGTCGGCCGCTGACCACCGGGTGCTGTTTGCCAGCCTGCTCGGCCGTGCCGCCGCCGTGGTGGCGCCCTCCGCCGATACGCGACGCTGGTTCGCAGCGATGATGCCCGGGGTCGCCGTGCAGGAGATCGCGCACCCGCATTACGGCGCCGCATTCCCCGCCGGTGCGCGGGACGGCTCGGCGGTTGATATCGCCCTGCTCGGCGCCATCGGCCCGCACAAGGGTTCGGCCGCGCTGCTGCGCCTGGCGCGCCACGCCGCGTTGAGCCGGCCCGGGCTGCGCTTCCACGTCATCGGCTTCACCGATGACGACACGCGGTTCGCGGATCTGCCCAATGTCGTCATCACGGGCAGCTACCAGGACAGCGAGCTCCCTGACCTGATCGCCGCCTCCGGCGCGCGTGTCGCGCTGTTCCTCCATGTGTGGCCCGAGACCTTCTCCTACACGCTGAGCGAGGCGGTGGCGCATGGGCTGATCCCGGTGGTGCCCGACCTCGGTGCGCCGGCCGAGCGGGTGCGCGCGGCCGGGTTCGGCGCAATTTTCCCGCTGCCGATCATCCCCGACGCCTTGCTCGACCTGCTGGAGGGCCTCGCCTCCGGCCAGGTTTCTCCCGGTGACGGCGCGCCGTCCGGTTTCGCGACCCCTGGTTCGGAGGCACGCATCGCGGCGCTGCTGCACGATCCCGCGGGTGTGGCTCAGGCGGAGCCGGCGCCCACCCGCAAGCGCCAGCGCAAGCCTGGCTAAAGCACCAGCTGCGTCTGGGTCACTTTCGCCACCAGCTTGCCTGCGGCGGTGGTGATCCGGGTCTCCCAGATCTGCGTCGTCCGGCCGCGATGCAGCGGGGTGGTCTCGCCGATCAGGCGGGTGCCGACCGGGGCGGGGCCGATGAAGTTGGTCTTGCTCTCGAGCGTCGTCGTGCTTTTGTCGCGCGGGATGTTGAGGATGGTCGCCACCGCGCCCAGCGTGTCGGCGAAGGTCATCAGCGCGCCGCCGTGGATGGTGCCGCTGCCGTTGGACATGTCCTGCCGCACGGTGATTTCGGCCACCAGCCGGTCGGTCGAAACCTCGGTATATTTCATGCCGAGGGCGCGGGGGTATTCGGGCAGGCGGGATTGCAGGGCGTCGAGCAGGGGCATCGGGCGTTCCTTGAGAAGGGTAGCGGAATCCTCGCATATCCCGTCGCCACGGTGAATCCCCGTCGCCCCCGTTGCTTTGCCGGCCCGGCTCGGCCAGAACCTGGGCGCCATGACGCACCGAGCAAGGATCACCCGATGAGCTATGTCACCCGCGTGCTGCAGCCGGGCGAACGCGTGGTCCATACGACGGCGCTGCACTGGTTCGTTTATCTGGCCGCCATCCGCTGGGCGGCGATCGCGCTGATCCTGCTTGCGGTCGGGCTCGCCGGGCCGACGCTGCCACCGGAGGCGCGCCTGGCGCTCGAAGCCGCGGCGGCGATTGCCGCGCTGGTCGCGGTGGTGCGCGGCCTCGAGGCGCTGATCCGCCGTAGTACCACCGAGCTCGCGGTGACGGACCGGCGGGTGATCTACAAGATCGGCCTGTTCCGCCGCTCGACTTTCGAGATGAACCTCTCCAAGG
>JAPLOH010000170.1 GCA_026400845.1 Alphaproteobacteria bacterium
CGCGCGCTGGCGGCCAGCGGGCTAGACGCCCTCCCCCCCGCCAACGGCGCCGCCACCCTCGCCGCCTTCACTGCATCCGCCATCGCCGCCGGCCGCCTCCCCGGCCCCGTCAAACGCGTGCTGGTCACCGGCGGCGGCCGCCACAACCCCACCATCATGCGCATGCTCGCCGAACGCCTCGGCGTCCGCGTCGAACCCGTCGAAGCCGTCGGCTGGGACGGCGACGCGCTGGAAGCCCAATGCTTCGGCTTCCTCGCCGCCCGCGTGCTCGCCGGACTCCCCCTCAGCTACCCCGGCACCACAGGCACCCCTTGCGCCATACCGGGGGGGCGGATCACGCAGCCCTGAGGCAAGAAAGCAAGCGCTCCTTTTTTGGAAAAAAGGAGCAAAAAACTTTTGTCCGTTACGCGGCGCGCACAGCCGCGGCGAAATTGGTGAAGCCGCCCGAGATGCTCACCGAGGTGAACGCAATCGTGGCAGTGGCGCCAACAATGGCGGACGGATCGGAAAGCAGCGTCGTCTCGATCAACAAATAGCCGCCGTCCCCGAGAAGAAGGAAGGGCTCCTTTCTCAAAAAAGAACCGCTTGCTTCCCCTTGTGGTCCCGCTGGCTCCTCAGCCGTGCCACCATGCGCCATTGAGCACGATGCCGCGGCAGGCCAGTTGCTCGTCGCTCTCGATGGTCTCCTTCATGACGTCGTGGAACACGAAACGCCCCTGCTCGATCTCCAGCACCGTCGCGTCGCCGAGCATCCCGGGCTTCAACGAACCGCGATCGGTGAGGCGCACGGCGGTTGCGGCGTTGATGGTGCTGGCGCGGATCACCTCGGCGAGCGGCATGCCCATTTTCATGAACTTCGACATCGTCACCAGCATGTTGAAGGCCGGGCCGCCGATCGAGGTGAGATGCACGTCCGACGAAATCACGTCGGGCATGAAGCCGTTCTTCAGCATCTGCATCGCCGTCTTGTAGCCGAAGCTGCCGGCGCCGTGCCCGATGTCGAAGATCACGCCGCGGGCCCGGGCCTCCAGCACATCCTGCTCCACCCCGCCATCGCTGGCGGCGGGCGAGTTGGGCCATGGGCGGAAGCAATGGGTGAGGATGTCGCCCTTGCGCAGCAGCCGCATCACCTCGCCGCGCGGCGGGGGGGGGGCGTCGAGATGGCCCATCAGGGGCAGGCCCATGGCATCGGCGACTTCGAGCGCCATCTGCATCGGCACGATGCCGAGCGCGTTGGAGGTGCCGCCGCCGACGCGCACCTTCATGCCGACGATGAGATCGGCGTGCTCCTTGGCCACCGCCAACGCCACGCGGGAGTTCAGCAGCCGCAAATCGGAGGCCTCGCCGAAGCTGACATCCCAGTGGAGCGCGAAAATCCCGGGGAAGGCGATGTTGAGGAACGGCAGGATCCGCACGTCCGACCGCTCGATGACGTGCTTGCGGAAGCCGTGGATATTGCCCGGCCCGGCCGAGCCCGCGTCGATCAGCGTGGTGCAGCCGGAGAAGCGGGCATAGTCGTCGGGATCAACGCCGAGCGAGGTGCCACCCCAATAGACATGGGTGTGCAGGTCAATCAGCCCGGGCACCACCAACTTGCCGCTGACATCGCGGATCTGGGCGGCCTCGCCGAGATCGGTCCCGAGAGCGGCGACCTTGCCGCCGGCGAAGGCGACATCCATCATCGCGTCGATGTTCTGGGCGGGGTCGATCACCCGCCCCCCTTTAAGCAGCAGATCGAACATGAGGGTCCTCCCGGGGATACGTATCCGATGATGGTCGTCGCGGCGAAAGATTTGCGCAACCCCTCCCCAAAGCCACGAAATAGTCGCACAGTGCTCGCCTGACCGTTCAGGAGATGGATCATGTGCAGCGCCGTCGTCGAGGATCCCCGCATCAATTCGCGTATCGTCACCGCGTATCGCCAGAAGACGCCCGGCTCGGCCGACCTGGCGCAGCAGGCGCAGGATTTGATGCCGTCCGGCATCGCCCATGACGCGCGCAACGTCGATCCCTATGGCATCTACGTCGCACGTGCCAAGGGGCCGCACAAATGGGATGTCGACGGCAACAAGTACGTCGATTATTTCGGCGGCCATGGCGCGCTGATCCTCGGCCACGGCAACCCGGTGGTGGCGGCGGCGATCGCCGAAGCGGCGGCGGATGGGTCGCAGTTCGGCTCCAGCCACCCCCGCGAGATCGGCTGGGCCAAGGCGATCCAGCGGCTGATCCCCTCGGCCGAGCGGGTGCGTTTCACCTCCTCGGGCACGGAAGCGACGCTGATGGGCGTCCGCCTCGCCCGCGCCTTCACCGGGAAGAACACGATCCTGCGCTTCAAGGGCCATTTCCACGGCTGGCATGACCATATGGCCGCCGGCTACTCCAACCACTTCGACGGCACGCCGACCCCGGGCGTGATCCAGGGCATCGCCGACAAGACGGTGCTGTGCATGCCCAACGACACCGCCGGCGTCGCGGCCGCGCTCGAGAGCAACAAGGACATCGCGGTGGTGATGCTGGAGCCCACCGGCTCCTCCTTCGGACAGCTCCCGCTGCGCGACGAGTTCGTGCATGCGCTGCGCGAACTCACCACCAAACACGGCGTCCTGCTGATGTTCGACGAGGTGGTGACCGGCTTCCGCACCACCAAGGGCGGCGCGCAAATGCATTACGGCATCACGCCGGACCTTTCCTCCTTCGCCAAAATCGTCGCCGGCGGCATGCCGGGGGCGGCGATCGCCGGGCGTAAGGACATTCTCGACCTGTTGGACTTCAAAGTGTCCGCGGCCGCCGGACGCGAGAAGATCGGCCATCCCGGTACCTTCAACGCCAACCCGATCTCGGCTGCGGCCGGCATCGCGGCACTGACGCTGATCGCCGAGAACGACATCAACGGCCAGGCCAACGCCACCTGCGGCGCGCTGCGCGACGGGCTGAACGGGGTGCTGAGCGCCGAGGCCGTGCGCTGGGCGGTGTATGGCACCACCTCGGGCTTCCACCTCTTCCTCAATCCCAACAACCGCGACATCTCGCCCGGCCGCTTCGACCCCTTCGACGCCAGCTTCGACGAACTCAAGTCGCCGCCGACCAAGGTGGTGAACCGCATGCGGCTCGCCATGCTGGTCAACGGCGTCGACCTCAACCCCCGCCTCGGCGGCTTCACCTCCAGCACCCACACCGCGCAGGACGTGGCGGACACGGTTTCGGCCTTCCGCGAGTCGATCCGCATGTTGAAGGCGGAGGGCGAACTCTAGACGCGAGCGACGGTCACCAGCGGGGCCGGCATGGCACTCGCCTATGCCGGCCCCGGCGCGGTCCCGGAGCTTCGTGTCATCAACGACGTCGTCGACCTTGGGCGACTGAACGAACCGCATCGATTGCGGCTCGGGGCCGCGATGATGAGCGCGCCGCCGCCGCCCCTGTTCGAACGAGGGCGGCTCGCCGAGTCGATCGTCACCCAGCATTTCGCCCGCGTTCCCGTGACCGGCGCCGAGTATCTCGCGGTGACCGGGCATGAACTCGGCGGGATCGGCTTGCTGCAACGCGACGGGCTTGTGTTCGTCGACAGCCGGGTACAGCCGCACGGGTTCAACCGGCTGATCACCGCCGAGGGCATGCCGCCGCATTGGATGGGTGCGCTGGTTTCGCCATTCGCCGATGTCATTGAGTGCGACGAGGCGGTCGGCGTGGTGCTCAACCCTCACATGGTATGGGGCCATTTCCTGCTGGAGATGATGGTCCGTATTCATCTGCTGGCAAAGCTGCGCGATCTCGGCCGGGCGATGCGCGTTGCGGTGCCGCTTGACGCTCCGGAGTGGGTACGCGGGTTCATCGCGCTGTATTTCACCCCCGCCGAAACCCTTTTCTATGATTCCCGCACCCAGCGCGTGCGCGCGCCCTGCTTCGTGCTGCCAAGCATGATGATGACGCACTACCTGCTGCATCCCGAAATGAACGTGGTGGTCGAGACCGTTCGCACCCGGGTGCTTGGCGCCGATACCGGCCCGGAGAAGGACGCGCCGAAGCGGCTCTACCTCTCCCGCTCCCGCCACGCCGGCTGGCACGCGATCACCAACGAGGCGGAGGTCGAGGCGGTGATGACCGACCTCGGCTTCACCGTGGTGCACCCGCAGGAGCTGTCCTTGCGCGAACAGTTGCGGCTCTTTGCAGGGGCAGAGTGCATCGTTTCGCAATACAGCTCGGCGGCACACAACGCGATCTTCGCCCCCCGCGGCGCCGCGGTCGCCTGCTTCGGCTGGATGAACCGTTGCCAGTCCGGTATCGCCGCACTGCGTAACCAGCCGATGGCCTATCTGCCGTCGCGCGATGGAGGGCTCATCTACCCGCCGGATGCCCATGGATCGCGCGTCTATCAATTCCCGATCGACTGCGCCGCCCTGGCCCGCACACTGCCGCGCTTCCTCGGCTTTGCCGGCAAGCCGCTGCCGCGCGGAACACTGTCGCCGGCCGCGCCGGCCGCCGAGACGCCAACCCGTGTGCCTATCACCGATGGGCTGCTCGGGGCCGGCCAATGGGAGTATGGCCGGAACGATCAGACGCCTTCCACGACCGCGATGCGCTTCCTCCCGGATGGCAATATCGGCGGCTATGACTTCACCAACGAACGCCACTGGTCGCTGGATGACGGACACCTCGAAATCTACGGCGAGAACTTCGCGCTCACCGTGCGGTTCAGCCACGCGACCATCGAGGGCGGCGTGGTAAGCCTCCTCGGCCCCTATTTGCCCGACCCCGGCCTCGGCATCACCCTCCGCCTCGCCCGCACCGCCGATGCGGGGCCAACCGACACCACCCCAAAGGAGTGACCCGCGATGAACGACGAAGACCTCGGCTTCATGCCGGCAACCGAACTGGCCCCGATGATCCGGCAGAAGAGGATCTCCCCGGTCGAGGTCGTCTCCTCCCTCCTCTCCCGCATCGAGCGGCTGGAACCCAAGGTCAACGCCTTCGCTTATCTCGCGGCCGACCGGGCGATGGACCAGGCCCGCAAGGCCGAGGCCCAACTCATGTCCGGCGGCCCGCTTGGCCCGCTGCACGGCCTCACCTTCACTATCAAGGACCTGTTCTGGGCCAAGGACATGCCGACCCAGACCGGCAGCTTCATCAACCAGGGCAAGATGATTGCCGAGGATAGCCCCGCGGTCGCCCGCATGTATGACGCCGGCGCCATCGCGCTCGGCAAAACCACCGTCTCCGAATTCGGCTGGACCGGGGTTTCCAACTGCCCGCTCACCGGCATCACGCACAACCCCTGGAAACACGGCTACAACGCCGGCGCCTCCTCCGCCGGCGCCGGTGCCGCCTCCGCCGCCGGCTACGGCGCCCTGCACCAAGGCAGCGACGGCGCCGGATCGGTCCGTATGCCCGCCCATTTCTGCGGGATTTTCGGCCTCAAGCCGACCTATGGCCGCGTGCCCTACTACCCCGTCGGCGCCGGCGACTACACCAGCCATATCGGCCCGATGACCCGCACGGTGGCCGATGGCGCCCTCATGATGTCCGTCATGGCCGGCCCGCATCCGCTCGACCATACCACGCTGGAAGCCTGGCCCGCCGACTATCTCGGCCGCCTCGATGACGGTATCAAAGGCGCCCGCATCGCCTACTCCCCCGACCTCGGCCACGCCCGTGTCGACCCCGATGTCGCCAAGCTCGTCCGCGACGGCGCCGAAGCCATGGCCCGCGCCGCCGGGACCGATCTCATTGAGGCCAAACCCGCCTGGGGCCCCAAAGGCCGCGGCCTCATCATGGACTTCTGGTCCGCCCACATGACCCGCCTCGCCCAATACTTGCCGGAGTGGGAAGGCAAAATGGACCCCCACCTCGTCGCCTGCATCAAAGATGGCGGCCAGGTCACCATGTCCCAATACCAGGGTATGCGCAGCGAAAAATACGCCTACATCGCCGAAATCAACACCTGGTTCGAAGACTGGGACTTCCTCATCACCCCCACCGTCTCGGTCGCCGCCTTCCCCGCCAACCGCCTGATCCCCGAACACTGGCCGCAACACCCGTGGGACTGGATCCAGTGGGCCGAATTTTCCTACCCCTTCAACATGTCCGGCAACCCCTCCGCCACCGTCCCCTGCGGCTTCACCGCGGCCGGCCTGCCGGTCGGTCTGCAAATCACCGGCAAACGCTTCGATGACCTCGGGGTGTTCCAGGCTTCCCGGCACTTCGAGCGGACGCTGCCTTGGGCGGATAAGCGGCCGACGTTATAGGAAGAAAGCAAGGCTCCGCCGGCAAAGGGGCCGTGGCCCCTTTGAACCCATCACTGCTCGCGGCTGGATCGGCGGCCTTCGGTTGGAGGACCGCCATCCGGTGGGCAGGGAGGGGGAGTTATCGGATCAGATGAAATTGATTGCGAATACGTAATTAAATTGACGTGCGGCATCGCCCGCCGAAGCGGGGTTGCAATCGCCAGCGCGGCCGAACGGCGGCGCGCGTGCGGTGCCGGGAATGGCAGCAAACCGCGGGCCACACCGCGGGGCCGCGCGGGTCCGACCGGGCACAATGAAGCGCCCGGCGGTGGCGGACGGGACATGCCGGGCGCGCGTCGGCCGCGGCGGCGCAGTGCGGGCGGCTTCGTCCATACCGGCGCGAATCCGGGCCTCGGCGCGGGTGAGTTCCACCATCAGTCTGACATGGAGGCGACGATCGGGATGGTCGGCCGGCAAATCGCCGACCTCGGCAAACCAGGCCTCCAGCAGCGCCATCACCAGACGCACGACCACCAACGCGGCCGCGAGGCCGGCTGGTTGGGTCGGGGCGGGATTGGTGAATGACACGATGGGTGGCTCCTGGTTTGGGAGCACGCAATATCATCTATGCCACATAAAATGTCAAGGACTTTTTACTTAAAAATTCTCAGGCCGAAGAACCAATCGTCATCCACATCGACGGCGCGACCACATTGCGCGCGAGAAACCGCAGCGCCCCGGGCGCCGGTGCTCGCAGCGTGGTTGCGCAAGCCGCCGAAATGGCCGACCAGGGACGCACGGTCAGAACAACGGGAGCGGCACACGATGATCCGTCGGAGGTGGCTGGTATTGGGTCTCGCGGCACTGGCGGGCCCCGCCCGGGCGCAAGTGGCGCCGGCGCCGGAGGAGGTGGCCCGCTACCAGGGCCTGCATCGGGCGGCCCATGCCGGGGACGTCGCGGAAATCCGCCGCCTCGCCGCGACGGGCGCGGATGTGGACGCGCGCGACGCGCGGCAACGCACGCCGCTGCACGTCGCCTGTCATGCCCGCGCGATCGCGGCCATGCACGCACTGGTGGCGGCCGGGGCCGACCCGCGGGCGCTCGACGTCCAGGACTATGACTGCATCACCATCGCCGCCGTGGCCGACGATCTGGCCACCATGCGGGCGGCGCTGGCGCTGGGCGGCAACCCCGCTGCGATCACATCGCCCTATCGCGGCACCGCGCTGATCGCGGCGGCACATCTCGGGCATGACGGGGTGGTGAAGGCACTGATCGAGGCGGGAGCGCCGCTCGATCATGTCAACAATCTCGGCTGGACGGCGCTGATCGAGGCGGTGATCCTGGGCGACGGCGGAACACGTCACGTCGCGACGGTGCGCCATTTGGTGACGGCCGGCGCCCGGCGCGACATCGCCGACCGGCAGGGCCATACGCCGCTCGATCACGCGCGCAGCCGTGGCTATACGGCGATGGTGCGGCTGCTGGAGGGGTGAGCGAAGTGGCGCCGCGCCTTCAGCGGTGCGCCCTACGCTTGTTGCCTGGATCGATCACGTTCCTCCCGGCAGGCGCGATCGAGTGCCGGAAGGTCGTCGCGCGCCAGTGCCCACAGCAATGGCGGCGCTACTCTCCCGTATTCATGGCGCAGCACATTGCAGATGCCGGCGACTTTTCGCCAGGGAATTTCGGCATGGCGGGCCTTGGTTGCCGCGCCGAGGTGGCGGCTGGCTTCGGAGATGATTTCGAGCCCGCGCTCGACGATCCAGCGCTTGCGGCGGTCGGCCTCGAAAGCATCGAGCGACACGCCGTCGAGTTCGCCGAGGACGACCTAGATGGCCTCGATGATGTCGGCGAGGCGCGGGGCTTCGGTATCGGCTGGCATCAGAAAACCCGGACCGCGCCGGCCTCGATGCCGCCGCGCAGGACGGGGTGGAGACCGTCGCGGGTGGTGATGTCGACCTTGCGGCCGAGCAGGGCGGTAGCGCGCTCCTGGATGTCCATCAGGCCGAACAGGCTGAGTTCGCCGCGCCGGTAGTCGAAAAACAGGTCCACATCGGAGGCTTGCGTGGCTTGATCCCTGGCGGTGGAGCCGAAAAGGTACAGGTGCTCGACGCCGAGGGATTGCAACTCGGTGCGGTGGGATTGCAGGACGGCGATGGCTTCGGCGCAGTGCATGGGGGGAGGTTAGCAGAGGTGGCGGGAGGTGAGCGACGGCAAAGTTTTGTGATAGCAGGAAGCGCGGCGTCGGCCCGGCGTTCGTGCAAGAGGAGCAGCGTGGCACGCGCGCCATCAAACCAAACACCGTCGTCGCGCGGAGAGTTGCGACGGCGGAATGCGCTTCGAGGCTGGGCAAGAATTCGAATTTAGCACCCATTCCAGAATTTTGGACTATATGAAACCAGGGGTTGCGCGCTTACCAAGCGTGAGAAATTGAATTCTTGCCCAGCCTCTTCGCTTTTCGGCCCTACGGCGCTGCTGGCCGGGACGCTCTGGTTCGGCTATATCTCGCAGGCCTTGCGGTACGGCGAGGGCCGGGGGCGAGGGAAGTGGCGCAGCGCCTTCGGCGGTGTGTCGTACGCGTGCTCATCAACCACGGCGGAAAGGACCAGCGTGTGATGTGGGCAGACAGCCTTAAGACGGAGGAGGTTGCGGGAACGCTGGACGCAGCGGATCATCTCAGCCGTCTAGCTTGGGCGGCCCCCTTGCTCTCTCGTTCCGCGTCGATCTTGGACCGATTGCGGATTGGATTGAACGACAAAGATACTTACCGCGCTAACCCAGTCACGTCAGCCGAGATGTCTTTTCTGTTTGAAATTCGCTTCGCCCGCGCCCTTGCCGATGTTGGGCTGACGGCAACTTACGAGCACCCCGCGGGTGTCGGGAATTCTACCGTGGACTTCCGTGTCGAGCTTGATGTGCCGTGGTTGGTGGAACTGGTCAGTCTGCATGAATCGGATGCATTTAAGGCTGCAACCTGGACAGATGGCGTATTCCACGGCTACACGTTGACAACGAACGCCAACGATCCAAAGCAAAGCGAAGAAGGCGAGACCTTGAAAGCGCAAGAGCGGATCGGCGCAAAGGTATTTGACCGGAAGCGCGGGCCGATCAAATTCCCTGAGCCAGGGGAGTCTGTTCATATGATTATGGTTGACGCTCGTGGCTTCATGGGGGATGGACACGGCGATGCTGCCGATTGGCATCAGATGATACACGGCTCACGAATCCCCTCATTTCAATTCAGCCTGTTCTAGCCCCGATTCGCGGCTGTCCCGTAGAGGCTGCGTTTCATCGCGGGGCGGGTTGGAACAATGGTCAAGGCGGCGCGTTTCGGGGAGATTCGCGGCTTCATCGGCGGGCTGTAGGGGCCTGACCTGCACGCCAAGAGGGTCGATGCGCTGGCTGGCGCCACGCTTGGCGTGATGACAGGCGCATCGCTGGCCGTGGCCATGATCGGCCAGGCATTGGCGCAGGCGCGGGGCCTGGTGACCAAGCATGCCGTCAA
>JAPLOH010000271.1:0-2346 GCA_026400845.1 Alphaproteobacteria bacterium
CATGGTTCCTTCCCAGGCCGGATCGATGCGGGAAGCGGAAGCGCGATAGCCCGCTAGCGACAGACCTAAATTATGGTTCGCGGTTTGCACGCACTGCCTCGGCATGGCGGTTTTCCGCCAATCCCGCGCCCTGCGAACTGTTCGCGGTTTGCACCCCCAACTCAGCACGGATGCCCTGATGTCCCTCCCCTGGATGGCCGCGAAGATCGTGCTGCGCCCGGTCGCGGAATTGCGTCCGCACGCCGGCAACGCCCGGCTGCACTCGACGGACCAGCTGGAGCAGATCAAGGCCAGCATGCTGGCTTTCGGCTTCACCAACCCGCTGCTGGTGGATGAGGCGGGCGAACTGATCGCCGGCCACGGACGCCTCGAGGCTGCGTCGGCGCTCGGCATCGCCAAGGTGCCGGTGATCGTGCTGCGGCATCTCTCCCCGGCCCAGAAAGACGCCCTCCGCCTGGCCGACAATCGCATCGCCGAGAATGCGACCTGGGACCAGGTGCTGCTGCGCGATGCGCTGGCCGGGTTGCAGGAGGCCAGCGAAGTCGATCTGCTGGCGATCGGGTTCTCGCGCGACGAGATCAGCGCCATCCTGGCCGCGGCGGAAGAGGCCGTCATCGATGGCGATGCGCCGGATGAGCAGGATGACGCCGATCCGGGCGAAACTGGCACTGGTGGCGGCGCCTCAGTGGACAGCGGCCATGCCGACGACCCCGCGGACGCCGCGCCCGAGCCGCCCCGTGCGGCAGTGACGCGGTCAGGCGACCTGTGGTTGCTCGGCGATCATCGTCTGCTCTGCGGGGACTCCACCGACGCAGCTGCCGTGGCGAGGCTGATGGGCAGTGACCGCGCGGCGTTGCTGTTCACCTCGCCGCCCTACGGCAATCAGCGCGACTACACCACCGGCGGCATCGGCGATTGGGATGCGCTCATGCGCGGCGTCTGCGGCCACCTTGACGCGGCCATCGCCACGGACGGACAGATGCTGGTCAATCTCGGGTTGATCCACCGCGACAGCGAGTGGCAGCCCTACTGGCACGGCTGGATCGACTGGATGCGGACGATCGGCTGGCGCCGGTTTGGCTGGTATGTCTGGGACCAAGGCCCTGGCCTGCCGGGCGATTGGAACGGGCGCCTCGCGCCGTCCTTCGAGTTCGTCTTCCACTTCAACCGCACGGCACGCCAGGCCAACAAGATCATCCCTTGCCGTTGGGCCGGCCACGTCAACAGCGAGAAGGGCGGGCTGCGAGGTAAGGACGGCACCGTGGGCGAGTGGACCCATGCCGGCCAGGGCGTCCAGGAGACCCGGATCCCCGACAACGTGCTGCGCATCACCCGCCACAAGGCCCGCGGCATCGAGACCGAGCACCCCGCGGTGTTCCCGGTGAAGCTGCCGGAGTTCCTGATGCAGGCCTACACTGACGCCGGGAGGCTCGTTTTCGAACCCTTCGCGGGATCCGGCACCACCATCCTCGCGGGCCAGCGGACCGGCCGGCCGGTCCGAGCGATCGAACTGGCCCCGGCCTATGTCGACCTAACGATCGCCCGGTTCCGCTCGCTGCATCCCGACCTGCCGGTGACACTGGAGGGCGACGGCCGGAGCTACGGCGCCATCGCCACAGAGCGTGGCGTGACGGACATCGCCGATGCAGCTTGACCTCGCCGTCATGGCGATGCCGGTGGCGTCGCTGGTGCCATATGCCGCCAACGCGCGAACGCATTCGGATGCCCAAGTAGCGCAAATCGCCGCCTCCATCGCCGAGTTCGGCTTCGTGAACCCGGTGCTGGTTGACGCGGCCGGCGTGCTGGTTGCCGGCCATGGCCGCGTGATGGCCGCAAAGCGGCTTGGCCTGACGACTGTGCCGGCGATCCGGTTGCAGCACCTGACTGAGGCCCAGGCCCGGGCGTTGCGGCTGGCGGACAACCAGATCGCGCTCAATTCCGGATGGGATGAGGCGTTGCTGGCTGCGGAACTCGCCCGCATCCGCGATGATGGCTTCGACCTGGCCTCGCTGGGCTTTGATGCGGCGTCCCTCGATGCCCTCCTGGCCGGCGTGGCCACCGATGCTGCGGGTGGAGGCGCCCATGGCGACGAGGACGCAGAAGCACCGGAGCCGCCGGCCGATCCGATTACCCGCCCTGGCGATCTCTGGCTGCTTGGCGAGCACCGCCTGCTGTGTGGCGACGCCACCTCTGAGCGCGATGTCGCCCGCCTGCTCGACGGCAAGAAGCCGCATCTGATGGCCACGGACCCGCCCTATGGGGTGGAGTATGACCCGACGTGGCGCAATGCCGCCGGCGTCTCTGACACCGCCCGGACTGGCCGGGTGCTCAACGACCACCGCGCCG
>JAPLOH010000271.1:2439-5563 GCA_026400845.1 Alphaproteobacteria bacterium
CTGTTCCCCGGCGATGTCGCCTACGTCTGGCACGCCGGCCGGCACACGCGCACCGTTGTCGAGAGCCTCGAGGCCGCCGGCTTCACGATCCGCTCGCAGATCATCTGGGCGAAGTCGCGGCTCGTGCTGGGCCGCGGTGACTATCACTGGCAGCACGAGCCCTGCTTCTACGCCGTGCGCGAGGGCAAGACCGGGCACTGGCAGGGCGCGCGGGATCAGACCACGCTGTGGTCGATCGCCAACGGTGGCGATGAGGACGCGGCGACGGTGCACAGCACGCAGAAGCCGGTCGAGGTGATGCGCCGGCCAATGATCAACAACAGCGAGGCGGGCCAGGCGATTTACGAGCCGTTCTGCGGCAGCGGCACGTCCATCATCGCCGCGCAGACTACGGGTCGGGCGTGCCTGGCGATGGAGATCAGCCCCGCCTATTGCGATGTGGCCATCCTGCGCTGGCAGCAATTCGCCGGACGCGACGTGGTGCGGGCCGGCGATGGCCAGACCTTCAACACGATTGCCGCTGCACGCGAGAGGCGTGCAGCGTGACGATGAGCGACGGGATGCTGTTCGACCGACAAAGCCTGCCGCTAGAGGGTCGGCCGGTGGCTGGTCACGCGAGCCGATCCCGGCAGAAGCTGCTGGTCGCCAGTCGAGAGCTTGAGGTGGGACGTGCAGCCGAGCACCTCGTCTGTGCCGATCTGCTGCTTGGCGGCTGGACGGCCTACCCGACTGCGCAAGGTATGGCATATGACCTCGCCGTCGATACCGCGGGACGCGTGATCCGTGTGCAGGTGAAGGCAACCTACTATCCCCGCCACCCTCAGCCCACCATGCGAGCAAATCCAGCCTACTTCTTCAGTATCCGACGCGCGGGGCGCGCTGGCCAGCGCGTCTATCGTGAGGACGAGTTCGACATCTATGCCTTCGTCGCCTTGGACCGCCGGATCATGGCGTACTTCGCGAAGGCGGAATTGCCTTCGCAACTGGTAACTCTTCGCATCCCGGGCGGGACGTACGGCCCAGGTGGGAAGGGAGAGAGGGATTTTTCTGGCGCAACATTCGCGCGTGCGCTCGCCACCATGGACGAGTTAGCCGCCGCCCGCGCGAGGCGAGCGGCGGCGTAGGTTTAGCGGCGTCCGATCAGCCGGCGCGATAGACCGTGTAGGACCCTTTCGCGCCGTCCCGGTTCGGCCCGACCATCCGGACCTTCTCCAGGGTCTCGATCTTGATACCCTTCTTCTTCAACCCGGCGAGGAAGCCACGGACGGTGTGGCTGGCCCAGCCGGTAGCCTCGGCGATCTGGACGATCGTGGCACCCTCGGTGCGGCGGAGCAGGGTGAGAACCGCCTCCTGCTTCGTCCCCTCGCGCGGCTTGCGCGGCGTGCCTGCGTCCCGCGGTGCCTTCTCGGCGAGCAGGGCGCGGAGGTTGGCCATCGGGCCTTCGAGGGCGCCGATGATGTCAGTGTCGCGGTTTTCCCCGTCGTCCCAGGCGGCGAGTACCGCGGCGGCGGCGGCGCGGAGGTTTGCTCGCAGCGTGGGCGCCACGGTGGCGGCGTCGAGGGCGTCGGCGATCGCGGCCGCTTCCTGGGCCACCGCCTCGGCGGAGGGCACCGTGGGTGCGACCGTGGCCGCCGGTTCGGCGGCGGGTGGGTCGCGGTCAATGGCGCCGAAGCCGGCGTCGGTCAGGACCAGGGTGGTCAGCATCAAACCGGTGGCGCTGTCCTCGATCAGGGTCGAGGCATCGCCGAGGCGGTAGTCGCCGAGGGTCTGTTCGATCAGGCCGTTGCGCAGCAGGGCGTCGATCATCTTGTGGCGACCGCCGGTGGGTAGCTTGCGATGGAATTGGAGGCGGCGGTCCGGGCGCTCGGCGGCGCGGGCCAGAACAGTCGTGGCGGCAGGGGAGATTGTCATCGTGGCGCTTCCTTGTAGCGGCTCCCGACCATCGGGCGCCTGCTACCACCCCGAGCCCCGCCGGGCAGAACCCGGTCGGGGCGGCGGGTGGAGGGCCCGCCTATTCGGGTGCAAACTCTCCGCGGTGGTGATGCGCGTCGGTCACCCGGGCGAGGATGGCGTTCCAGTGCTGCAGGGTCCCGGCGGCGCCCCAGAGCATGCTGTCGGGATCGACGCCGATGTGGTTGTCGGCCATCGCCTGAAGCTCGGCGACGTGGCCCCGGAAGACCTCGATCTGCTTCATGAACTCCGCCAGGCTGGCGTCCTTGCTCTTCTCGGTGCGGGTCTGGGTGCGGGTGCTGCTCATCGTCCGGTCTCCTGTCTGGCGGGGCGTGTTGCCCTGCGCGTGATGGACCATTCGCGCTGCAGGCGGTCGGAGCCAAGCGTATAAGCGATTGTCTTTTCACCGATCTTTGGGTTGACGAGAGCGGCGGGAGGTCGCCGCCATGCCGGAATTGACCCCCTCCACCCGCGAGGCAGCGCGGCGCATCGGTGTCACCGACACCGCCCTGCGTAAGGCCGTGGCCAACGGGCGGATTGCGCGCGAGCCGGACGGCCAATGGGACGTCGAGAAGACCCGACGGCGCATGGTCGAGACCGCCGATCCGGTGCGCTCGCCCCTGGCAGGTGGCGGTGCCGGTGGAGCAATGTCGGGTGATGCCACGCCCTACGCCCGGCTGAAGGTCGCGCAACTGGCGCTCAAGGTCGAAGCCCAGCGCATGGCGTTGGACGAGGACAAGGGCCGGCTGCTCGATGCCCAGACCGCAAACGCCGCGATCGACGAGATCGCCGGCGCCATGCGCGACGCCCTGCTGAACTGGCCCGCCCGGGTCTCCGGCCTCATCGCCGCGGACCTCGGGGCCGACCCCCATCTGGTGCAGACCGTGCTGCAGCAGCACATCACCGATCTGTTGACGGAGGCGGCCAATCGCTTCGATCCCCCAGGCATCGGTGGGCGAGCGGACGACTGACCATGTCCGGCGTCGTGCCGGGGCGATGTTACGCCCGCCACCGCAGCTGACGGTGAGCCAATGGGCCGACCAGCATCGGGTGCTGAGCACGCGGGCCTCGTCGGAGCCGGGTCCCTGGCGCACGGCACGGACGCCGTATCTGAAGGATATTCTGGACGCCCTGTCGGCCGTCCACCCCGCCCGTCGCGTCGTGTTCATGAAAG
>JAPLOH010000142.1 GCA_026400845.1 Alphaproteobacteria bacterium
GGGCCAACTCCGTGGTTGCAACCACCGAGCCGGCCCCCTCTCCCTTTCAGCAGCCTCTTAACGGATGCGGGTCTGGGGGCGCCGCCCCCAGCGGGGTCGAGGGGCGGAGCCCCCGCCTTGCTTCCCGGCGAACACCCCGATCCAAGTCGATCGGGCATCAATTCGAATATCAGGAGGCTTGGGATGTCGGGGACGACGCACATATGGCGGCCGAGTGTGGCGCGGACGATTGCGATTGGCGGGTTTGTTCCGGTGCCGCGGGGTTCGTCTCCGGCGGTGCCGACGACGTTGGCTTGGCCGGCGAAGGACCCTGGGGATGTGTTGGATTATCAGTTCGATGTCTCGGCGGCACTCGTGGGCAATGCGTCGGACGCGATTGCCTCGATTGTGGCGACGGTGACGCCGGGCGGCGCGGGCGGGCTGGTAGTGGACAGCACGGCGGCGGATGGCGCGGTGGCGATATTCTGGTTGTCGGGCGGGGTTGCGGGGACGGTTTACACGCTGCGGATCAGCATCGTTACCGTGTCTGGGCGCTCGGTCAGCCGGTCGGTTTTGTTGCCGGTGGTGTCGTTGAATGTGTTGGCGCAGCCGGTATCGGCGCTGACCACCGAGGAGGGCACGGTGGTGAGTGACGAGAACGGCGATCCGATTTTGTTGGGGAGCTAGGCGATGACGACGATTGATCGGTTGACGCCGGCGGCGGCCCTGACATCGGGGGATTTGTTCGTGGTGCAGCAGGGCACGGTGGTGCACAAGGCGACGCTGAGCCAGGTTTCGGCGGGGTTGCAGACCGAGATTGCGTTGACCCAGGGGCAAATCCTCGGCCGGGTCAGCAGCGGCACCGGGGCGCCGGAGGCGGTGCCGTTGGGCAGCAATCTGGTGATGCAATCCGGCACTTTGGCGGCGTTGACGACGCCGCTCAACGTCGGTGCGTTGCCGGGGGGCGCGGTGCCGTCGGCGGGTGATCTGGTGCCGATTTCGCAGGGCGGGATCAATGCGCAGGTGAGCTATGGCCGGTTCATGGGCGGCATCGGCAATGCCGGGACGGTGGATGTCTCGGCGTTGACGGTGGTGGCGCGGGGCGGGACGACGGCGCGGGCGCTTGCGGATATCGCGGCGGATGCGGTGGCGGTCGAGGCGTTCGGTGCCCGGGGCGACGGGGTGAGCGACGACACGGCGGCGTTTGCCGCGGCGATCGCGGCGGGAAGGACGTTGCGGCTGGCGGCGAAAACCTATGTGGTGAACGGGCAGTTCACCATCGCGGCGGCCAATGTGGCGCTGCTGGGGGTGCCGGGGCTGAGTGTGGTCAAGCGCGGGGTGCAGGCGGGCAATGGCGCCTGGATCGCCATCCAGGGCGACGGGTTCCGCGCCGATGGGATTATTTTCGACGCCAATGGTCCGGCGGTGGCGGTGGAGAGCTGGGGCGTGCAGGTGGCGGCGAGTTGCCTGCATTCGGACTTCCAGCGCTGCACCTTCAAGAACGCCTATGGCGGCACGCTGGGCTGCGGCCTGGTGTTCCTGTCGAGCGATCCCTCGCTTAGCGAGCACGTGGTGCGGGACTGCGCTTTCAGCAACAACGCGGCGCATGGGCTGTGGGTGGAGGCGCTGGACGGGGTGTTGATCGCGGATTGCCGGGCGCATGACAATGCGGCGTACGGCATCGTGGCGGACTTCAACGATGCAACGTTCTCCAAGAAACTGCGACTGGCGCAGATCGTCGGCAACCGCGCCTGGGCCAATCAGCGCGGCATTGCCGTCGGCAATTTCAACGCCACCAACGCCCAGCCGCCGGTGTGGGGCAACGCCAATCCGGACGCCATCGGCGTGCTGGTGGCGGGCAACATCTGCCATGACAACACGATCTACGGCATTGCGGTGTCGGGTTCGGCGATCGCAATTCAGGGCAATCTGCTGTCCAACAACGGCAGCGGGATTGTGGGTGGCGCGGGGATTCTCGCCAATGCCGGCGGCTCGGCGTTGAGCGGGAACACCATCACCGGGTCGTCCACCTACGGGATCGACTGCGGCGGCTCGATCAATCTCGACGTGCGGGCCAACAGCGTGTCGGGCGGGCTCTACGGCATCAACTGCGGCGGCGGCAGCGCCGTGCGGGTGGTGGGGAATACCACGCAGGGCAGCACGGTGGCGGGGATTTGCGTCGCCAATGTGGAGACCGACGGGGTGGGGGTGAATTTCGGCCTGGCGAGCAGCCAGACGCTGATCGAGGGCAACTGGATCGGGATGAGCTTGGGTGCGGCCGGCGTGTGGCTGCGCGACGGGCCGCAGACGGTGGTGGTGGCGCGCAATCATTTCGTCGGCAACGGGCCGGTGGGCAATTGCCTGTGGGCGGATACCGATGGGGTGAGCGTGGAGGGCAACCGCCATAATTTCGTTGCGCGCTTCGCCTGCGCGCCGGTATCGGCGGGCGGCTTGCAGCAGGTGGTGTTCCCCGACATTGCCGACGCCATCAGCATCCCTTCGGCGAGCACGCCGGTGCAGTCGATGGTGTCGTCCCGCCAGAGCCAGTGGTCCGGTCGGATCGGCTTCGTGCGGATCACCGCCGGCGGCACGGGCTATACCCATGCGAGCCTCGCCTTGCCAGGCGGTGCGGCGGCGAGCGCCTATATCGCCAACGGACAGATCATCGGCGCGATGGTCACTGCTGGCGGCAGTGGGCTTGGGGCGGCGGGCAGCACAATGGCGGTCACCATCACCGGCGACGGCAGCGGGGCGGCGGCGGTCGCTTATGTTGCTTCGCCCTTGCCGGCCGAGCGCCGCCTTGCGGTGCGCTGTGACGTGCCGGTGAGCTTCGCGGCTGGCGGCAGCCAGCCCGCGCAGGCCGGCTGGGCGGGCGGCGATGTCGCCGTGCCGGCCGGCAGCGAAACGGTATGGACGGCGCTGGGCGGTGGCTGGAAGGCCACCGACGGCGCGTCTTCCGCCACGCTCGGTGGGCCGGTTCGCCTGGTCAGCCCGGCCGAGCCGGTAGGCTGCACCAGCCAGATCGGCCGCGGCGCGCCGGAAGGCGTGGTCACCGCCAATCCCGGCTCCGACTGGCGCAATCTCGACGGGGGCGACGGCGCCACCTGGTGGGTGAAGCGCGGCGGGACGGGGGCGACCGGGTGGGTGGCCATCGCTTAAGTAAGAAAGCGGTTCTTTTTTGAAAAAAAGAACCAAAAAACTTTTATTACTTTCTACGCATTCTCCGCGGAGAGGGCAAAGCCAACGGATAAAACGTTTTTGCTTCTTTTTTCAAAAAGAAGTCCTTCCTTTTTTACCCCGCCCCGGCGGGCAAGGAGCACGCATGCCGACATTGTTGCAACTGCCGCAGGTTCCCGTCATCGGCGATGGGGACCTCGTGCTGATCGAGCAGAACGGTGCCACCGTCGCGGCCACCGCCGGGCGGATGCGCGCCGGATTGCAATCGGAGATCATCCTCAGCGGGCTCACCGTGCTCGGCCGCCTCGGCCCGGTGCCGGGCCCGCCGGAGCCGATCGGCATCGGCCCCGGCCTCGTCGTGACCGACGGGGTGCTGGGCGTCGATACCGCGGTATTCGCCGGGCTCGACGGCCCCGCCTTCACCGGCAGCCCGACCGCGCCGACGCCCCCGCCGAGCGACAGTTCGACGGCGCTGGCGACCACGGAATTCGTCCAGACCCATACCGGCAATGCCTATGCCCTGCCGGTCGCCTCGGGCTTGGTGCTGGGCGGCGTGAAGACCGGCAGCGGGCTGCTCGCCGCTGCCGGCGGTGGATGCCTCCGCCGCGCGGGTGACGGCGGCGCGCAGCGGCGCGCTGGCGCGCAGCCTGGCCGACAGCCAGGGCGACGTGATCCGCGTCGCCGACCTGCTCGGCGGCCGCCCGGAGGGGCGCGACGCCACCAACGCGATGGTGCTGGCGCTCGGGCTGGCCGCCAACATGCCAGGCTCCACCATCGAACTTTGCGCGGGGGACTGGAACTTCGCCAGCCTCGCCGCCAGCCTCGTCGTGCCGACCCGCACCACCATCCGGGGCGCCGGGCGGCATCAGACGCGGATCACCTGGCCGGATACCGGCAGCTTCGTGCTGTTCGTCTCCGCCTCCGATGGGGTGACGCGCTGCACCGACATCGCCTTCACCGACCTCACGGTGACCGGCAGTTGGGCCACCAACGGCAACGGTTCGGCGTATCCGTTCATCGTCAGCTTCGTCGACGGCTTGCAGTTCCGCAACGTCTGCGTCGAATACAGCCGGATCATGAGTATCGTCGCGCGCAATTGCACCGATGTGCAGGTGCGCGAGTGCGTGGTGCGCTATTCCGGCCGCGACGGCATCAACCTCGCCCAGTGCGCGGCGCTCACCATCGACGGCTGCACCGTGGAACATTGCGATGACGACGGCATCGCGGTGCATTCGGACGCGTTCGACCCCTGGGTGGCGCGCAAGAACCTGGTGATTTCCAACAACCGGGTGTTCGACTGCCAGGGCATCAAGGTGCTCTCCCCGCGCGGTGCCGCGATCATCGGCAACGTGGTGGATTGCTGCCGCTCGCAGGGCATTTCGCTGGTCTGCCAGGCCGCCAACAACAGCGAGATCGAGGGCGTCAGCGCGGCCACGACAACGTTGGTGACCGGCAACATCATCACGAATACCATCAACCGCCTGCATGTCGACGGGCTCAACCAGAACGCGCCGGGCATCGCGATCTCGGGCAGCAGTGCGCGCGTCGGCATCCTGCCGGTGATCCCCGGCGAGGCCCACAACGCGACCTCCGCGGTGGTCGACCCCTATCCGTATTTCGCTTCCAACTCGCAATTCACCTCGCTGGCGACGCCGGGGAGTTTCGGCATCATCGTGGCCGACAACTTCATCGGCCGCACCTTGCCGGCCTGCAACGGCACGGTGACGTACCCGCGCACCTACGCCAAATTCTCCGATTACGGCTTCGGCCCGATGTTCACCCGCAACGGCTGGCTCGACCCCTCGCTCGCCGAGGCCGACATGCGCGACACCGCGGTGAGCATCAGCGGCGGCGTGGTGCGCGATGTGCTGGTGAGCGGCAACATCATCCGCGGCATGACCAGCGGCCTCACGCTCGGGAAGGCGATACGGCTGGAGAACATTATTTTTCGCAACAACCAGGTGGTGGACTGCGCCAATTACGGCGTGCTGATCAACACCACGGGCACGCTGCGCGCCTACATCGAGGAAAACCTGTTCGATCTCGATCCTTTCCTCAAGCACGGCAACCGCGGCGCCAACGGCACCTGGGCGGTGCTCGGCGACCCGACCGGGATCAAGGCGCAGGCCGGCAGCGGCGTGTTCGTGCGGCGCAACGTGTTCCGCAACCTGTGCCGCGACAGCGACCAGGCGAGCGATAGCGCGGGCGGCGCCTGGCTGTTCGAGGGCAATATCCTGGAGGCCGACCCGGTGACCACCGGGTTCTCGACCGCCAACAAGGGCGTCGGGCTGGTGCGCACCGCCGGCGGCACCCAGCTTGCCCAGGCCGACAGCAATCCTGGCTCGGCGACCTTCGGCAAGCTGCTGACGGTGCCGAGCCTGGCCGGCACGGCGATGCCGGCGTCGGGCAAGTGGCTCGGCGGGCATTTCGTCCGCAACGCGCTGCCCGCCGTCTCGGGCGGGTTGCTGACGCTGGGCTGGACCCGGCTGACCACCGGTTCGAGCAACGTGCTCGGCACCGACTGGTCGGCCGCGCAGGCGCTCGGCGGCAATGTGGCCGGCCGCCTGGTGCTGGCGGGGCCGGCCTCGGGCAGTGCGGCGCCGAGTTTCCGCGCGCTCGGCTTCGCCGACGTGGCGGGGGTGGCGCCGCTGCCGGCGATCACCGCGAGCTACACGGCGAGCGGGGCGATCGCGGTGACCGACAATGTCGCGCTGGTGAACTCCATTGCCGCGGTGTCGATGACGCTGGGGTCCGGCACCACCGACGGCCACCCGATCGTCATCAAACGCTACGGCGTGGGGACGGTGACGGTGACGGCGAATATCGACGGCGCCGCCGGCTCGCAGGTGCGGATGAACGCCAGCGCCACCAAGGAGAGCGTGACGCTCACCTGGTCCAACGCGCTGGCGACATGGCTGATGGTTTGAGGAGCTTCACATGACCGTATTTTCGTCCAACCCCACCACCGGCGTCGGCGCACTCGCCGCCGTGCCGGCCGGCTCCACCAACGGCACCGCGCTCGGCACCATGCCGGATGGCGCGGTGGGCGCGCGGCTGTATCTGCCCGCCGGCGGCGCGGTGAGCTTCACCATCGCCGGCACCCCGCCGGCGAGCGCGCCGGCCGCAATTTTCACCGCGTCCCAGGCGCTGACCGGCGCCAACTGGGATGAGCCGCTGGCCGATGGGCAGATGCTCTACGTCACCGCGACGGCGGGGGCGCCGTTGTTTCGCTGGATCTGACGCGCGCACTGCGCGCGGCGACGGGAGCGACAGCGGGTCCGCTTGGACCCGCGACAGCGCCGCATTCTTTCTGACCGCCGGGAGCACCCCATGACGATCTACTACGCGAGCAATTTCGACTCCGCCGCCACCGGCAGCCTGCCGGCCGGCTGGGCCAACGGCGCCGGCACCTGGCAGGTCGGCACCGTCGCCCCGACGGGCGCCCATACCAACAGCTTCGGCTCCGTCGGCCATGTCGACGGCGATGTCGCGCTGCTCAGCGGCGTGGCGGCGGTGGCCGACATGCAGCTCTCCTTCACCCAGAAAATCCCCGGGCTCACGGCCACCGCCGCGCCGATGGTCGGCGCGCTGCTGCGGATGGATGCTGCCTACGCCAACGGCTACGCCATCCTGGTCGACCAGACCGGCACGCTCGGCGCGTTGCGCTTCCTGGTGTTCCGCCGGCTCGGCGGCAGCTTCGGCTTCGTCGGCGCCTCGGGGGCGATCGCCGGGATCAGCTTCGCGGCGAGCGACACCGTGACGCTCAGGGCACAAATCGCCGGCAGCACCATCAGCCTGAAACTCTGGCCCACCGGCATCGCCGAGCCCGCCGCCTGGCAGTACAGCGTGAGCGACGCCAGCATTACCGCGCCGGGCCATGCCGGGCTCTACTACGCGCTCGATACCGCCGGCAGCGCCACCATGGCGGTGTGCGATGTCGTGCTGTCCGACCTCCCTTCCCTCGCCGTCACCCCCCCGAGCGGCGTGGTGGCGGGGGCGGCGATGGTGGTGAGCGGCACCTATGCCGGGCAGGACCCCGCGGGCCTCAACGTTGCCTTCGATGGCGGCGCCTACGCCGCGGCGGCATCGCCCGCGATCGGCGGCGGCGCCTTCAGCTTCAGCGTCACCTCCCCCGCTTCGGGGGCGCATACGGTGAGCGTGCAGGAGGCCGGCGACGCATCGGTCGTCGGCACGGCGAGCTTCACCGCGTCGAGCGGGGCGATCAGCGTCACCACCCCCGCCGGCGCCATCGCCGGCCAGGCGATGATTGTGAGCGGCTTCTATTCGGGTGTGGTCCCGAGCGGCCTCGACGTCGCCTTCGACGGCGGCGCCTTCACCGCCGCCCCGAGCCCGGCCATCGGCGGCGGGGCCTACAGCTTTACGGTGACGGCGCCCGCCATCGGGCCGCACACGGTGAGCGTGCGCGAAACCGGCTTCCCCAGCCTGTCGGCGGCCTCCGGCAGCTTCACCGCCCGCCTCGCGCCCAATGACGCGGCGATGCTGTATTCGCCGTTCGGCTGGAACGTGCAGGCGGCATCGGCCACCACCGCCAATGCCGGTTCCGGCTTCCGCACCTTGTTCACCGGCGTCATTTGCGTGCTGACCTTCGACGTATCGGGGATGGTGACGCCGGCCAGCCAGTTGTGGTGGCGGATCGACAACGGGCCATGGACCCAGGCGACACTGGCCGCGAGCATCACCTGCTCCGTGCCGGCGGCGACGGCGGGGAATGCCGATGTGCCGTATCATCTGCTGGAGGTCGTGGTGAAATCCATCACCGAAACGCAGAACCGCTGGAATGCCGGGGCCTCGGCGCGGGTGGCGTTCACCGGGCTTTCGCTTTCCGCCGGCGCCCTGGTGGCGGCACCCCGCGCGGCGCCGCTGCGCCTGCTGGTGTTCGGCGACAGCCTTACCGAGGGGGTGCGCACGCTCGGCGAGGCGGCCAGCCTCGATACCGATCGCAATGACGCGACGCTGGGCTGGGCGTTCCGGCTCGGCGCGCTGCTTGGGGCCGAGGTCGGCGTGGTCGGCTTCGGCGGCCAGGGGCTGCTGGCCGGGGGCTCGGGCAACGTGCCGGCGCTCGGCGGCAGTTTCGCCAGCCTCTACGCCGGGACGAGCCGCAGCTTCGGCCCCGCGCCTGACCTGGTGGTGATCGACATCGGCGCCAATGACGGCGTGGCCGACACGGTGGCCGCGATGACCGGCGTGCTGAACGGGCTCATCGCCGCCTGCCCGGCCAAGCCGATCGCGGTGCTGCGCCCGTTCAACGGCGCCCAGGCGGCGAACCTGCAAGCCGCCATCGCCCTGTGTTCGGCGCCCGCCGCCTGCCACTGGATCGATACCACGGGGCTGTTCGACCCGGCCTTGGGGGCGGACGCCATCGGCCTGCACCCCTCCGGCCCCAACAACATCGCCGCCATCGCGCCCCAGATCGCCGCGCTGTTGCGGCCGCTGGTGGCCGGCGGCAGCGCGGCGCCGCCCGGCTTCCGGCCGGGCTTCCGCCAGTCGTTGCTGGCGTGAGGGGGCGGCGATGAACGATCTCGCCGATAGCGATATGGCCCGCACGCTCGGCCGGCTCGAAGCCAATGTGGCGGCCATCGAGGACCGGCTGGAACGCCACGAGTCCAATTCCACCGTCCGCATGGCCGCCATCGAGCAGAAGCTCGACGGCATGGCCAACACGCTCGCGCAGAGCATGGGGGCGGTGAAGCTGGTGCACTGGGTGGCCGGCGCGGCGGTGGCCGGGATCGGCTTCGGACTGAGCTTGCTGATGCGACCGATCAAATAGGAGAATGACATGGGTGCCCTGATTCCGCTGGCGATTTCGCTGGCCCCCGAGATCGGCAAGTTCCTGTTCGGCGCGGCGGGCGAGAAAACCGCCGCCGCGGTCGCGCAAATGGTGCAGTCGGTCACCGGCACGTCCGACGAGGCGGTGGCCAGCCAGGCCATCGCCAGCAACCCGCAACTCGCCGCGCAGCTGCGCATCCAACTCGCCGAACTCGCCGCCCGCCAGGAGCAGGCGGCGCGCCAGGCCGAACTGGATACCCTGACCGCCCGCCTGCGCGACGTGCAGGACGCCCGCGCCCAGACCGTCAACCTCGCCAAATCCGGCAGCGCGGTCGCCTGGGCGCCGGCGGTGGTGAGCTTCGTGGTGCTGGTGACGTTCGGCCTGGTGATGTGGGCGGCGCTGACCCGCGCACTGCCGGCGGGCTCGGAGACCATCCTCAACATGCTGCTGGGCACGCTGGCGGCGATGGCGACCAGCACGGTGAGCTACTGGGTGGGCTCGTCCGCGGGCAGCGCGCAGAAGACCGACATGCTGTATCGCAGCGCGCCGGGGCGGGAGGGCTGACCTTCCCAAACCCCTCGGCATCCGGCACCATCGCGGCCCCTCGCTGATGGATCGCGCCGATGACCAGACCCATGGACCACACCTCGATCGCCGGCAAACATTTCCCGACCGCCGAGCACGTGCCGCTGGTGGTGCTGGGGGCCGGGCCAGCGGGGATTGCCGCCGCGGTGGAGGCGGCGGGGCTTGGGCTCAAGGTGATGCTGATCGATGAGCATCCTGTCGCTTCCGCGCTGATGGGCATCGATGTGCCCTGGATGTTCGGCGAGCGGATGACGGCGGCGGTGCAGAACCAGGGGCGCATGCTGGAGCAGATTGTGGCCGCGCGGCCCGATCTGCAGGCGGCCTTCGATGCCGGGGTGGATGTGCGGCTCGGGGTTTATGCCTGGGGCGCCTTCGTCGAGGGGCCGACCAGCAAGGCGCTGCCGGGCTCGCTGCTGGGGCTGGCGGATGAGGAGCGGTCCTGGTTGATCCGGTTTGACCGGATTATCGTCGCCGCGGGCGCGCGGGATCTCGGGCTGGCGTTTCCCGGCTGGGATCGGCCGGGGGTGATGGGGGCGCAGGGGTTTGCTGCCGCGACCGCGCTCTACGGCGCTTTCTCCGGCCGACGCATCGCCATTATCGGCTCCGGCGCGCTGGCGGCCCAGGTGGCGCGGCAGGCGGCGGCGGCGGGCGTTGCGGTGGCGGCGACCATCGATGCGACGCAGCGCATCACCGCCGTGCTGGGCGAGGCCGAGGTGGAGGGCATCGCCTATGCCCGCCTCGACGGCTCGGCGCCGGCCACGGCGGCGTGTGACACCATCGTGCTCGCCGTCGATCTCGTGCCCAATGTCGAGATGTTCGATCTGCTGGGCTGCGCGACGAAATTCGCGGCGGAGAAGGGCGGCTACGTGCCGGTCACCGACGCGGCCGGGCGCTGCTCCGCCAGCGTCTATGCCGCCGGCGATTGTGCCGGCATTTGCGATGCCTCCATCGCCACCCCCGACCGCGCGATCGCCAGCGGCCGCAATGCGGCGCGGCTCGCCGTGGCCGATGCCGGGCGCGCCGCCCCCGCGGCCGACCCCATTCCCCCCGCCGATACGGCCGATCGCGATGCCTGGCGCCGCGCCTTCCTCGCCGCCCATGCCACTGATCGCGCACTCACCATTTGCCGTTGCGAGGAGGTGCCGCTCGAGGATCTCGTGGGCGTCCGCCCGCCGCGCTACCTCGATTACGACGCCACCAAGTTCGAAAACCGCGATATCCGCACGCTCGCCGCCATGGGGCCGGTGAACCAGGACCAGGTGAAGCGCCTCACCCGCGCCGGCATGGGCCCCTGCCAGGGCCGCCGCTGCCGCGAGCAGGTGCAGACGCTGCTGGCCATGCAGGGCAACCAGGCGAGCGGCGACATCCCCATGCCCTCCTACCGCGCCCCCCTGCGCCCCCTGCCGCTCAAGGTGATCAACGCCGCCGACGAAACCGCGGAGATGCGCGCGGGCTGGACCACCTGGTTCGGCATTCCCGCCCAATGGCTCGCGCAATGGGAGCCGGCGCCCGAGGGGCTTTCCTGGCAGAACCGCCATAACCGCAGCTACGAGGGTTGATCCGATGACCTCTCATGTTGTGATCGTCGGCGGCGGCGCCACCGGGTTGTCCTCCGCTTTCTGGCTGCGTCGCGAGGGTGTCGCCGTCACCGTGATCGAGAAGGGCATCGTCGGCTGGGAGGCCTCGGGCCGCAACGGCGGCGGCGCCACCCACCCCTATTCGCCGCTGTTCCGCGAGGAGCAGCGGCTGTGGCCGATGATGGACGACCTGCTCGGCTACCCCACCGAGCACCGGCCGCAGCGCGTGCGCATCGCCATCAACCAATCCCAACTCGACATCATGCGCGCCACTGAGAACCTCGCGGCGAAGCAGGGGTTCAAGGTGGAGGAGCTCGACAACAAGGCGATGCGCGAGCTGATCCCCTGGGTGGGCGACGACGTCGCCGGGGGCGCGATCTACCACTATGGCGGCCAGGCCAATCCGCAGCGCACGTTGCAGGCCTATGCCTGGGCGGTGCAGGACCTCGGCGGCACCATCATGCAGCATACGGTGGTGACGGGGTTCGAGACCACGGGCGGCAAGATCACCGGCGTGCAGACCGATCAGGGGCTGGTGGGCTGTGACGCCGTGGTGCTCGCCGCCGGGCCGCATACCGCGCAGCTCGCCGCCATGCTCGGCATTTCCGTGCCGGTGATGGCGGCCCGCGCCGAGATGATCGTCACCGAGCCGGTGCCGCTGATCTCGGTCGGCGGCTCGGACGGCAACGGGCTCTACGGGCGGCAGACCCTGCGCGGCAACCTCGCCTATGGCGGCGGCCCGCATGAATGGATCGACCTGCCGGACCATCGCACCCCCCGCGCGGTGAACTCGCCGGTGATGCGCTCGGTGGCGCGGCGGCTGTTCGAGCTGTTCCCCAAGCTCGGCCATATCCGCGTCATCCGCTCCTGGGCGGGGGTGATCGAGAACACGCCGGATGGGCGGCCGATCCTGGAGCGGCTTGATTCGCCTGAGAATTTGGTGGTCGCCTCGATGTCCTCCGTCGGCTTCGGCCTGTCGCCCGCCACCGGGCGGGCGATCATGCAGCTGGTGACGCAGGGGCACTGCGATTTCGCCAATCTCGACTACCTCAAGCTGAACCGCTTCGAAGGCCTCGGGCCGAACTGGGCGGAGGAGGTGGGCTGGCGGCCGTGGTCGCCGGAAGAGGAGGGCGCCGCATGACCGGCTCCAACCGCAAGCCCGGCTTCCAGACCCGCGCCATCCATCACGGCTACAACCCCGCCGAGCACCACCGCGCCGTCACGCCCCCGATCTACATGACCTCGACCTTCGCCTTCGAAAGCGTGGACGAGGCGGAGGCGGTGGCCGAGCAGGCCGGGGCCGTCTATGCCCGCGAGCACAACCCCACCACCGCCATCCTCGAAGCCCGCCTCGCCGAACTCGAAGGTGCGGAGGCTGCCGTCGTGGTCGCCTCTGGCATGGCCGCCGTCGGCACGTTGCTGCTCTCGCTGCTCTCCCAGGGCGATGCGATCGTGGTGCACTCCACGCTCTATTCCAACACCTTCGCCATGGCGCATGACGGGCTGCCGCGTTTCGGCATCAAGGTCATCCCCGTCGATCTCGCCAACCCCGCGAACCTCGACGCCGTGCTCGATGCCACCGTGAAGCTGGTCTATTTCGAGACCCCGGTGAACCCCACCGCGCAAACCCTCGATATCGCCGCCATCGCCGAACGCGCCCACGCGCACGGCGCCCGCGTGGTGGTGGACAGCACCTTCGCCTCCCCCGCGGTGCAGCGGCCGATCGAGCATGGCGCCGATATCGTGCTGCATTCGCTCACCAAATACATCAACGGCCATGGTGACCTGCTCGGCGGCGCGCTGATCGGCGACGCCGCAACCATCGCCCGCATCCGCGGCACCGGCCTGCGCTACATCACCGGCGCCACCCTCTCCCCCATGGCGGCCTTCCTGGTGATCCGCGGGCTGAAAACCCTCAAGCTCCGCATGGACGTGCACGGCGCCAACGCACTCGCCATCGCCCGCATGCTCGAAGCCCACCCGAAAGTCGCCTGGGTGCGCTACCCCTTCCTCGAATCCAACCCCGGCTACGCCACCGCCCGCCGCCAAATGAGCAACGGCTCGGCCATGCTCGCCTTCGGCCTCAAAACCGGCTTCGAAGGCGCGCGCCGCATGATGGACGGCCTCTCCCTCATCGCCCGCGCCGTCAGCCTCGGTGACGCCGAAAGCCTCATCATGCATCCGGCCAGCCTCACCTACGCCCGCCGCCGCACCAAACCGGAAGCCAAACTGGCCACGGGGGTGAGCGAGGATTTGGTGCGTCTGTCGGTAGGGCTGGAGGATCTCGATGATTTGCTGGCGGATATCGAGGGTGGGTTGGAGCGGGTGTAGCGGTTACGGCTTTACCCGCAGTAGCGCCGGCACGCGGCAATGCGGCCGCAGCCACGCTGCCTTGACCGGGCAGATCCAGGTCAGCAACTCCATGGTGGCGCGGTATTCCTCGGACAGATTCATGCGGAAAATCGGCTCGTGATGGGCGATGCGATTCCTGAGTTGCCCGATCCTGCCGGCGCGCTGGTGAATATCTCGCCGGCTTGTGCCCGGCGGCAGCGCGGGGAAGGCGGAGGCGAGATAGGCGCTCCAGACGTGCGGATTGAAACTCGGCGCGAGGAGTGCGGTCCAGAGCCCGAACGAAAGATTGGCGACGATCTGCGGCGTGGTGATCGGCTTACCCCGGCTGGCGATGCGTCGTTTGGCCGTATCAATGTCAGCACGGGCGTGGTGCCCGGCGATGGTGAGAAAGCGCGTGTCGGCCCACCACTGCGTGCCGTATTTAAGCCCGAAGCCATCGCTGACGGCATTGCGCAGCCCGACTTCCACCCCTTGTATTGGCAGATGGAACGCCTCGCCGATCTGGATGTTCCAGAGATAGAGCCGCAGCGCGCGGTCCTCATCGAACCCGGCGGCAGTCAGATAGGTGTGCAGCCGGTCGGCGGACACGCTGCGAACGAGTTGTGAGGCGAGACTCGGTTGACTCTGACAACCCATGAGTGCTAATAAATCCTATGAGCCGCTGTTCGTCACTGCATTGCATACGGCAGCGGACTGTCAGAGCCCCGCGACAGCCGCAAGGTCCTCGCGGGGTTTCGCTTTTCTAGCCCCGCACCACTCGCCGTGCCAGCAGAAGGAACGCGCCGATCGCCACGAGCGTCGAGACGTTCACCGCTGCGGCCACCGTGAAGGGGGCGTGGGGGGCGCCGGTTACGTCGCGCACCCAGCCGGCGGAGGGGGGCGACAGGCCGAGGCAGAAAATGCCCATGCCCACCGCGCGTTGGTCGGGGCGCAGCACGCGGGCGGGCAGCGCCACGATGAGGCCGGAGGGCAGGCCGAGCACGGCGCCGATCAGGAACAGGGTAATCGCCGGATAGGCAGCGCCGGGCAGCATGAAAATGCCGGCTGACGTCAGCGCCATGCAGATGGCGGTGAGTGCCATGGGCGGCAGGCGTTGGCCGAGCCAGCCGCCGATCGGGCCGACGGGGATGGTGGCGAAGGAGGCGAGGCTGACGACGGCGCCGGCGGCGGCCAGGCTCATGCCTTGCTCCACGTAGTAGGCGGGCGCGAAGCCGAGCAGGATGATGTAGCCGGCGTTGCCGAGCAGCCAGACGAAGCCGGCCGCCACCACGGCGGCGGTGGTGCGGCCGGAGAGGCCGAAGCGCAGCGGGCCGGGGGTGCGTTTCGGCCCTTGCGGCACGGCGGCGATGGTGAGGGCGAGGAAGGCGGCGCAGCAGGCGGCGGCGAAGAACATCACGCCGCGCCAGCCCAGCGGGTCCACGAGGTAGGGCAGGAAAATCGAGCCCAGCCCGATGCCGAGCGGCCAGGCGCCGAGCAGCACGCCCATGGCGAGGCCGAGCGTGGCATCCTCGAAGCGGTCCATCACCATCTTGGAAATCACGATGTTGAGGATCACCGCGCCGATGCCGGCGAACAGGCGGAAGAACAAAGCGGGCGCGAAGGCGGGGGCGAAGCCGATGCCGATGCCGCCGGCCACCATGAGGGTGAGCCCGGCGATCAGCATGCGCCGATCGCCGAAGCGCGCCCCCCCGAAGCCGGCGGGGAGGGCGAAGATGGCGCCCAGCATCATGTAGCTGCCGGTGATGGCCCCGAGCCCGGCATAGTCGAGCCCGAGGTCATCCCGGATGGCGGGCCCCGCGGCGGCCACCGACTGGTATTGGATTCCCATCGCCACCCGAATGAACGAGAGCAGCAGCAGGAAGCCCCAGCGGTTGCCGGCCACGGGGATGCGCTTAGGCGGAGGCGGCGAGGCGGCGGGTGAGGGCGGCGAGGCCGGCCACCGCCTGCTTGATCAGGCCGCGCGCGGCGTCATCGGTCAGGCGGCCATCGGCGTCGAACTTGGTGGCGGCGTTCACCACGAAGACTTCCGGGGCGGGCAGGATCCACATGCCCTGGCCGGCCAGCACCTGGCGCAGCTGATACTGGGCGCGCGAGGCGCCGAGCCCGCCGCCGGTGGAGAGCATCGCCACCGGCTTGCCCGCCCAGGCGGACTTGCCATAGGGGCGCGAGGCCCAGTCGATCGCGTTCTTCAGCACGCCGGGGAAGGAGTAGTTGTATTCCGGCACGGCGAAGAGGATCGCGTCGGCCTTCAGGATGCGCTCCTTGAAGCGCGCCACGGCGGCCGGCTGCCCGGCGGCTTCCACGTCACCGTTATAGAGCGGCACGTCGGAGTAGTCGTAGGTTTCGATGGAAACGTCGGCGGCGGCTTCCTCCTGCGCGGCGCGCAGCAGGCCAGCGTTGAAGGAGCCTTTGCGCAGGCTGCCGGAGATGCCGATTATGTCGAGCTTGCTCATTTGGTATCCGTCTCGTTGTTGGTGGATGCCGGAAGCTAGGTGCGGCTCAGGCCGAAGGGAAGGGGCCCCGGCTCGGGTGCCAGCCATGCGGGGCAAGCGTGAAACCGGCGAATTGGAAGGCCGGCGCCACCACGCAGCTCACCAGCGCCCAGCCGCCAAGCGGCATCGCGGCCTGCCAGGCGTCCTTCGGCACCACGCCCTGCAGCCCGTGCCCGGCGGCGAGATCGGGGCCGAGGAGGATGCTCGTCTCCGCCAGTTCGAGCCGCAGCGGCCCGCCGGCGTTCCATATCCACAGCTCCGCGGCATCCACCTTGTGCCAGTGGCTGCGCTCACCTTCGGCCAGCAGGAACAGGATGGAAGTCGCCGCCCCGCGCCCGCCATCGGCGGGGGTGTCGCGCCAGATTTCCCGGTAGTGCCCGCCTTCGGGATGCGGTTGCAGGCCGAGGGCGGCGATGACCGCCTCGGCCGGCAGCGCGGGGTCGAGCAGGTTCAGAACGTGTCCTTGCGTCCGCGCAGATCGGCCAAGGTGGCGACGTCAGGCGCGCGGAGGAACGGGTTGGCGGCCAGCTCGTCCGCCATCAGGCTCGGCAGGCTCGGCTTCCCTGCGGCGCGCCAGCCGCGCATTTTCGCGGCGTAGGCAACCAGGGCGGCGTTGCCGGGGTCGGCGTGGAGCGCGAAGCGGGCGTTGCTTTCGGTGTATTCATGGCCGCAGCACACCAGCGTCTCCGGCCCGAGCTTGGCCAGCTTGGCGAGCGAGGCGAACATCTCGGCCGCGTTGCCTTCGAGCAGGCGGCCGCAGCCGAGGCTGAACAGGGTGTCGCCGCACAGCAGCACGTGGCCGTCGGCGAAGTGGTAGGCGATGTGGCCGCGGGTGTGGCCGGGGGTGTCGATCACGCTGGCGGTGCTGGCGCCGAGGGTGACGGTGTCGCCTTCGGACACCACCACATCGAGCTTCGGCAGCCGGTGCGCGTCGGCGCGGGCGCCGACCACGCGGGCGCCGTAGCGGGCGCGGATGTCGTCGGTGCCGGCGATGTGGTCGCCGTGGTGATGGGTGAGCAGGATCATGTCGAGCCTGCCGCCGGCCGCATCGATCGCGGCGGCGACCGGGGCGACCTCGGCGGGATCGACGATGGCGGTGGCGCCGGTGCTGCTGCAACGCAGGAGCCAGGCGTAGTTGTCCGACAGGATCGGCACGAGTTGAGCTGTGATCATGCTGCCAGCCTAGCATCGGGTGCGCGGCATGGGGAGTATCAACTTCCGCGCGCCGGGCGAAAAGGGGATGGATATTCCCCGCCGGCGGCCCGTGACGGTGGCGGTTGCCAAATTGTCACGCGCGGCGGGATTCGGATTGACGGCGGCGGCGATCCGTCGAAAGCTCGACCGGTCCAAGCACGCGCGGACGCTCCACGTCCCGTGCCCGCCCGGCGGCCTACGCCGGCATCCCTCAACCGCTGTTTTCGCGAGGCGTATATGCTCGACCGTTCCGGCTCCCTGACCACTCGCCGCACGCTGCTCGCCGGCGTTGCCACGCTGGCCGCCACCCGCGCTTTCGCCGCCGACCCCGTGCTGATCGGCGTCTCCGGCCCGCTCACCGGGCCGGCGGCGCAGTACGGCGCGCAGTGGAAAAAGGGGTTCGATCTCGCGCTGGAGGAAATCAACGGCGCCGGCGGCGGCATCAAGGGCCGGCCGCTGGAATACCGCTTCGAGGACAGCCAGAACGACCCGCGCCAGTCCGTCGCCATCGCGCAGAAATTCGTCGGCGATCCGAAAATCGTGGTGGAGCTGGGCGATTTCTCCTCGCCCGCCTCGATGGCAGCCAGCCCGATCTATCAGCGCGGCAAGCTGGTGCAGTTCGGCTTCACCAACTCGCACCCCGATTTCACCAAGGGCGGCGACTATATGTGGAGCAACTCGCTCAGCCAGTCCGAGCAGTCGCCGCAGTTGATCCAGTTCGCGGTCAAGCAACTCGAACTCAAGAAGCTCGCCATCCTCCACCTCAACACCGATTGGGGCCGCACCTCGAAGGACCTTGCGGTCTCCACCGCCAAGTCGCTCGGCGCCGAGGTGGTGGCGGTCGAGGGCTACATGCCGGAGGAGAAGGATTTCCGCTCCACCCTGGTGCGTGTGCGCGACGCCAAGCCGGACGGGGTGATCCTGATTTCCTACTACGCCGACGCCGCCCTGATCGCCCGGCAAACCCGCGTCTCCGGCATCACCCAGCCGCTGGTCGGCATCGGCTCGATCTATTCGCCGAAATTCATCGAGCTCGCCGGCGATGCCTCGGAGGGCGTCTACAGCCAGTCCAACTTCTTCCCCGAGGAGCCCCGCGCGGAGGTGCAGAATTTCGTGAAGGCGTTCTCTGCGAAATACAAGGAAGAGCCCGACACGTTCAGCGCCTATGGCTACGACACGATGGTGCTGATGGCGGCCGTGATGCGCCAGTTCGGCACCACGCGGGCGGATATCCGCACCGGGCTCGAGAAGATCAGGGACGTGCCCTCGGTGATTTTCAGCCGCGTGGCGTTCGACCCCGAAACCCGCCGCGTGTCGGGCGCCAGCACGGCGAACCTTCAGGTCAAGGGCGGCAAGTTCGTGTCGTGGGATGGCAAGGCGGCGCCGCGGTCGTGAAGGGAGGAAGGAAGCGCTTCTTTTTGAAAAAAGAAGCAAAAACTTTTTATCCGTTGGGCTCCGCCCTCTCCCGGGAGGCCGCGCTGCAAACGGATAAAAGTTTTTTTGGCTCTTTTTTTTCAAAAAAAGAGCACCTTCCTTAAATGGGAACCTTTATTGATTATACGGTAAACGGCCTCGTCGTCGGCAATATCTACGCCCTGCTTGCGGTTGGTTTGGCACTGATATTCGGCGTCGCCAACCTCATCAACTTCGCGCATGGCTCGCTCTACACGGTCGGCGCCTATATCGGCTGGGTGTGCATCACCCAGTTGCATACCCCGTTCTATGTGACGGTGCCGGCGGTGCTGATCGGGTCGGGCGCGCTGGGCGTGGCGATCGAGCGGCTGGCGCTGCGGCCGCTGCACGGCACGTCCCGCATCGCGCCCCTGCTGGCGACCATCGGGCTGAGCCTGGTGCTCGACCAGATTGTGCAGCTCGTCTTCACGCCCAACCCGCGCGCCCTGCCGAGCCTGCTGCCGGATTGGCGGTTCCAGGTCGGCGGCGGCTCCATCGGCACGCTTGATCTGCTGATCCTCGGCGTCGGGATGGGCTCGGCGGGCCTGCTGTTCGGGTTTCTGCGTTTTACCAAACTCGGCTGGGCGGTGCGGGCGACGGCGCAGGATATCGACGCGGCGAAGCAGATGGGCGTCGATACCAACCGGGTGAACATGACGGTGTTTGCCATCGCCTCGGCTCTCGGCGGGCTGTCCGGCATGATGGTGGGGATGTACTACAACAACATCGACCCCGGCATGAGTTTCGACGCCACGCTGAAGGGGGTGGTGGCGCAGATCATCGGGGGGATGGGCAATGTGCCGGGCGCCATTGCCGGCTCGCTGCTGCTGGGGTTGATCGAGAGCTACGGAATTGCGCTGTTCGGCACCTCCTACCGCAATTTGTTCGCCTTCGTGCTGCTGATTGGGATTTTGATCCTTCGCCCCAACGGGCTGTTCAGCCGGGCCAAGGAAACCCCGCCCGAGCCGATGACCGGCAGTTTCGTGGCACGCGGCAAGCCGATCCGCATCCCCGTGCCGGGGATGGTGGCGATCGGCGTGGTGCTGGCGCTGCTGCCGCTGGTGGCCGGGGATTACGTGTTGCAGACCGGCACCAATGCGCTGCTTTACGGGCTGCTGGCGCTGAGCCTGACGCTGGTCGCCGGCACCGTCGGCATGGTCTCGCTCGGTCATGCCGGGCTGCTGGCGATCGGCGCCTATGCCTCCTCGCTGCTGGCGATCGAGCTGCATATCCCCGTGATCGCGGCGATTGCGCTGGCGGGGCTGGTGACGGCGGTGCTCGGCACCGCGTTGGTATTCCCCGCTTTTCGCATGCGCGGCCATTATGTGTCGATCGCCACGCTGGCGATCGGGCAGATCGTGGCGCTGGTGATCCTCAACTGGAACAGCCTGACGCGCGGCCCGATCGGCATCAGCGGCATCCCACCGCTCGTCATCGCCGGCGTGCCGCTGTACGACGCGCCGCAGACCTACTGGTTCGTGCTGGCGGTGGTGGCCGGCCTCGCGCTGCTGCAGGCGCGCATCCTGTCCTCCC
>JAPLOH010000194.1:0-1248 GCA_026400845.1 Alphaproteobacteria bacterium
CGACGTCGATTTTGTGGCCCGCCTTGATGCGGCCGTGGAAGCTCCAGGCGAAATCCTCGGCGGTGAATTTCGAGCCGTCATGGAAGGTGACGTCATCGCGGAATTCCAGCGTGAGGGACTTGGCCTCCGGCCCCATCTCCCACTTGGTGATCAGGTTCGGGATCAGCTTCAGCGAGGGGTCCTGGTCGAGCGGCTGGTCGAAGATCGCCTTGAAGATGCTTTGCGCATCCGGCGTGAAGCGCTGATTGGGGTCCCACGAGGTGACGTCGCTCGGCCAGCCGACGGTCACGCTATCGGGCTCGGCGGCGAGCGCCGGGGTGACGAGGCTGCCGGCGGCGGCGGATTGAAGCAGCAGTCGGCGCGAAATTTCGGCCATGGGAGCCCCCTGTTTGCGGATCATTCGAGCGCGTTTAGGGGCGGGATGCCGCGCGGGGAACCGCTAAAATCATGCGCTTGCGTGGGAAGGACGGTTCGGCCGAAACTGCGCCACTGGGTTTCAACGGGATTTGGGGGTTCGCATGGCTGAGCGGTCATTCGCGCGCGAGGTGCAGGATCTCAAGCTCGGCGCCGGCGAGGTGTTTCGCGGCGAGGGTATTCTCGCGGTCACCAAGGCGCTGCTGCAATCCGGCGTCGGCTATGTCGCGGGCTATCAGGGCGCGCCTATCTCGCATCTGATGGACGTGCTGGCCGATGCGCAGGGCATCCTCGGCGACCTCGGCGTGCACTTCGAAAGCAGCGCCTCCGAGGCCGCCGCCGCCTCTACGCTCGCCGCCTCGGTGATGTATCCGATCCGCGGCGCGGTGACGTGGAAATCAACCGCCGGCACCAATGTCGCCTGCGACGCACTCTCCAACCTCGCCTCCGGCGGCGTGACCGGCGGCGCGGTGATCATCATCGGCGAGGATTACGGCGAGGGCTCCTCCATCATGCAGGAGCGCACCCACGCCTTCGCGATGAAATCCCAGATGTGGCTGCTCGACCCGCGACCCAATCTCGAAACCATCGTGAGCCTCACGGAGCAGGCCTTCGAGTTGTCGGAGGTGAGCAACACCCCGGTCATGCTGGAGGTTCGCATCCGCGCCTGCCACGTGCATGGCAGTTTCATCGCCAAGGACAACAAGAAGCCCACCTTCACACTGGCGGAGGCGCTGGAGAACCCACGGCGCGATACCGGCCGCATCGTGCTGCCGCCGGCTTCCTTCATGCATGAGCAGGAGAAGATCCGTCAGCGCCTGCCGGCCGCCCTCA
>JAPLOH010000194.1:1292-5555 GCA_026400845.1 Alphaproteobacteria bacterium
AAACCATGCCGGGCGACATCCCGGAGATCGGCATCGTCCTGCAGGGCGGCATGTATAACGGGGTGATGCGCGCCCTGAAGCTGCTCGGCCTGGCCGATGTCTGGGGCGCCACCCGCGTGCCGCTGCATGTGCTGAACGTCACCTACCCCCTCGTCGATGCGGATCTCGTCGCCTTCTGCGCAACGAAGAAAGCCGTGCTGGTGGTGGAGGAGGGCCAGCCCGAATTCATCGAGCAGGCGCTCAACACCATCCTACGCCGGGCGGACGTGCAAGCGCGCATTCACGGCAAGGGCGCCCTGCCGATGGCCGGCGAATATACCGCGACCGTGCTGATCGACGGCATCCGCGCCTTCATCGCCGCCGCCATGCCTGCGTTGCTCGATGAGATGACGCCGCCGCCCGATGCCCGCCCGCTGCTGGCGAGCGAGACCGTGCAGGCGCTCGCCCCGGTGGTGCCGCCGCGGCCGCCGAGCTTCTGCACCGGCTGCCCGGAGCGGCCGATCTTCTCGGCGATGACGCTGGTGCAAAAGGAACTCGGCCCGCACCACATCGCCGCCGATATCGGCTGCCACCTCTTCTCCATCAACCCGCCCTTCAACCTCGGCACCACCACCATGGGCTACGGACTCGGCGCCTCCTCCGCCGCCGCCTTCCAGGTGAAGGCGAAAAAGCGTTCCATCTCCGTGATGGGCGATGGCGGGTTCTGGCATAACGGGCTGCTGAACGGCGTCGGCAACGCCGTCTTCAATAAGCACGATGGCGTGGTGGTGCTGGTGGACAACCACTACTCCGCCGCCACCGGCGGGCAGGACATTCTCTCCTCCCGCGCCGACAACGCCACCCGCTCCACCCAGCACCCGATCGAGGACGCGGTGAAGGGCGTCGGCGCCAAATGGGTGCGGCGGATCGACCGCACCTACGATGTCGCCAAAATGCGCGACACGCTGCACGAGGCGCTGACCACGGAGGAGGCGGGGCCGAAAATCATCATCGCCTCGTCCGAGTGCATGCTGAACCGTCAGCGCCGCGAGAAGCCCCTGTTCAACGCGGCGGTGAAGCGGGGCGAGCGGATGGTGAAGCCGCGCTTCGGCGTCGATGAGGATATCTGCACCGGCGATCACGCCTGCATCCGCCTCTCCGGCTGCCCCTCGCTCTCGGTGAAGGATTCCGGCGACCCCCTGAAGGAGGACCCGGTGGCCGCGATCGATAATTCCTGCGTCGGCTGCGGCAATTGCGGCGAGGTGTCGGAGGCCGCGGTGCTGTGCCCCTCCTTCTATCGCGCCGATATCGTGCACAACCCGAGCGGGTGGGACCGTTTCGTTTCCGGGATTCGCACCGCGGTGATCGGCTGGCTGCAACGCCGGCGCGATACCAACCGGCTGGCACTGGCCTGAGCATGGACTCCGAAGTTGCGGGCATCGACCGGCCCATCACCATCGCCATCACCGCCATGGGCGGCCAGGGTGGCGGCGTGCTGGCGGACTGGATCGTCGCCATGGCCGAGGCCGGCGGCTGGGTGGCGCAGACCACCTCGGTGCCCGGCGTAGCGCAACGCACCGGGGCCACGATCTACTATCTCGAACTGATCCGCCCGCAACAGCGCAACTCACGTCCCGTGCTCTCGCTGATGCCGGTGCCCGGCGATGTGGACGTGGTGATCTCGGCCGAGCTGATGGAGGCCGGGCGCGCGATCCAGCGCGGCCTGGTCTCGCCCGACAAGACCACGCTCATCGCCTCCTCCCATCGCAGCCTCGCCGTCACCGAGAAGGCGAACCCGGGCGACGGACGCGCCGACAGCGCCGCCGTGCTCGCCACCGCCGAGGCCACCGCGCGGCGCTTCGTGCATGCGGACATGCAGGCGATGGCGGAGAAGTCCGGCAGCGTGATTTCCGCCGCCCTGTTCGGCGCGCTCGCCGGCAGCGGGGCGCTGCCCTTCGAGCGCGCTGATTTCGAAGCCACCATCAAATCCGCCGGCGTCGGCGTGGATGGCAGCCTGCGTGCCTTCGGCGCCGGTTTCGCGACGGTGCAGACCCCTCCCCCGCCGGAGACCGTGGTGCCGCTGGTGCCCGCCGAGGTAATCGGCGGCAATCCGCGCGAACGGGCGGAACTCGCCCGCGCCCTCGCCCGCCTCACCGAATTCCCCGCCGCCGCGCACGACATGCTGCGCGCCGGGCTGCGCCGCATGGTGGACTACCAGGACGTCGCCTACGCGCATGAGTATCTCGACCGCGTTTCCGTGCTCGTCAAGCTCGATCGCGGCGCCGATCACGCGCTCACCATCGAGGCGGCGCGCCAGATCGCGGTCGCGCTCTCCTATGACGACGTGATCCGCGTCGCCGACCTCAAGACCCGCGGCAGCCGGTTCGAGCGGGTGCGCACTGAGGTACAGGCGCGCGAGGATCAGGTGGTGGACACCACCGAGTTCATGCATCCCCGCGTGCAGGCAATCTGCGCCACCATGACGGCCGGGCTCGGCCGTTTCGTGGAGAATTCGGCGCTACTTCGCGGCCTGCTGGAGCGCATCTTCGCGCGCGGAAGGCGGGTACGCACCACCGCACTCAGCGGCTTCCTGCCGCTGTATCTCTTCGCCGGGCTGAAGCCATGGCGGCGGCGCCTGCTGCGCCATTCCCGCGAAATGGCGCATGTGCAGACCTGGCTTGACCTCGCCGCCGCCACCGCGCCGCGCGACGAGCGCCTCGCCGTCGAAATCCTCAAATGCCGCCGCCTGGTGAAGGGCTATAGCGACACCCACGCCCGCGGCGCCTCGAAGTTCGATCGCGTGATCGGCGCCGTCGCCCTGCTCGACGGCCGCGCCGACGCCGCCGATTGGATCCGCCGCCTGCGCGATGCCGCCCTCGCCGACGAGGACGGAACGCTGCTCGACGGCGCACTGCGCACCATCGCCACCCTGTGAGCCACGCGATGCCATACGACATCCAATCCGCGCGCGCCCTGATCCGCGAAACCGAAGTCCACCGCGACATCTACACCTCCCCCGAGGTGTTCGACCTCGAGATGAAGCACGTCTTCGGCAATGCCTGGGTCTATGTCGGCCATGCCAGCCAGATCCCGGCGATGGGCGACTTCATCACCACCACCATCGGCGTCACCCCCGTGGTGATGGTGCGGCGCGGCGATGGCGGGATTTCCGTGCTCTACAACCGCTGCCCGCATAAGGGCACGCGGGTAGCCAACGAGCTGTGCGGCAATGCCGGCCGCTTCTTCCGCTGCCCCTACCACGCCTGGAGTTTCCGGCTCGACGGCAGCATCGCCGCCATCCCGATGCCCGACGGCTATGCCCAGACCGAGTTCAAGGGCTCCGAAGCCGCCAAGGGCATGACGCCGGTGGCCGGCGTGCATGTCTACCGCGATTTCGTCTTCGCCCGTCTCGCTGGCGAAGGCATCGGCTTCGAGGACTTCTTCGGCGACAGCCTCTCCAGCCTCGACAACATGGTGGACCGCTCGCCGGTGGGAAAGCTGGAAGTGGCCGGCGGCGTGCTGCGCTATCTCCACCACTGCAACTACAAGATGCTGATGGAGAACCTCACCGACACCTGCCACCCCATGGTCGCCCATGAAAGCTCGGCCGGCACCGCGGTGGCGGTGTGGAACACCATGCCGGCAGGCACGCCGAAACATCCGGCGGTGGAGATCTACGCGCCCTTCATGTCCTCCTATCAGGCGTTCGACAGCATGGGCATCCAGGTCTGGCCGAACGGGCACGGCCATACCGGCGTCTCCCATTCCATCCATTCCGACTACTCCGCCATCCCCGGCTATTACGAGCAAATGGTCGCCGCCCATGGCGAGGAAAAGGCGCGGCGCATTCTCGATACCAACCGCCACAACACCGCCTATTTCCCCAATATGACGATGAAAGGCCCGATCCAGGCGCTGCGCATCTTCAAGCCGATCGCCGCCGACAAGACGATGGTAGAAAGCTGGACCTTCCGCCTCGTCGGCGCGCCCAACAAGCTGCTGGAACGCACGCTGATGTATTCGCGCCTCATCAACGCGCCGACCTCGCCGGTGGGGCATGACGACCTCGAAATGTACGAGCGCGCGCAGGACGCGATGCACGCCGACGGCAATGTCTGGATCAACACCCAGCGCAATTACGAAGCGGGCGAAACCGCTGGGGATACCGCGGTGACCAACGGCACCACGGAGCGGCAGATGCGCAACCAGCTGCGCGCCTGGAAGAAGTTCATGGCCGAGGTTGTGGTGGCATGATCGCCGATCAGGACCTCATTGGCCTCGTGC
>JAPLOH010000069.1 GCA_026400845.1 Alphaproteobacteria bacterium
CCGCACACACGGAAGGGGGCCTTGCCTTCGCCCGGCAGGCGCCACAACCCGTTGTCGCGCATCTCAAAACCGAACGGAATGGTCGCTTGCGGCGCCGCCACGGGCGCGGCCTCCGCGATGGCCCGCCGCACCGTCCCCTTGCCACCGTTCAACCGGTGCGGCGGTGTGGCGCCCTTGCTGCCGGCTTGGCCGGCCCCGTTCGCGCGCCCGCTCATGTGTCCATTCCCGCTTGCAGCGTGTCGTTGAAGTCCTTCCCGACCGGCGGACGGGCCAGCCGCACCCGCCGCCGGCCGCCGCAGAACGCGGCCAGCGCCGCATCTAGCGCCCGCGCCGCCCCGGCGTTCTCCGCGCCGTCATTGTCAGCGCAGACAATCACGGTGCGCACCGCCGCCGGCAGCACGATGCGCGCCATGTTGCCGAGGGATACCGCCGCGATCACCCGGAGCTCCGGGCACGCCAGCGCGACCGAGAGCGCCGTCTCGATGCCCTCGGCGATGGCCACCGTCTCGCCTTGGGGGACGGATCGCAGGGGCTTGCCGGATGCGCCGCGCTGCAAAGGGATGAACCCGCCCGCGTAGCTGCCGAGAGTCTTCTTCGGCTCTTGCAGCGGCGCCTTGCGCCACCGCCCGGCCTCGTCCCGCGCCAGCCATGTGCGATGCGTGGCGACATGCTCTCCGGCCCCGTTGGTGATAGCGGCGAGCATGGCGGGCAGTCCTCGCCGGGCCTCGCTACACCATGCGTCAGGGTGGAAGCGCAGGGCGCGCGGCGCGCGGCCGAGCTCCGCGAGGTCTATCCCGCGCCCGGCGAGATAGAGCGCAACCGGCGTGCCCGCGATGCCTTCCGGTGCGGTCAGGAAGAGGGCCAGCGCCTTGCGCCGCCGCTCGGCCTGGTCATCGTCCGGCCCGGCCGGTGTCCGCCCGGATGATGCCGTGCGAAGCGGCGCGGCCTGCTCCGGTCGGCCAAGCCATGCCCGCGCCCACGCCATGGCGTCCCTGACGTTCCGCCCGCACCGCACGGCGGCCACGAGGTCGAGCGCATCGCCGGCCTCTCCGGATGCAAAGTCACTCCACACCCCGGCGCGGGTGCCGAACAAATGCACCGCCAGCGACTTGCCAGCCTCGCCGGCCAAGCTACCGCACCGCCACTCGGCACCCTCGCGGTGGCCATGTGGCAAGAGCTCGGCAGCCAAGGCCGGCGCCCGGCGGGCAAGCTCAGCAGCGAGCTCGCGGGCGTCGTGTGGAAGTGCGCCGGTCATCCCGCCGCACTACCGTCATCGCCGCCACCACCGGGCGGAAACGGAACGATATCCGCGCCGCCATCGGCAATGATTGCGGCCCTTGCCTCAATGGCATCAATGCCGCCCAAATCTTCGATGCTCTGAATTACGGCGTTCATTCGGCCGCCCAGGACTTTTCTTGCCCTCATGGCGGCCCTGACGGCGGCAGCTCTAGAATCATAGATCTCTTGCGAACAGGCTCGCGCCCATTCCTCGCCTGCTCGTGTCCCATCATCCTTGATCGAGGCCGCGACAAAGCGGCCGAGGGCGCCGGGAACGGTTTCCACCAATTCCAGTGCCCGCGCGAAGCGAACAGCGAACCAAATGGGGTCAAGATCGGTCGCGATCATTTTGCACCCCGTTGCGTGGCAATAGGCTGCTGGCGTGTCTCGATCAGCCGGCCCGAAAGCCACGCGTCCAAATCGGCAACGCGGTAGCCGATCCGGCGCGGGCCGAGTTGAATGCAAGGCGGTCCGTCGCCCTCGCCGCGAAGGCGCTGAAGGTGGCGCATGCTCACGCTGAGCATCTTGGCTGCCTCCTGCTCCGTGACAACAATGACGACCGGTCCGGGCTTTGGCAGGGGTGCGACCCTCGCATCCGCAGGCCGGTGCACCGGCTGCTGACTCGCCGGATGGCGTGTGGTGTTGTGCATAGTGATTGCGTGCTCCTGTCGTTAATTGACTGAGCACCAATCGACCGAGAATCACCGCAGTCACTAACAGTATATTGGCACCAAGGCGCATTTTCGGCCGTGCCAGCAGCCCGGCGGCTCGCGTTGGATCGGCACGCACTGCCAAGCAAAGGTGTTCGCCACAGGATACGGCCATACCGCCGTCACACAGCCTCGCCCTCCCCATTCGTAGGGGTCCCCCGGAGGCTTATCGGCAAAGGCGGGAGCGTGACCGGCCCGGAGGCGAGCGCCACGGCATCGACTAGCGCCGAACTTGCCAGCGCGAGGATGGCGAGGTCCGGGCGCTCGCCGGATCGCAGGATTTCCCCGACCAAGCCGGCGAGCTTGCGGGCAAGGTCGAGCGTGTCGAGCGCGGGCGCTGCCGAAAGGCGGCTGCATGCCGTGCCCTGATAGTCGAGCGCCGTTGAGGTCAGCATGTCATCCGGGGCGATCTCGGCCATGCGGTTGAGGGCGAGCATGGCGCGGGCCAACCCGTCGATGCTCGATCCGGCGCCCGCCTCGGCAGCGGCCTGCACGGCGATCGCCGCGTCTACCTCCATTTGGTATCGCGCCCGCTCGGCGGCCCGGCGCGCCTCGTCGCGCTGCTCGGCCTCGGCCCGCGCGATGGCGAACACCTGCGCGGCTTCCTCCTGGGTCAGTGGCCGGCCGGGGGCGGCATGGTCGTTCGCGGACTGGCCCGCGTGGTAGTGGATGACTGATGCGGCATCGCCGCGCGAATCGTCATGGATCATGACGGCGCTCCTACTTCACACGATTACCGGAGCGCCCGCGGTGTTCATGCCGCAGCCGCTCCGGGGGTTGAACACCCGGAAGTAGACGGGCCGACGCGCCTTTGGGGGTCGCCCCCTTGGACATGCGCGCGCCGCCCCCGGAGGTATGGCGTCAGGAACCCACCCGGCGGGGTGGGGGTCGCTACTTCGGTCAAGGAGTGTTCAAGCTCCGGGGCGGACGATGCTGCGAAGCCGCGCGCCTGGTCAAGCGCGATCTGCGAGGAAGGGGGCGGGCAGAGGGTTCCGGTCTCAGGTCAAAAAATCCGGGAAGAGGGAAAAAGCACGGAGGCACCCCCGCTCACGCGTGCGGAGAGGCGCAAAACCGCCCCCCCCTCCCTCCCGGCAAATGTAGGCGGCGAGCGCACGGGGGGCGCACTCAATGGCGTGACGATGCAGCCTCGCCGGCCAGGATCACGCCCTTGACCAGCCGGTCGAGCTCTCGCACCGCGCCGCCGTCGCCGGCCAGGATCACGCCCTTGACCAGCCGGTCGAGCTTCGGCACCGCGCCGCCGTCGCCGGCCAGGATCACACCCTTGACCAGCCGGTCGAGCTCCCGCACCGCGCCGCCCTTGACGGCCAGGATCACGCCCTTGACCAGTCGGTCGAGCTCCCGCACCGCGCCGCCCTCTCCGGCCAGGATCACGCCCTTGACCAGCCGGTCGAGCTCCCGCACCGCGCCGCCCTCGCCGGCCAGGATCGCGCCCTCGGCCAGCCGGTCGAGCTCCTGCGCCGCCGGGGGATTGTCTCAATAGGGCAAGCCCTAGTGAGTCGTCTCACGATGCCTCGGATTATGTCTCATACAAATTATCTTTGACATTTGGGACGTATCGCGCGATAACGTCTAAGACTTCATTGGAACAAGAGGCACCCCATGGCACGCAAAACCGCACCCGCCCCGATCCCTGCCGAGACTGGCGCCGTCATCGGCTACGCGCGCACCTCCACCATTGAACAAGAGGCCGGCCTTGCCGCGCAGGAACGGGATTTGCGGGCCGCCGGTTGTGCCCGCGTGTTCTCTGAACAGGTTTCCAGCGTCGCCACCGTCCGCCCGCAACTAGCGGCGGCGCTCGACTACCTCCGGCCGGGTGACGTGCTGGTTGTCACCAAGCCGGACCGGCTGGCACGCAGCACCTCCGATCTGCTCGGTATCGTCGACACCCTAAAGGGCCGGGGCGTCGGCCTGCGCATCCTCTCCATCCGAGGAAGGCAAATACAAGGGCCGGGCTCCCACCGCCCGCGCCAAGGCGAAGCAGGTTGCCGAGCTCGTCGCGGAAGGGGTCGGGCCGAGTGAGATTGCCCGCCGTCTCGGCATCGGTCGGGCCAGCGTCTACCGGATCATTGGCGGCGCTGGCGAAGCCTGAGCGGACTGTAAACCAACATTGGCCGGGTGCATCCCCGGCCGCACCTAGGTAGAGGCGGCAGCCGGCGCGCCCTCGATTCTCGCGATTGCGGCCGTATTTCGCGATCCGCTCGAAGTCCCTCGGCTCCGGTGCGGCGATGCGTGACAGGTCGCAGTTGTCGCGCATGTCGGCCAGTTTGACGGATCGGCCGATAGGGTCTGCCGCCGCGCGTCGCACAAAATCATCATAGCCCTCGCCCTCGCGCTTGGTGACGGAATCGAGTGCCGCGATGATCTGGGGTGCGAAGCCTTCGGCCCGCAGCCGGTCGGGCGTCCAGCCGGGGCAGTCCTCGCAAACGTCGTGCAGGACGGCGGCAATGCGCTCATCGGTCGAGGATACGGCCAGCATGACGC
>JAPLOH010000298.1:0-561 GCA_026400845.1 Alphaproteobacteria bacterium
GTCGCAGACCGCCACACTCGCAGCCCCTCCCGCCACCGCGAACCGCTCCGGCGCATCGTACGGCGACAAGATATTCGCGCTGCTCTGCCAGTCCGCCGGCGTATTCGTGCTGGTGCTGCTTGGCGCCATCATCGTCGAGCTCTTCATCGGCGCCCTGCCGGCACTGCGCGCCTTCGGCCTCCCCTTCATCTGGGGCGACGACTGGGACCCGGTGGCCGAGAATTTCGGCGCCATCGTGCCTATCTACGGCACCATCCTGACCTCCATCATGGCACTGTTTCTCGCCGTGCCGATCGCCTTCGGGATCGCCTATTTCCTGACCGAACTCGCCCCCGACCGGCTGCGTCGCCCCATCGGCACCGCGATCGAGCTGCTCGCCGCCGTGCCCTCGATCATCTACGGCATGTGGGGGTTCTTCGTCGTCGTTCCCATCATGGCGCAGACCGTGCAGCCCGCGATCATCGACAGCATCGGCGAATGGCCGCTGATCGGCTTCCTGTTCGCCGGCCCGCCCTTCGGCACCGGCCTGTTCACCGCGGCGATGATCCTCGCCATCATGAT
>JAPLOH010000298.1:591-9325 GCA_026400845.1 Alphaproteobacteria bacterium
ACGTCTTCGTGACCGTCCCCGCCGTCTACAAGGAGAGCGCCTACGGGCTTGGCGCCACGCGCACCGAGGTGATGTGGAACGTCGTGCTGCCCTACACCAGCCGCTCGGTGATCGGCGGCATCATGCTCGGCCTCGGCCGCGCGCTGGGAGAAACCCTCGCGGTGACCTTCGTGATCGGCAACGCCAACCGCATCGCCACCAGCCTGTTCGGCCCCGGCAACACCATCGCCTCCATCGTCGCCCTCGAATTCGGCGAGGCCCAGGCGGGCAGTCTCAAACTCTCCTCGCTGCTGGCCCTCGGCTTCATCCTTTTCATCATCTCCTTCATCGTTCTCGCGATCTCGCGGCTGCTGCTGCGCCCGCGGGCCGGCGCGTGAGGCAGGCACCATGAGCACGACCACAACATTTGCCGCCCGCGACGCCGTCATGGCCCGCAAGCTCGGCCGCCGCCGCCATCGCGTCGACGCGGTGTTTCGCACCCTGGCGCTGGCCGCGACCCTCGTCGGCCTGATTTTCCTTACCTCCATCATCATCACTCTGCTGTGGCGCGGCCTGGAGAGCATGAGCATCACCGTCTTCACTGACGTGACGCGCCCGCCCGGCTCCCATGGTGGCCTGCTCAACGCGATCGTCGGCACCCTGATCCAGACGACGCTCGGCACCGTCATCGGCGCCCCGATCGGCCTGCTGGTCGGCACCTACCTCGCTGAATATGCCCGCGGCTCGAAGCTCGGAGACGCCGTGCGCTTCGTCTCCGACATCCTGCTGTCTGCCCCCTCAATTCTCATCGGCCTGTTCATCTACCAGTTGATGGTGCTGCCCTTCGGGGGCTTCTCCGGCATCGCAGGCTCCGCGGCGCTCGCGGTGATCGTCATCCCGATCGTCGTGCGCACCACTGAGGACATGCTGAACCTGGTGCCCAACACGCTGCGCGAGGCGGTGATCGCGCTCGGTGCACCGAAATGGAAGATGATCACCCTGGTTTGCTACCGCTCGGTGCTGCCCGGGCTGCTCACCGGCGTGCTGCTGGCGGTCGCCCGCATCGCCGGCGAGACCGCGCCGTTGCTCTTCACCTCGCTCGGCAACCTCACCTGGTCGGTTGACCTCACGAAAGCGATGTCGAGCCTGCCGGTCACCATCTACGCCTACGCCGGCTCGCCGTATCAGGATTGGATTGCGCTTGGCTGGACCGGCGCCCTGCTGATCACCGTCGGCGTGCTGACCCTCAACGTCGTCGCCCGCTTCGCCTTGCGGCCGCGCGTCTGACTTCTTCAACGGACCCCGAACCATGAGCACCACGATGAATGACAGCGTGAACAAGCCGAATATCGGGGCGATGGAAACGCGCTCGGGCGCCGCCCTATCGGCCGCGCGCATCTCAATCCGCAACCTCGACTTCTTCTACGGGGCCAACAAGGCGCTGAAGGGGATCAACGCCGAGATCCCCGATCGCCAGGTGACCGGCATGATTGGTCCCTCCGGCTGCGGCAAGTCGACCCTGCTGCGCGTCATCAACCGCATGTATGATCTCTACCCCGGTCAGCGTGCCACCGGCGAGGTGTTGATGGACGGCGCGAACATCATCGCCCCCGGCGTCGACCTCAATCATCTGCGCAGCCGCATCGGCATGGTGTTCCAGAAGCCGACACCCTTCCCGATGTCGATCTACGACAACATCGCCTTCGGCGTGAAGCTGCACGAACAACTCTCCAAGACCGCGATGGATGAGCGCGTCGAATGGTCACTCACCCGCGCCGCCTTGTGGGGCGAGGTGAAGGATCGGCTCGGCACCTCGGCGATGGGGCTTTCCGGCGGCCAGCAGCAGCGTCTGTGCATCGCGCGCACCATCGCCGTGCGGCCCGAGGTGATCCTGTTCGACGAGCCGACCAGCGCGCTCGACCCGATCAGCACGCTCAAGATCGAGGAGCTGATCGACGAGTTGAAGCGGGATTTCACCATCGTCATTGTCACCCACAACATGCAGCAGGCCGCCCGCTGCGCCGATCAGGTGGCGTTCTTCTACCTCGGCGAACTCGTCGAGGTCGGCACCGCCGCGCAGATGTTTACGGCCCCGCAGCAACACCGTACCCAGGAATACATCACCGGCCGGTTCGGCTGAGGGAGACCGCACACATGCCCGAAACCACCGAGCACATCGTCAAGCGCTACGACCAGGAACTCAAGCGCCTCGCCGCCCTCATCACCAGCATGGGCGGCATGGTGGAAAGCCAGGTGGCGCTCGCCTGCACCGCCATCCTCGAAGGCGACAGCGAAGCCGCATCGCGCGCGATCGAGTCCGACCCCGCGGTCGATGGGCTGGAGCGCGAAGTCGAGCAGTTCGTCATCCGCCTGCTCGCACTTCGCCAGCCGATGGCGCAGGATTTGCGCCTGATTTTCGCCAGCCTCAAGATCACCGGCGATTTCGAACGCATCGGCGACTACGCGACCAACGTCGCCAAGCGCAGCCTGGTGCTGCGGCAGTTCGCGCTGCCCTTCAAGCTCTCCGGCCTCGCCCACATGTCCCGCCTGGTGCAGGAAAATCTCAAGCTCATCGTCGATGCGGTGGGAGAGACCAACACCGAGAAGGCGCTCCAGGTCTGGCGCTCGGATGCGGCGATCGATGAAATCTATGACGCGCTGTTCCGCGAACTCATCACCTACATGATGGAAGACCCGCGCAACATCACGCCGTGCACGCACCTGCTGTTCATCGCCAAGAACCTCGAACGCATCGGCGATCACGCCACCAACATCGCCGAACTGGTCCATTATGCCGAGCTTGGCGTGCCGCTGATCGACGCGCGGCCGAAGGGCGACACCTCGTCCTCCGCGGTCGTGCGTCCGGCACGTGAGCAATAGGAGCCTCTCCATGCCCGATGGGTCCACTACCGGCCGTCCCAGCGTTCTCGTCGTCGAGGACGAGGCGGCGCTTGCAACGCTGCTGCGCTACAACCTGGAGAAGCAGGGTTTCCACGTCGAGGAAGCCGGCGACGGGCAGGAGGCGCTGAACCTCATCGCCGAGTCGGCGCCCGATCTCGTGCTGCTCGACTGGATGCTGCCAACACTCTCCGGCATCGAGGTCTGCCGCCAGATCCGCCGCCGTCACGAGACGCGCAACCTGCCGGTGATCATGGTCACCGCCCGTACCGAGGACCAGGACGCCGTGCGCGGCCTCAACACCGGTGCCGACGACTACATCACCAAGCCCTTCAACATGGAGGCGCTGATCGCCCGCATGCGCGCGCTGCTGCGCCGCTCTGGTGGAATGCCCGCCAAGGGCGCGCTCGAATTCCACGACATCAGCATGGACCTCGCGACGCATCGGGTGCAGCGCGGCGGCCGGCCGGTGCATCTCGGGCCGACCGAATACCGCCTGCTGGAATTCTTCATGCGCCATCCCCGCCGTGTGTTCACCCGCGAGGAACTGCTCGACGGCGTCTGGGGCAAGGACATCCATGTCGAACCCCGTACGGTCGACGTGCATATCCGCCGCCTGCGCAAAAGCATCAACGGCGAGGGCGAACTCGATGTCGTTCGCACCGTGCGCGCCGCGGGCTACGCGCTCGATACCGAGCAGGTTTAGAGCCGTAGCCGTGCTGCTAGAAGCACGGCTACGGCTATAGTCTTTTGTTTTGGCGAGCAACTTTAGCCGGACGGCGTTGCCGTCGGATCGACTGTTGCTCTAGGCTTTCCCGAACCACACCCCGCGCGCGACCGCCCCGGCGACCACAACGCCGTAGACGACCAGGGCGGCTGCAAGCGTGGCAAACACCAGCCTGAGCGAGCCGGTCAGCGCATAGGCCGCCCAACCGCCGACCACGGCGATGAACAGCCGTAGCATTCCCCCGGCCAGCGGCCAGAACAGCCGGCCGGCGCCCTGCGAGGCAAAATAGAGCGACAACCCCAGACCGAAGAACCCATAGGTGGGGCCGACCATCCGCAGATAGTCGGCACCGGTCGCCAGCATCGCGGGGTCATCGCCGAACAGGCCGAGCCAGGCCACCGGAAAAGTGGCGGCGGTGAGGCCGATGATCTCGCTGATGGCGAAGGCCAGGCCGCCACCGGTGAGCGCGATGCGCAGCGCTCGCGCGTTCTGCCCCGCCCCGATATTGGTGCCCACCAGCGCCACCATCGGGCCGCCGAGGCCGAACACCACGGGGATCAGCAGGTATTCCAGCCGGCTACCGGTGCCGTAGCCCGCCACCCCATCCGGCCCCGCGGCATGGCCCACCAGCGCGGTGGTGAGCGCCACCGTCAGCGTCGTCTGCAGCGTACTGATCGCCGCGACCGCGCCGACGCGCAGGATGTCCACGAAAAATTCCCCGCGCAGCCGCGCCGCCTTCAGCCGCACGATGCTGCGCCCGGCGAGGATGTAGAGCCCAAGCAGCGCCGCCGTCAGCCCCGTCGTCAGCACCACCGCGACCCCCCCACCGGCGATGCCGAGGGCCGGGATCGGCCCAAGCCCGAAGATCAGCAGCGGCGAAAGCGGCACCAGCAGCGCCACGCTGACGCAGATCGCCAACGACGGCACCAGCATGTTGCCGGTGCCGCGGATCACGCTGGCGAACGCGTTCATCAGCCAGGTCAGCGGGATGCCGGCGAAGATGATGTTCGAATAGACCAAAGCGGCATCGAGCGAACCGCCGCTGCCGCCGAGTGCGCGATAGAGCGGCGTGCCGAAAGCAAGGAACAGCCCGCCGGTCAGCACGCCCAGCGCGATGTTGATGACAATCGCATGCAGCACCGCCCAGCGCGCGTGCCACCGCCGAGGAAATCCCGCCGGCGATGGCGCCGCCCGGGAGCATCTGCATCAGCATGAAGCCGGGGAACACCAGCGCCATGCCGGTCAGCGCATCCGTTCCCAGCCGCGCCACCCAATAGGTCTCGATCAGCCCGGTGGCGGATTGTGCGAGCATCACCACCACGTTCGGCCAGGCCATGCGCAGCAGCGTCGGCACGATGGCGCCTTGGAGCAGCATGCGGGTGCGCGGGTTCATCCCCGCCTCGGTGGCGGAGGTCGTGCTATTCATGGCTGGATTGACCTTGAGTCGAGAAGGGTTGCACAGCGTACCCTGGGCCGTCGACCGGCAGACTGGTGCGCGGATCGACCAGCACGGGATCGACCGCTATGCCGGTGGCGAGGTCGACGATGCGCATCGTGGTGTCTTCCGGCGGAAAATGCCGGTTGCCCCAGGCGAGCATTGCCAGCAGCACCGGGCGGAAATCCCGCCCGCGCGGGGTGAGCACGTATTCGTCGCGCGGCGGATGGGCATTGTAGCGTCGCCGCTCCAACAGGCCGGACGCCGTCAGCGCCGCCAGCCGGCGCGTGAGAATTCCCGGCGCGATGCCGAGATTGTCCTGGAACTGCTCGAACCGCGTCGCCCCTTTGAGCGCGTCGCGCAGGATCAGCATCGACCACCACTCGCCAACGTGCTCAAGGCCCCTGGCGATCGGGCAGGCCATGCCGGCGAAGCTTTTGCGTTGGACCATCGGGGACACCATCAACTACTATAATGATAGCTAGTGTGCACCACCCAAACGTCAAGGGCTTCCGTCCGCCCGCAACCCGCGCCATAGTCGCGTCCATGAACACCGAAAGCGCCATCTGCGAATGGCTTGCCGGGCAGCGCGAGGCGATGACCTCACTGCTCCGCGAAATGGTCGACATCGATAGCGGCAGCTACAACAAGCCGGGCATCGATGCCGTGGGCGCCGCCGTTGAGCGGTTTCTGGAGGGGCAGGGCATCCCGACCGAGCGCGTGCCGCAATCGAAGCACGGAGACTGCATCCGCGCCCTCGTCGGCGGTGCGCAGCCGCTCGGCGCCGCCAGCGGAAACGCCCAGGCCAACATCATGCTGATGGGCCATCGCGACACCGTCTTCCCCGATGGCGAAGTAGAGCGCCGGCCCTTCACCATCAAGGACGGCATTGCCTACGGACCAGGGGTGGCCGACATGAAGGCCGGTCTGGTGATGAACGCGTTCATCCTCGCTGGCTTCCACAAGTTCGGCGGCGCCCCCGGCCCGCTTGTCGGCCTGTTCACTGGCGATGAGGAAATCGGCTCCCCCGAAGGCCGCCCGGTGATCGAGGCCGAGGCACGCCGCGCCCGCGTGGTGTTCAACTCCGAGCCCGGCCGCGTCTCCGGCAACGTCGTCACCGGGCGCAAGGGCGGCGTTTTCAGCGCCTTCCGCATCACCGGCAAGGCCGCTCATTCCGGCGGCAATTTTTCCGAGGGCATCTCTGCGATCGAGGAACTCGCGCGCAAAATCCAGGCGCTCCACGCCCTCACCGACCTCGAACGCGGCATCACCGTCAACGTCGGCCTCGTCTCGGGCGGCCAATCCGTCAACACCGTCGCCCCCTGGGCCGAAGGGCAGATCGACCTGCGCTACGTCACGTCAGCCGACCGCGACGAAATCATGGCCAAAATCAACGACATCATCGCCCGCGCCTCCGTCCCCGGCACCAAGGCCGAACTCACCATCCGCGGTGAATTTCTCCCCCTCAGCCAAAGCCCCGCCGCCAAACGCCTGTTCGACCTCTACGTCGATAGCGCCGCCCAAACCGGCTTCAAAACCGACGGCGAATTCACCGGCGGCTGCGCCGACTCCGGCTTCACCGCCGCCCAAGGCACCCCAACCATCTGCGCCGTCGGCCCCGTCGGCGGCAAAGCCCACTCGCCAGACGAATTCCTCATGCTCGACAGCCTAGTCCCCCGCGCCCAAGCCTGCGCCCGCGCGATCCTCCGCCTGGATCAGGCCGGCCTCTAACTGGAGCTTGGGGCGGGTGGGAAGGAAGGCCAGGGGCGCTGCCCCTGGACCCCGCTGGGGGATGATCCCCCAGACCCCATCCGTTAAGTGGGTTGGGAGTGAGGGAGGGGTCCCTACTCTGTGGTTGCATCCACCGAGGTGGCCCCCCTCCCTCACTCCCAACCTATCCTTCAATGCATGAGGTCCAGGGGCTCGGCCCGTCGCGCGAAGGCGCGCAACGGACCTGGCGGGGTCCAGGGGCAGCGCCCCTGCCTTGCTTTCCCGCCCGCTCCGAAACCTCAGATATAGGCGGTCGATCCGTCCGGGCGGCGGGTGAATTTGCGTTGCCAGTGGGTGGTGATGGGGTTTTTGATGAGGTCTTCGTCGATGTCGACGCCCCAGCCTGGGCGATCGGGACGGAGCTCGAGGTAGCCGTCCTTGGGGAGATAGGGGTCTTTGACGTATGGCGCGTCGCGCGGCAGGCGGTATTCAAGGATGCGGAAATTGGGTTGTGAGGCTGCGAAGTGGAGGTTCACCGCGGTGGCCAGTGGCCCCATCGGGTTGTGGGGCGCGACGGTGACGTAGTGGGCTTCGGCGATGGCGGCGATCTTGCGCATTTCGAGCAGTCCGCCGACGACGCAGATATCGGGCTGGATGATATCGGCGCCTTTGACGGTGAGCAGGCGGAGGAATTCGAAGCGGTTGTAGAGGCTTTCCCCGGTGGCGAGGGTGCAGGCCATTTGGGCCTTCATGGCGCCCCAGGCTTCGATGTTTTCCATGCGGATGGGCTCTTCGAGGAAGAGCGGATCGTAGGGGGCCAGCGCGTTACCGAGTTGGACGGCTTGGATCGGTTCGAAAATCTGGGCATGGGCATCGAAGGCGAATTCGTAGTCGCTGCGGTTGGTTTCGCGCAGGGTGCGGAAGTATTCGGCTGACGTGCGCACCACTTCGCCCCAGCGGTTGGCATGCAGATCGATGCGGAACGGCGAGAGCTTAAACGCTGTCATCCCCCACGCCTCATTCAGCGCGTCGAGCTGGTCCCGCGCCGCCTCCGGATCGGGCGCCGTATAGACCCCGGCATAGACCCGCACCCGATCCCGAGCATGGCCGCCGAGCAGCTGGTACACTGGCACGCCCAGCGCCTTGGCGGAGATGTCCCACAGGCAATGATCGATCGCCGAAATCGCCGCCAGCCCCAGCGCCCCTGGCGGAAAGCGGCATTGCTGGGTGAGGTGCAGGATGAGGTATTCGATCCGCCTGGGGTCCTCGCCGCGGATGAAGCCGAAGAGGTATTCCAGCAGCGGCGCCAGCGCGGCATCCGGCCCGTGATTGTAGCATTCGGCCCAGCCGGTCAGCCCGTCATCGGTATCGAGCGCCAGCAACACCCGCGGGCGATTGCCGTCCCGGCTCATGAAGCAGCGCATCCGGTCGATCTTCATGGCAGCATGTCCTGTTGTGCTGAAGGGCGGCTCGGGCAAGACTACTGATCATCCATGCACGAACAAGCCCGCAGCGCGGGGAGGCAACAATGAAAATCACCTCCGTCGAAACCATCCGCCTCGGCGAATTCCCCAACCTCATCTGGGTGCGGGTGCACACCGACGAGGGGATCACCGGCCTCGGCGAAACCTTCATGGGCGCCGCCGCCGTCGAGGCCTATATCCACGAAACCGCCGGCCCCCGCCTGATCGGCAAGAACCCGCTGCACATCGAGGCCCGTCGCCAGGAGCTGGTGAATTACCTCGGTTGGCGCGGCACCGGCGTCGAAACGCGCGGCAACTCCGCCATCGACATCGCGCTGTGGGACATTTTTGCCAAAGCCGCCGGCATGCCCCTCGTTGACGCGCTGGGCGGCCGCTCGCGCGATTCCATCCGCACCTACAACACCTGCGCCGGCTACAAATACATCCGCGACGCCACCAACCAGCTCGTCGCCAACTGGCACGCCGGCGAAACCAACGGCCCCTATGAGGACCTCGACGGCT
>JAPLOH010000091.1 GCA_026400845.1 Alphaproteobacteria bacterium
GTCGAAATCGCGACTCTGCGGAAAGATGTTGCGCTGAACAAACATCGGATGCGCTAGTGCCGGTTCGCCGAAAATGCGGTCGAACAGGCCGGTCACCGTGGGGTGGGTGCGCAGCCGGTGCAGCGCTTCATCCATCCACAGGCCACGGAAGACGCGCATGTAGCGATCCTCGGGATCCTTGCAGGCCGCTGCCGGGTTGGCGATGCCGGCAGCTATGGGGCTCGCGGGGTCCAGCCAACCGCCCGCCGACGCCTTGGCCAGCAGACGCGCGCGGACGTCAAGAATAGTCTCCGCCGGGAGGAGGCCGCGAATGAAGAGATAGCCGTCCGCGTCGAGCCGTGCCCGCAAGGCGGCGCCGTCGTCGCGCAGATCGGTCGAATCGCGAAAATCGGGATAGGGTTCCATCGCCTGTTCCTTGGTTTTCCTGGACCGTGCGACTATGCGGTCCACCGGCCCGCGACGCAATCGGCCGCTCAGACGAGCGGCTTCTCCATGTCCACGAAGGTCGGCTCGGCATAGCCGGGGTGGGCGTGGAAGGCGACTTCGGTGAACCCCGCGGCGGCGAACAGGCGCCGGTTGTCGGTCAGCGCGAGGCGGGTGGAGAGCAGGAGTTTGGGCATGCCGCGGCAACGAGCTTCGGCTTCGGCGGCGGCGAGCAGGGCTTTGGCAAGGCCGCGGCCGCGGGCGGCGGCGGCGACCGCGAGGCGGCCGAAATAGAGGCCGCCGTCTTTGGGCTGCCAGATGCAGGCGGCGACCAAGATGCCGTCGATCTCGGCGCCGGCACCGCCGCCGCCATTGGCGAAAATGGCGGCGATGTTGGCCCCGGTTTCGCGCAGCGCGGAGGGTGGCGGGTCGACATGCGCCGAGAGGGTGGCGAAGGCGCCGCGGATGAGGCCGGCAACGGCGTCGGCGTCGGCCGCGGTGAGGGGGCGAAGTTCGGTCATGGTGGCTGAATGGCGCGGCGCGCGGCGCGGCGCAAGCGGGGTTTCGGTTGCGGCGTCGTCGCATCCAGCAAGGCGTGAATGGAAGCGATGGTCTCGGGCGGCAGGCGGCGGATGGAGTGGGCGAGGCGGTTAGCCACTGCTGTCTGCTCCGGCGTGAGCCCGGCGGTATCGACGACGACGCGGGGGTGCGAGAGGCGCGCGAGCTCGGCAAGGTCCTCCGCCTGGTCCCAGATCAGGCCGAAAACGTCGCACACCTGGTGCACCAGGCCGGGACTCGGGGCGCCACGCTTGCCGTGTTCGAGGGCGGAGAGATAGGCGGCCGAAACCTGCAACCGATCGGCGCAGTCCTGCTGCGTCATGCCGCGCTCGGAGCGGAGCGCGCGGAGGCGGGCGCCAAAGGGGGTCATGGAGAAAGCGGTTCTTTTTTGAAAAAAAGAACCAAAAAACTTTTCTCCGTTTGCTCCGGAGTTGCCAGGGGAGAATAAAAAGTTTTTGCTTCTTTTTTCAAAAAGAAGCCCTTCACTTCGGCCTCCTGAGCAGTAACCGCACTGAGCCTGGATTGGCCGCATGGGGATGGCTGGCGGCCAGCACCAGGGGCCGCAGCGCGGGGAGGTTCAGCCACAGGGGGAATTCGCGGCGGATGACACCGCCGGTTTCGCCGGCGCCGCGGCCGGTGATGACTTCGACGCAACGGACATGATCGGCATGGGCGGCGTGGAGGAAGCTGTGCAGGGCGTGGAAGGCGCGCTGGGCAGTGCGGCCGTGCAAATCGAGCGTGCGGACGGCGGCGAGCTTGCCGGAGCGGAAGCGGTTCCAGCTCGAATTGTCGAGCCCGCCGGGCTGATTGCCGACGGACAGCGCGGTGTTGATCGGGGGCGGTTTGCGCGGCGTGACAAGGTGGTCCGGATGCTGGATCGGCTCGGGGATTGTGGGCGCGGGCAGGGCTTCGGGCAGCGCGCGGCCTTCGAGGGGGCGGACGGTGCGGGCATAGGCGGCCCATTCGCGCTGATCGGCCTCGCTGACCTTTTTCGCCGCGCGCGCCATTCGGGTCAGCCAATCGCGGTGGGGTCGTCTTCCACCAGCAGGACGTGCAGGCGGCGCGGGCCGTGGGCGCCGAGTTCGAGCGTCGATTCGATATCGGCCGAGCGGGACGGGCCGGTGACCAGCATGACGTTGCGGGGCATGAAGCCGCCGGAGCGCGCGTCCTGGCTCTCGGCGCGCAACAGGTCCCACGCTTCCTCGTAGGCGCCGACGATGCGGGACGCGCGCAGGACGACGAGGAAGGTGTCGCTGAGAAGATTCAACGTGGTCGGGCGTTCCGGCGCGGCGGGGAGCATGAGGGTGCCGGTTTCGGCAATGGCGGCGTAGCCGTGCTGAAGACTCACGAGGTCGGTGGATTCGGCGCGGCCGATGCGCTGCCGGAGCAGCGGGCTGGTGTCCCAGGGGATGGCGGCCAGTTCAGGGTGGGGCGCCATGGCGAAATCGGTCGGCAGGTTTTGTGCGGCGAGGTAGCCGGCGACCGAAGCGGGGATCGCCGCGAGATCAGCGACGCGGGCGACGGAGCCGAATTCCTTCTCGACGTTGCGAATGAACAACGCGATCTGCTCGGGGCGGGAGACCCGGCTGCGGGCGGGGATGAGATGGCGCGGATGTCCGGCGAGGCGGGCACGCAGGCCCATCTGTTGGTCTTCGGGCAGGGGCCCGCGCTTGAGCCCACGCCTGATGGCATTGAGCATAGTCTCCCTGCTCATCGCACAGTCCTAAACGAGTAAAGTTTTTTTGTTTCTTTTTTCTCAAAAAAAGAAAACGCTTCCTTTCTCATATCTTCCCCTCCCGCTGTGCCTTGGCATACCGCGCGAAGAAGGTATCACCCTCGGGGGTCGGCAGGTCCCGCCCCTCCGTCCAGCCCTCGGCGAAGGGCAGCGAGGCGAGGCGGCCGGTCTTGCGGCCGAGCCAGCCGAGCAGGCTGGCGGCGAGGAAGGTCGCGAGGCGGTAGAGTTGTGGGCGCTTGGCGAACCAGGCCCAGATGGCGAGGTTGCTGCGCATGCCCTGCGGCGAGAGGTGGCGCTCGAATTCGCGTTCGCGCCAGTGGCGCATCAACTTTGGTAGCGGGATCTTCACCGGGCAGACGCTTTCGCATTTGCCGCAGAAGGTGGAGGCGTTGGGTAGATGCCCGGCCTGGTCGATGCCGATCAGCGAGGGTGTCAGCACCGAGCCCATCGGGCCGGGATAGACCCAGCCATAGGAGTGGCCGCCGACGGTGAAATAGACCGGGCAATGGTTCATGCAGGCCGCACAGCGGATGCAGCGCAGCATCTCCTGGAACTCGGTGCCCAGCATGTTGGAGCGGCCATTGTCGATCAGCACGACATGGTATTCCTCGGGGCCATCGAGGTCCCCCGGCCGGCGGCCGCCGGTGGAGAAGGTGGTGTAGACCGAGAAATCCTGCCCGGTGGCGGAGCGGGCGAGCAGGCGGAGCAGGGAGGTCGCGTCCTCCAGCGTGGGGACCACCTTTTCGATGCTGGCCAGCGCGATATGCACCTTCGGCAGCGTCTGCGTGAGGTCGCCATTGCCCTCGTTGGTGACGATCACCGAGGAGCCGGTTTCGGCGATGAGGAAATTGGCGCCGGTGATGCCGACATCGGCGGCGAGGAATTTCTCGCGCAGCCGGGTGCGCGCCTCGGTGAGAATGTCGCGCCGCTCGTGGAACACGCGATCGGCCGGCAGGTCGGTGTGGACCTTGCGGAAACTCTCCTCCCAGTCCTCGCGGTTGAGGTGGAAGGCCGGCGCGATGATGTGGCTCGGGCCTTCGTTGCGGATTTGCAGGATGTATTCGCCGAGATCGGTCTCGACCGGGGCGATGCCGTGCTTCTCCAGGTGCTCGTTGATGCCGAGTTCCTCGGAAATCATCGACTTGCCCTTGGTAACCGTGCGGGCGCCGGCGTCCAGGCAGATTTTCAGCACCGCGGCGCGCGCCTCGTCGGCAGTGCTGCACCAGTGCACCTGCCCGCCGGCGCGCTCGACATTGGCGGCCCAGGTCTCCAGGTAGAAATCGAGGTTGGCGAGCGTGTGGTTCTTGATATCGCGGCCGATGTCGCGGAGCTGCTCGAACTCCGGCAGGTTGGCGACGGCGGCGGAACGGCGGCCGGCGAAGGAGGGGCGGGTGAAGTCGAGCGCCTTTTGCAGGCGGGCGTCGGCCAAAGCGTGGGTGACGTTGGCCTTGAAGTTGGGCGAGTTGACCTGCATCAGCGGCGCCCCTCGCTACCCCGGGCTTCGCCAATTGCTGGCAGCTCGCCGGTCATCCCGGCCAGCACTTCGGCGATATGGCGGGTCTTCACCGAGGAGCCCTCGCGCTTCAGGCGTCCGGCCATGTTGAGCAGGCACCCCATATCGCCGGCGAGCAGCGTGTCGGCGCCCGTGGCGGCGATGGATTTGGTTTTGTCGCTCACCATGCGCACCGAGATTTCCGGGTACTTCACGCAGAACGTGCCGCCGAAGCCGCAGCACACCTCGGCATCGGCGAGTTCGGTGAGGGTGAGGCCCTCGACCGAGGCCAGCAGTGCGCGTGGCTGGGCCTTGATGCCGAGTTCGCGCAGGCCGGCGCAGGAGTCGTGGTAGGTGACGGTGCCCTGGTAGGACGCATCGACCGATTTCACCCCCATCACGTCGGTGAGGAAGCTCACCAGCTCATAGGTGCGCGCCGCGAGCGCGTCGGCGCGGGCGCGGGTATTGGGGTCGTCATCGAACAAATGCGGCATATGCTCGCGCAGCATGCCCCCGCAGGAGCCGGACGGGACGACGACGTAGTCGTAGCCGCCGAAGGCATCGAGCAGGCCACGGCATAGCTCGCGGGCGGTTGCGCGGTCACCGCTGTTATAGGCCGGTTGACCGCAGCAGGTCTGCGCGCGCGGCACCTCGACATGGCATCCCGCCTGCTCCAGCAGCTTGATCGCGGCGAAGCCGACGCTTGGCCGGTGCAGGTCCACGAGACAGGTGACGAAAAGGGCGACGCGGGGTTTGGTGTTCGGCATGGCGCTATTATAGGCGCTGATGCGGGCTGTGACAGGGGCGGATGCGGCTAAGCTGGAGTCTTCGCGAGGTAGGTGACCCGGGGCAGGCCCGCGAAATGGGCATCGGCGGTGAGCAGGTCGGCGTCATGCGCGCGGGCCGTGGCGAGAATGATCGCATCCCCGGCCGACAGCCTGTGCCGGGCGGCCAGGTCGGCGGCGGCGAGCGCGATGGTGGTGTCGAGAGGCGCGACACGGCAGGTGGTGGTGAAAGCGATCACCTGATCTGACTTGTCTTCGCCGATTTCCCGCGTGATCCATTTGGCTAGTTCGAACTGCACCATCATCGGCACCAGCCATTCCTCCCGCAGCGGGAGCAGCGGCGCGATACGCTCACAGGTGGGCGAGCCGATCAGCCATTCGATCCAGGCGGAGGTATCAACCAGCCACATCTTCGCGGTCTCGGTAGCCCTCCGGGTTGGCGCCGCGGGCAATGCCGGCAAGTTCTTCGCGGCCAGGCACCGGGACAAGGAGCATGCTCTCGCCCTTCGGGACGAAGGCGAACATCTGTCCGGGCTGCCAGTGGCGGGCGGTGCGGACGGATTTCGGGATGGAGATCTGGAATTTCGAGGACAATGTGGTGGTGTCGCGCGGCGCCATGGGCCATCTCCATCGATCAGAAGAACGTAAGAAATATCATGGCCGACCTTCAAGTCAAAGCAGAACCGTCATCCGGTAGATGCCGTTGCGAGTGATGCCAATCGCGCCTCGGCAATCGCGACATACGCCGGATCGAGCTCGATCCCGATTCCCTGCGCGCCTTCCAGCGCCGCCGCCACCAGCGTAGTGCCGGTGCCCATGAAGGGGTCGAGCACCACGGCGCCGGGGCGTCCGTGCAGGCGGATGCACCAGCGCGGCAGGTCGATGGGGAAGGTGCCGGGGTGGTGGAACTTCTCGGCGCGGCTTTGCACGGTGTCGTAGGGGATGAACCAGGTATTGCCGCGGCAGCGCAGATCCCGCGCATGGCCGCGCCGGGCGATGTTGGATTTGTCCTTGAACGGCACCCCGATCGCCAGCCGGTCGAGCTTCACGTTGCCGTCCTGCGTGAGGTGGAAAATGTGCTCATGGGCATGGTTGAGGAAGCGCGCGCCACCGACCGGCTTGTAGTGGCCGATCGAGTCGCCGGGGATGGCGATCGACTTGATCCAGGTGATGTGGTTCTGCAGCGCAAACAGCGGGCGCAGCCGAACGATCAGCTCGAAGGGTAGCCAGGGCCGCGCCGAGGAGCCGGAGATGTTGAGGAAGAACGAGGCATCCTTCCGCATCACCCGCCGCAGCGCGGTGGCCACGGCGACCATCCAGTCGAGATACTCGGCCTCCCCCCGGCTGTCGCGGTAGGTGGCGTAGCCCAGGTCGAGATTATAGGGCGGCGAGGTGACGACGACGTCGACCGAACCCTCCGGCAGGGTCGCGAGCACATCGAGGCAGTCGCCGCAGTGGAGCCGCCGTGCGGTCACTGCGCCGCAGTTTGGGCGAATTTCGGCAACAGGATGTATTCCGTGCCCTGCTGGCGCATCCGCCCCGCTCGCTCCTCGGCATCGCGGCCCCAGCCGAAGAAGATGTCGGTGCGCACCGCGCCCTTGATGGCGCCGCCGAGATCCTGCGCCATCATCAGGCGTTGCAGCTTGGTGCCGTCCAGCGGGTCCTGGGTATCGATCCATACCGGTGTGCCAAGGGGGATGACGCCCTTGTCCACCGCTGCCGAGCGCATCGGCGACAGCGGCGCGCCGAGGGCACCGGGTGGGCCGGCATCTTGCGCCATC
>JAPLOH010000050.1 GCA_026400845.1 Alphaproteobacteria bacterium
AGCACGGTTCCCGCCGGCGACGTGCGATCTCGCCCGGTGCAGTGGAGGTCCGAGCAGTGGAGGTCCGAGCACGGCATGGCTTGACGGCGGCCCGCCCATTCGCCATAAGCCGCCCCTTCTCGCGGCGTCACCTGCCGTCGACCGCTATTGAGGATTACCACGATGTCTCGCCGCTGCCAGCTCACCGGGAAAGGCGTTCTTTCGGGCAATAACGTCAGCCACGCCAACAACAAGACCCGTCGCCGCTTCCTTCCCAACCTGCAGGACAGCTCGATGCTGTCCGACATATTGGGCGCCTCGGTCAGCATGCGGCTGTCGACGCGGGCGATCCGCACGGTCGAACACAATGGCGGCATCGACGCCTATCTGATGTCGACCCCGAACCGCAATCTCGCCCCCGAGGCGATCGCGCTGAAGCGGCGCATCGCGCGCGCCGGCGCCAAGAAGGCGGCTGGCTGACACCAACCGAACCGGCCCCGCCACTGCGGGGCCGCGTCCTGGCGGCCAGGGAACGGCTGATCCTCGCGGGATTATACCGTTAACGATTTATTCAGAATTGCCGTGCGAACATGCCGGCATGTCCGTTCCCCCGACTCTCCTTTCGATTGCCCTGGTTCTCGCCGCATCCAGCGCGATTGCCATTGTGGCGCTCCTTTTTCGTGTCCGACGCCTGACGTCGGCGGCAAACGATGCCCGGCACCTCCATCGCCAGGCGCTCGACGCCGAGGATATGCTGGTCCGCCGCATGCGCCTCGCCGCGCATGACGTGCGTGGCGTCGGGATGACATTGCATGGCCATGCCGACCATCTCGTCGCCGCCGGCTACACAGATGCTGTCGGCATCGCTAGCGGTGCCGGCGATCTGTTGGATCTCGCCGATGACCTTCAGGACCTGACGATCGACACCGATTCGCCACGCATGTTGCGTGACGAGACGGTGGTGCTCGGTGCGGTGGTCGACGAGGCGATCGGCGCGGTGTGCGCGACCATTCTGCCGGGCCGGCGAAACTGGCGCATCCAGCCCGATCTGCGCCCGATCCGCCTGCGGGCGGATCGGCGGGCGCTGCGCCACGCCATCACCCGCATCCTCGCCGATGCGGTCCGCGGCACCCGCAACGACGACTGGATCGACGTCGGGGGGGATCACTGCGGCGGCGGCTATAGCCTGTTCATCGCCGACGAGGGAAAGGGCGCCGCGACGCCGGAGGCGGTGGCACGTCGGCAAGACAGCCGCGGCATCAGCCTGCGGCTTGCGCTCGCCCGTGCGCTGATCGAAGCGCATGATGGGCATCTGGCGGTCGAGGCTCATGCCGGGGTCGGCAGCAAGGTCTCGCTGATGTTTCCCGCCGAGCGCGTGCTCGCCGCGGGGCCGCCGGTCAGCCGCCCGTCACACTCATATGGCGGGCCAGCGACGGCTGACGGCGCGCGCGATCGATAATGAAATCATGCCCCTTGGGCTTATGGGCGATGGCGGCAACGATGGCGGCTTCGAGTTCGTCATCACTCGCCCCCGCCCGCAGCACACGACGGAAATCGGCACTGTCGTCCTGACCAAGGCACATGTAGAGCGTGCCGGTGCAGGTCAGCCGCACCCGATTGCAGCTTTCGCAGAAATTATGGGTCATCGGCGTGATGAAGCCGATCCGCTGGCCGGTCTGCGCCACGGTGAAATAGCGCGCCGGCCCGCCGGTGGTGTAGGCGGTCTCTTCCAGCGTCCAGGTCTTGCGAATGCGCGAGCGCACCACGGAGAGCGGCAGGTACTGGTCCGTGCGGTCACCCTCGATGTCGCCGAGCGGCATGGTCTCGATCAGGCAGAGATCGAAGCCGTGCTCGCCGCACCAGGCGATCATCGAGTCGAACTCGTGCTCGTTGACCCCCTTCATGGCCACCGCGTTGATCTTGACGGCGAGCCCGGCGGCCTTGGCGGCGAAAATCCCGTCAAGCGTCTTCTCGATCTTGCCCCAGCGCGTCATCGCAGCGAAGCGCGCGGCATCCAGCGTGTCGAGGCTCACATTGACGCGACGCACCCCGGCGGCCCGGAGGTCGACGGCAAAACGGGCGAGTTGGGTGCCGTTGGTCGTGGTGGTGAGTTCGTCGAGCCCGGCGCCGATCCTGCTGCCGAGGCTGCGGAACAGCGACATCACGTCGCGCCGCACCAGCGGCTCTCCGCCGGTGATGCGGATCTTGTTGGTACCCAGACGAATGAAGGCGGCGCACAGCCGGTCCATCTCCTCGAGCGAGAGCACCTCCGCCTTGGGCAGGAACGTCATGTCCTCGGACATGCAGTAGACGCAGCGAAGGTCGCAGCGGTCTGTCACCGAAACACGCAAATATGTGATGTGCCGTCCGAACGGATCAATCATGGCGGAGAGACTGCTTTGCTCTATATGCCTGTCAATGTTGTCCCACACCGGCCGGAACGCAAGGCACCGGGGTCAATCCGTCTCGACGATTTCCAGCGCGACCACGGAGGTATTCACGAGCACCTTTCCGGCATGGCTGAAATTCACTGTAACCCGTTGTCCAACCACGGATTGCACCTGGCCGTCGCCCCAGTTGGGTCGAGTTGGATGACGTACCCATTGGCCGGGTTCGAGCCAGCTTGCCCGGGGCGGCGGTGGATCGGATGGCGCAGTCATCGGGCGCCCCCTCGCCTTGCTCGACCACGCGTCTGCCTTGCTCGACAACGCCCGCGCCTTGCTCGACAAAAATCGACAATGCTGCGTAATTTCTTCGTTAACATCTAAGTCGTCCTATCGGTTCGGCCGTATGGCCGAGGCAGCAAAGGATCGTATGCGTGAACGAAGGTCTGCGTCTGGCTGAACTGCTTGCGATGCGCCTCTGCCACGATCTGAGCGGCCCGCTCGGCACGCTGATGGGTTCCATCGACATGGTCAACGAGGACCCAGAGGTGGCGACGGAGGCGCTGGCGCTGGCGACCGAGGTTTCGGTGAGCCTTGCAAAGCGTCTGCGCTTTCTGCGTGCGGCCTGGGGCGGCCCCACCGCGGCGCTGAGCACCGATGAATTGCGGGAGATCGCCCAAGGTCTGCCGCAGGGCCGCCGGGTCGCCGTTTGCTTCGACAATCTCTCCACCGCGGGCGCCTTCCCGCCCCCCGCCGCGCGGGTGATGCTGAATTTGTTGCTGCTTGCCGCCGAGAGCCTGCCCGGCGGTGGCGTCGTCACCGTCGCCGGCGACCCGTCGCGGGATGTGACTGTCAGCATCGCCGGCCCACGCGCCGCCTGGCCCACGCGCCTCGCTGCCTTCATGGTGGACGAGGCGGCGGCCTGGGCCGCGTTGGCGGACGAGGGCAGCGAGACCTCGCGCGCCATGCAAGGGCCGCTGACGGCGCTGATCGCGCGCGACTCCGGTATGCATCTGGGCTTTCTCATGGCGGCGCGGCAGGAGTCCGCACCGCCGCTGATCCTGTCGCCCGCGGCCTGAAAATCAACGTCCCGGCGGTCTTTTTGCCGCCGCCGCTTTACCATTTGTTCGCTCCTCCACCGCAGACTGCGCCCATCCCCGGACCCATACCACCCCGGGATGGAGCGCCACGATGGATGATCTGCTCGCCGAATTCCTCACCGAAACCAACGAGAACCTCGCGGACCTCGACGTCGCGCTGGTGCGGCTCGAGCGCAATCCGGATGATGGCGAGACGCTGTCGCTGATTTTCCGCCTGGTCCACACCATCAAGGGCACCTGCGGTTTCCTCGGCCTGCCGCGGCTGGAAAAAGTCGCTCATGCCGCGGAGAACGTGCTCGGGCGCGTCCGCGACGGCGTGTTGGGCGTGACGCCCGACCTCATCAGCACCGTGTTGGCCGCGATCGACCAGATCAAGTTCATCGTCGCCGAACTCGGCAAGACAGGTGCCGAGCCGGGCGGCGATGACGCGGCGCTGATCCTCCGGCTCGACGCCGTGAGCAACGGCCACGCCCCGCCGCCTGCCGCAGCCCCCGCCGCCGCCCCGCCGCCCGCTGTTGCCCCCCCTCCGGCCGCCGTGCTCCCCGTGCTTCCGGCGGCGGCGGCCGCCCCGGTTGCGGCCGCCGCCGCCGAGCCGCCTCGTGCCACCCCTGAGGCTGCCGCCGAGGCGCCACAGTCGAACCAGACAATCCGTCTCGGCGTCGACGTGCTGGAGGATTTGATGACCCTGGTCAGTGAACTGGTGCTGACCCGCAATCAGCTTCTCCAGCTCGCCCGCAGCCGCGAGAGCGCCGCCTTTTCGGTGCCGCTCCAGCGCCTTTCGCACATCACCACCGACCTGCAGGAAGGGGTGATGAAGACCCGCATGCAGCCGATCGGCAATGCCTGGGGCAAGTTGCCGCGGCTGGTGCGGGATCTCACGCTCGAACTCGACAAGCGTATCGAGCTCGTCATGCACGGCGCCGAAACCGAGCTTGACCGCCAGGTGCTGGAGCTGATCAAGGACCCGCTGACCCATATGGTCCGCAACTCCGCCGACCACGGGCTCGAAACCCCGGCCGAGCGGCGCGCGGCGGGCAAGGCGGAGACCGGGCACATCACGTTGAACGCCTTCCATGAGGGTGGCCACATCGTCATCGAGGTCGGCGATGACGGGCGGGGCCTGCCAGTCGACAAGATACGCTCGAAAATCATCTCAAAGGGCCTTGCCACCGAGGCCGAGCTGGTGGGGATGACCGACAATCAGATCCTGCGGTTCATCTTCCGCCCGGGTTTCTCGACGGCGGCCACCATTACCGCCGTCTCCGGCCGCGGCGTCGGGATGGATGTGGTGAAGACCAATGTCGAGCGCATCGGCGGCACCATCGAACTGGCGAGCACGGCGGGGCAGGGCACGATATTCACCATCAAGATCCCGCTCACGCTGGCGATCGTCTCGGCGCTGATCGTCGAAGCTGGAGGCGAGCGCTTCGCCATTCCGCAATTGAGCGTGGTCGAACTGGTGCGCGCCGGCACCGAGGCCTCCGCCGGCGCGCAGGCCGGTGAACCAGTGCTGCAAATGATCAATGACACCCCGGTGCTGCGCCTGCGCGACCGGCTGCTGCCGCTGGTCAACCTCGCGGACCTGCTGCGCCTTGGCACCGACCCCGCGCGGGCGGCCGAGCCGCGCCGCCACATCGTGGTCGCCCAGGTCGGCGCCAGCCTGCTCGGCATCGTCGTCGATCGGGTGTTCGACACCGAGGAAATTGTCGTCAAGCCGGTGGCCCCGATCATGCGCCACGTCACCATGTTCAGCGGCAACACCATCCTCGGCGACGGATCGGTGATCATGATCCTGGACCCCAACGGCATCGCGCGCGCCACCGGCATTGCCGGTTCCGCGGACGGGCGTGGCGCCGGCGGGCGTCCTGCCGCTGGCAAGGCCGGACGGAGCGACGAGCGGGCGGCGATGCTGCTGTTCCGCGCCGGCGGGACGGAGCCGAAAGTGGTGCCGCTCGGCCTGGTCGCCCGGCTCGAGGAGATCGCCGCCGACCAGATCGAGGTCGGTGCGGATCAGGTGGTGACGCAGTATCGCGGCCGTCTGATGCCGTTGATCGCGATGTCCGGCGAGCTTGATCTCACCCGGCCGCGCCAGATCGTGCTGGTGTTCGCCGATACCGAACGCCGCCTGGGTCATGATCGCTGCATGGGGCTCGTGGTCGACGAGATCATCGACGTGGTGGAGGAGACCTTGGCGATTCAGCTCGCCACCAACCGGCCGGGCATTCTCGGCAAGGCAGTGATCGCGGGGAAGGCGACCGACATCATCGACGCCGGCTATTGGCTCACCCGCGCCTTCGCCGACTGGTTCGACGGCGGGGGGGATGCCAGTCAGGGCAACGGCACGCGGCTGCTGATCGTCGAGGACAGCGCGTTTTTCCGCCAGATGCTGGTACCCAGCCTGGTCGCGGCGGGCTTTGACGTGACCGCCGTCGGCAGCGCCGCCGAGGCATTGGCGCTGGCCGATGCCGGGGTGCCGTTCAGCGCCATCGTGTCGGACATCGAGATGCCGGACATGGACGGGCTGGCCTTCGTCGCCCGCCTGCGCGCCGGTGGGCCATGGCAGGAGCTGCCGGTGATCGCGCTGACCGGCATGACCAGCCCCGCCCAGATCGAGGCCGGCCGCGCCGCCGGCTTCACCGATTATGTGCGCAAGTTCGAGCGCGAGGCGCTGCTCGCCAGCCTGCGGCAATGCCTGACGATTTCGGCCGAACACCGCCTCCACGCCTGACCGGGAACGCAGCATGAGCACCAACACCATCGACCGCCGACCCGCCGCCGACCAACGCGGCGAGGATGCCACCGCGCGTACCCTGGTCACGCTGACCATCGCCGATCAACTCTGCGGGGTGCCGGTGCTGAGCGTGCGCGACATTCTCGGCGAACAGCCGATCACCCGCATTCCGCTTGCCCCGCCGGAGATCGCCGGCAGCCTCAATCTACGCGGCCGCATCGTCACCGCGATCGATCTGCGCTGCCGCCTCGGCGTGCCTCCCGCACCGCCGGGGACCCCGCGCATGTCGGTCGTCACCGAGCAGGGCGGGGACCTCTATGCCCTGCTGGTGGACCAGGTGAGCGAGGTGATGACGCCGCCGGCCAGCAGCTTCGAGCGCAATCCGCCGACGTTGCCGGCGGCCTGGGGGGAATTCTGCTCCGGCATCTACCGCCTCGACGGGCGGTTGATGGTGGAGCTCGACATCGGGCGAATCCTCGCCCTTTCAACGAAAGGATGAGCGGAACGTGACAGAACAGTCTCGCGTCTGCCTTGTGGTCGATGACAGCCGCCTTGTGCGCAAGGTCGCGCGCCGCATTCTCGAATCCCGCGGCTTTGCCGTCGAAGAGGCCGAGGACGGCAAGGTGGCGCTCGACGCCTGCCAGCGCCGCCTGCCCGGCTGCGTGCTGCTGGACTGGAACATGCCGGTCATGAACGGCATCGAGTTCCTCAAGGCGCTGCGTAGCCAGTTCGGCCCCGAGCAGCCGCCGGTGCTGTTCTGCACGACGGAGAACGACATTTCCTTCATCGAGCAGGCGATCGAGCACGGCGCGCAGGAGTTCATCATGAAGCCGTTTGACGAGGAGATCCTGGTCAGCAAATTCACGCAGGTCGGCCTGCTGTGACCCCGGCCCCCGCGCGGGCCGCGATGGCGCCGCCGGTCGCGGCCGAGACGGCGCGGGTGATGATCTGCGACGATTCCGCGGTCATTCGCGGCGCCATCGCCCGTATGCTGGAGACCGACCCCGAAATCCGGGTCGTCGCCCGGGTGGCTGACGGCAAGGCCGCACTGGCCGCGTTGCAGGCAGCACCCGGCACGATCGACGTGGTGGTTCTAGATATCGAGATGCCGGTCATGGACGGTCTCGCCGCCCTGCCGTTGCTTTTGCGTGCCGACCCTGGGCTGCGCGTCATCATGGCGAGCACGCTGACCACGCGCGGGGCGGATATCGCGTTGCGGGCGCTGCGGCTGGGCGCCGCCGACTACGTGCCCAAGCCCGCCACCTCGGCGATCGCCGACGACAGTTTCCGCCGTGAATTGCTGGCCAAGGTGAAGGGCCTGGCACGCCAGCGCCGCCGCGGCGCAATGCCGGCCGGCCCCCGCGCCGTGGCTCCGCTGCGGCGACCGGTCATCCGCCCGGCACCGCGCCTGCTGGCCATCGGCAGTTCCACCGGCGGTCCACAGGCGCTGTTCACCCTGGTGCAGGCGCTCGGTCCGCGCATCCCCGTTCCGGTGGTGCTGACCCAGCACATGCCGGCGACCTTCACGCCGCTGCTGGCCGAGCATCTCACGCGGATCGGCGCCATGCCCTGCGCCGAGGCGGTGGACGGGGAAATTCTCCGCCCCGGCCGCATCGTGCTGGCCCCCGGCAATCGCCATCTCCTGATTGAGGCCGCCGGGCCTGAACTGCGCGCGCGCCTCAGCGATGCGCCACCCGAGAATTTCTGCCGCCCGGCTGTCGACCCCATGCTGCGCAGCGCCACCGCCGCCTGCGGCGGGCGGGTGCTGATGGTGATGCTCACCGGCATGGGCCATGACGGGCGCGATGCCACGCGCGCCTTGGTCTCGGCCGGCGGCTGCGCCATTGCCCAGGACGAGGCGACCAGCGTGGTCTGGGGCATGCCCGGCGCCATCGCCCAGGAATCACTGTGCGACCACGTCCTCCCGCTCGGGGATATTGCCCCCTGCATCCTCGACATTCTGAAAGTACGCAAAGCATGAAGCCGCAGGCCTTCGACGTTCTCGCCGCCTGCCTCCGCAACGGTTCCGGACTGGTGATCGGGCCGGACAAACTCTATCTGTTGGAAGCCCGCCTCGGCCGCAGTCTCAAGAACCATGGGCTGCGAGACCTCGATGCCCTGGCCGAGCGCATCGCTGCCGATCGCGGTGGCGCGCTGACCCGCGAGGTCATCGAGGCGATGACCACCAATGAAAGCTTCTTCTTCCGCGACGACAAGCCGTTCGTGCATTTCCGCACCCATGCCCTGCCGCGCCTGCTCGCCACCAGGCCGCCGGGCGCAAAGCTGCGCATCTGGTCGGCGGCCTCCTCATCCGGCCAGGAGGCCTATTCGCTGGCGATGACGCTCGCCGAATGCCGCGCGCAAATCGGCGGGCGCAGCATCGAGATCGTCGGCACCGATATCAGCCGCGAACAGCTCGCGCGCGCACAAGAGGGCCTCTACACCCAGTTCGAGGTGCAGCGCGGCCTGCCGATGCAGTTTCTGGTGCGCTACTTCCGCAAGGAGGGCCCCAATTGGCGCCTCAACGACGCCATCCGCGCCATGGCAAGTTTCCGCGAATTCAACCTCCTCGCAGACCTGCGGATGCTCGGTCAATTCGACATAGTGTTCTGCCGCAACGTGCTGATCTACTTCGATCAGCCGACCAAATCGCGTGTGTTGGAGGCGATCGCCCGGCAAATGCCACCGGACGGGCTGCTCTATCTCGGTGGTGCCGAGACCGTACTGGGTATCACGAACCGTTTCGCCGCCGCGCCGGGCGAGCGCGGGGTCTACGAGATTGCCACCGCGGCGGCCAAGGCGGCACCGGCACTCGCGCGGGCAGTGGGGTGAAGGGAGGCAGCGCTTCTTTTTTGAAAAAAGAAGCAAAAACTTTTCATCCGTTTCCTCCACCTTCCCATTGCGCACGCCGACATACCAGTCGAACCGGTCCACCATCCAATACCCGGGCATCAGGCGCGGATCGTGTCGTCGTCGAGCAGCAGCACCTCGCGCCACCGCGGCGCAACTCATTCCCCGATCCAGCAGCACCAGCGCATTCGCCCGCCGAGCCAGACGATGCGGGGCAGACCCGCCGCGCGCTAGCGCCACATGGTCCTAGCGCGAAGCCTTGTCCAAGATACCGCTGCGCGCGACGCAGACAGTGGATCCAACCAAAGGGTGTTTCGCAGCTAGAGAACGGATGTTTGCAGAATTGGGGTAATTTTTCTTAGAACGACAAGGAGCCCTGCCGCGACGGCTTCCCGCCGCCCGACGCGGTGGCGCGGATGTCGCCATCGGCAAAGCGCAGGCGGAGGTCGGCGCCGGGGCGGATGGATTTGGCTGAGGTGACGGGGTGGCCGGCGGGGTCGGTCACCAGGGCATAGCCGCGGGCAAGTACGTTGGTGTAGGCGACCGATTCCAGCCGCGCGGCGAGGCCCTCGAGGCGGGCGCGGGATTCGCGGATACTGGCGCGGATGGGGGCGTCGGTCAGGCGCGGGGTGATGCGTGCGGCCTGGGCGGCGCGGGCGGCGAGGGCCTGGCGGAGGGCGGAGCGGAGTTTTTCGGCCGACAATGTGAGCGTGGCGCGGCGGGTGGCGACCAGGCCGGGCAAAGCGAGGCGCAGGCGCATCGCCCGTTCATCGACGCGCTGGCGGGCGGCCGCGATCAGGGTGGGCAGGTCCGGCAGCGCGCTGCTGGCGCGATGGAGCGCGGCGCGGCGGGCGGCGAGCAGGTTGGGCACCGCGAGGCCGAGGCGGGCGGCGCGGTCATCGAGCCGCTGGCGGGCGGTGCCGAGCAAAGCGGGCAGGTCCGGCAGGCCGGCGCCGGCGGTTTGCAGGCGCAGACGGTATTCGCCGGCCAGGCGGTTCAACGCGCCGATCAGCCGGGCGCCTCTCTGGGCGAGATCGGCCGCGAGCTCCGTCCGCGCGGGCACCGCGAGTTCCGCCGCCGCGGTGGGGGTGGGGGCGCGGCGATCGGAGACGAAGTCGATCAGCGTGGTGTCGGTCTCGTGGCCGACGGCGGAAATCAGCGGGATCCGGCAGGCGGCAACCGCGCGGATCACCGCCTCGTCGTTAAACGCCATAAGATCTTCGAGGCTGCCACCGCCACGGGCGACGATGATGATGTCCGGTCGCGGGATCGGCCCGCCGGGCGCAATGGCGTCGAAGCCAGCGATGGCGGCGGCGATTTTCTGCGCCGCCCCCTCGCCCTGGACGGGCACCGGCCACAGCAGGATGTGGCGGGGAAAGCGGCGGGCCAGCGTGGTCTTGATGTCCTGGATCACCGCGCCCTGCTCGGACGTCACCACCCCGATCACCCCGGGCAGCAGCGGCAGCGCCTGCTTGCGCACCGAATCGAACAGCCCCTCGGCGGCGAGGCGCACGCGCAGCATCTCGATTTTGGCGAGCAGGGCGCCGGCGCCGGCGAACTCCATGCGATCGACGATCAACTGGTAGGTCGAGCGGTCGCCATAGGCGGAGATTTTCCCCGTCGCGATCACTTCGATGCCGTTCTCCGGGTCGAGCCCAAGACGGGGGACGGAGAATTTCCAGATGACGCCGGCGATCTTGCCGCCCTCGTCCTTCAGCGAAAAGTAGATGTGACCAGAACTGTATTTCTTCAGCTCGGTGATTTCGCCCCGCACGCGCACGCGGCCGAACGTCGTCTCGAGGGTGCGCTTCACCGCCCCCGAGATTTCCGAGACGCTGAATTCCGGCAGGTTGGACAGAGCGGGTTCGTTCATCCCGCCACCCTATGCTAGACGGCGCGCGAGGTTAAGCGGTGGAGCGAACATGCGGGTTCTGGTGGTGGGCGCGGGCGGACGGGAACATGCGCTGTGTTGGGCGCTGGCGCGTTCGCCGCTGCTGGGCAAACTGTGGTGCGCGCCGGGCAATCCCGGCACCGCCGAAGTCGCGGAGAACGTGGCGATCGGGGTGCTCGATCTCTACGCGCTGGTGCAGTTCGCGAGGGCCAACCACGTCGATCTCGTGGTGCCCGGCGGCGAGCCGCCGCTGGTGGCCGGGATCACCGATGCGATGGAGGCGGCCGGCATCGCCTGCTGCGGCCCTTCGGCGGCGGCGGCTCAACTGGAGGGCAGCAAGGTCTTCACCAAGGAGGTCTGCGAGGCCGCCTCCATCCCCACCGCCGCCTGGGAGCGCTTCGATGACGCCGCCGCCGCCCGTGAATTCGTCCGCCGCCGCGGCGCGCCGATCGTGGTGAAGGCGGACGGGCTGGCGGCCGGCAAGGGCGTGGTGGTCGCGGCCACAGTCGCGGAGGCGGAGGACGCCATCCGCGACTTCATGGAGGATGGCCGCCTCGGCGCGGCCGGCGCTACGGTGGTGATCGAGGAGTGCCTGGTCGGCGAGGAGGTCAGCCTGTTCGCGCTGTGCGACGGGCGGCACGCCATCGTGCTCGGCGCCGCGCAGGACCATAAACGTGTCGGCGATGGCGATACCGGCCCCAATACCGGCGGCATGGGCGCCTATTCGCCGCCGCCCTGCTTCACTCCAGCGCTGGAACATGATGCGATGGCCCGCATCGTCCGCCCGGCTTTGGCCGAGATGGCGCGGCGCGGCACTCCGTTCCGCGGCATTTTGTTCGCCGGGCTGATGCTGACGGAGGATGGGCCGAAGCTGATCGAGTTCAACGTCCGCTTTGGCGACCCGGAATGCCAGGTGCTGATGCTGCGGCTGAAGTCTGACCTGCTGCTCGCCCTGCAAGCGGCCTGCGACGGCGAACTCGGGCATTTTGATCTGCGCTGGAGCCCGGAACCGGCGCTTGGGGTGGTGATGGCGGCGCAGGGCTATCCCGGCACGCCGGTGAAGCATACGCACATCAACGGGGTGGCAGAGGCCGGCGGCGCGGGGGTGACGATCTTCCACGCCGGCACCGAGATTCTCGACGGGCAGTTGGTGTCATCCGGCGGCCGGGTGCTGACGGTCTGCGCGACGGGCGCTGATATCGCGGTCGCGCGCGATGCCGCATATGCCGCGATCCGTCGGATCGATTGGCCGGAGGGGTTTTGCCGCCGCGATATCGGCTGGCGGGCGCTTTAGGCTAGACTGCGAGCCGCCGCCAAGGAGTCGCCATGTCCGACCTGCTGATGGGCCTGCCGCCAGTACTGTTCATGCCGCAGAAGCAGTCGGCCCGCCCGGCCACGCGGCGGCTCGAAGTGGTGAGCGAGTACGAGCCGGCGGGCGATCAGCCCACCGCGATCCGCGAACTCGTGGCCGGCGTCGAGACCGGCGAGCGCGACCAGGTGCTGCTCGGCGTCACCGGCTCGGGCAAGACCTTCACCATGGCAAAGGTGATCGAGGCGGTGCAGAAGCCGACGTTGGTGCTGGCGCCCAACAAAACGCTGGCGGCGCAGCTCTACGCGGAGATGAAGTCTTTCTTCCCCAACAATGCCGTCGAATACTTTGTCTCCTACTACGATTACTACCAGCCCGAAGCCTACGTTCCGCGCACCGACACCTATATCGAGAAAGACTCGCAAATCAACGAGCAGATCGACCGCATGCGCCATGCCGCCACGCAGGCGATGCTGGAGCGCAATGACGTCATCGTCGTCGCCTCGGTGTCCTGCATCTACGGTATCGGCTCGGTCGAGACCTATTCCAAGATGGTGGTGAAGCTCGATGTCGGCGGGCGGATCGATCGCGACAAGCTGGCCAAGGGGCTGGTGGAGTTGCAATACCGCCGCAACGACACCGCCTTCCAGCGCGGCACCTTCCGCCTGCGCGGCGAAATCGTGGACGTCTATCCCGCCCAGTATGAGGACCGCGCCTGGCGCGTCTCGTTGTTCGGCGACGAGATCGAGGCGATCAGCGAGTTCGATCCGCTGACCGGCGAGGTGACGGCCAAGCTCGACACCATCACCATCTACGCCAACAGCCACTACGTGACGCCGCGCCCGACGCTGACCCAGGCGGTGCGCGACATCAAGGTGGAGCTGAAGGAACGGCTCGATCACTTCGTCGCCACCGGTAAACTGCTGGAGGCCGAGCGGCTGCAGCAGAAGACGACGTTTGACATCGAGATGATGGAGACCACCGGGGCCTGCAAGTCGATCGAGAATTATTCGCGCTACCTCTCCGGCCGCAAGCCGGGCGAGCCGCCGCCGACGCTGTTCGAGTATCTGCCGGAGAACGCGCTGCTGGTGGTGGATGAAAGCCACGTGACCGTGCCGCAGTTGGGCGGCATGTTCCGCGGCGACTACGCGCGCAAGTCCATCCTCGCCGATTACGGCTTCCGCCTGCCCTCCTGCATCGACAACCGGCCGCTGAAATTCGAGGAGTGGGAGCGCTTCCGCCCGCAGACCGTGTTCGTCAGCGCCACGCCCGGCCCGTGGGAGATGGAGCGCACCCAGGGCGTGTTCGCCGAACAGGTGATCCGCCCGACCGGGCTGATCGACCCGGTGACCGATATCCGCCCGGTCGAGCGCCAGGTGGATGATCTTCTGGCGGAAATCCGCCTCGTTGCGGCCGCCGGCGGGCGGGTGCTGGTCACGGTGCTGACCAAGCGGATGGCCGAGGACCTCACCGAGTATCTCAACGAGCAGGGCGTGCGGGTGCGCTATCTGCACTCCGACGTTGATACGCTGGAGCGCATCGAGATCATCCGTGATCTTCGCTTGGGCGTGTTCGACGTGCTGGTGGGCATCAACCTGTTGCGCGAGGGGCTCGATATCCCGGAATGCGCGCTGGTGGCGATCCTCGACGCCGACAAGGAAGGCTTCCTGCGCAGCAAAACCAGCCTGATCCAGACCATCGGCCGCGCCGCGCGCAATATCGATGGTCGGGTGATCCTCTACGCCGACGTGATGACCGCGAGCCTGCGTTTCGCCATCGAAGAAACCGAACGACGGCGCAACAAGCAACGCGCCTGGAACGAGGCGCACGGCATCACCCCGCAGGGCATCCGCAAGCAGATCGGCAAGGTGCTGGAAAGCGTGTTCGAGCAGGACTACGTCACTGTGGCGCCGGTGAAGGGCACCACCGCCGAATTCGTCGGCAAGGACCTCAAGGCCAGTATCGCCGAACTGGAGAAGCGAATGCGCTCGGCCGCGGGGAACCTCGAATTTGAGGAGGCGGCCCGGCTGCGCGACGAAATCCGCCGGCTCGAAGCACTCGATCTCGGCCTCGCCCCGCCTCCGGTCGCCACCGCCGTCACGCGGGCCAAGCGGGACTGGATGCCGGAACCGATGGGGCCGGGCGGGGGGGGCTGGGACCCCAAGAAGGCCAAAGGCGGGCGGCGGCGCGGTCGGTGAGCATCGCCCCTGGCCTTCTTGCCTGATGAGTCCCGGTTACCGAGCGTTGGTTTAGGGCCACCACACCAACCCTGCGGGTTGGCGTCAGATATCCAGTTTGAACCCGCCCACCTTGAGGGAATAGCCTTGCATGTGCAGCGGCTCGGGCTTGTAGCCGAAGCGGGCCATGGCGGCGGCGCAATCCGCCTCGATGGCGGCGGGCTGGCCGGGGGCGAGGATGCGGCGCCAGCGGCCGATCTCGCCGTCCCGCCCGGCGTGGTGGCGGTGCCACTGGGTGGCGGGATCGTAGAAATCGCCGGAGCGCGGATCATGCCGCGCGGCAGGGTCATCCTTCAGGACGCCGATGAATTTCTCCACCACCTCGCGCTGATGGGCGGCGAAAATGCCGAGTGCGACGGAGGGATCGAGTTCCACGCCCAACGCCGCGGCGATGCGCATCACCGTCTCCGGGTCTTCCGAGAACCGGTCCTCGAAGCGCAGCACCAGCGGGTTGGCGCGCTCCATCAGCCGGGCGATGAAATTGGCCGATTTGGTGATGGTCTGGCCGGCCTGCTCGAAGCCGAAATGCTGGTAGCGGATCAGCGAGGTGACGGCATCGCGCGGGTCACGGATGGTGGCGATGATGGCGGGCGATTGGGCCAGCAACACCGCGGTGGCATCGCGCGGCAGGTCATGCGTTTTCACCACATGGAGCGACGCATCGTCCTCGATGCCCGCGAGGTCGGCCACCGTGTTGGCAAAACGGCTGGTGCGCCGCCGCGCCGGGTAGGTGGCGGCGGCGATCGCGCGGATGACGTTGTAGGCCCAGGTGGAGCCCGAGGCGTACATGCCGGCACACCAGAAGACTGTCATCGCATTGGCACAAGACAAGGGAAGACAAGCGGTTCTTTTTTGAAAAAAAGAACCAAAAAACTTCTGTCCGTTTGGCTCCGCACTCTCCTCGGAGAGGGCGGAGCCAATGGATAAAAAGTTTTTGCTTCTTTTTTCAAAAAGAAGTCCTTCCTTCTCAACGCCCTTTCCACGCCGGTTTGCGCTTTTCCATGAACGCGGTCCGCCCCTCGCGGTAATCCTCGCTGTCGAAGCAGGCTAGCACGGCGGCGTTGATGGCGTCGAGATCGCGCTCGGACTCCGTCTGGATCGTGCCGTTCACCGCCATTTTCATCGCCTTCACCGACAGCGGCGCGTTGTCGGCGATGGTGCGGGCGAGGTCGTAGACGGTGGTGTTGAGGTCCTCGTCCTCGACCACCTGGTTGACCAGCCCGATCCGCCCGGCCTCGGCGGCGTCGATGCGGCTGCCGGTGAACAGCATGGTGCGGGCATGCGCCTGGCCGACCAGCGAGACCAGTTTGCGCACCATGTCGAACCCGTAGGCGATGCCAAGCTTGGCGGCGGGGATGCCGAATTCGCTGTCCACCGCGGCGATCCGCACATCGGCCTGCATGGCGATGCCGAGCCCGCCGCCGAGGCAGAAGCCGCGGATGCGGGCGATCACCGGCTTGGGGAAGCCAGCGAGGCGAGCGCGGCCGGCGGAGGTCAGGCGGTCATATTCCAGCTGGGCATTGGCATTGGCCCGCTGCTGCTCGAACTGGCTGATATCGGCGCCGGAGACGAAGGCCTTGTGGCCCGCGCCCGTCATCACCACCGCGCGCACGGCGTCCGATCCCTCGAAATCATCGAGGATTTCGGTCAGCCCGTGCCACATGTTGACCGACATGGCGTTGCGTTTTTCGGGCTGGTTGAAGGTGATGAGGCCGATGCCGTCCTCCACCTCCGCCAGCATTTTGCCCTCGGCGTAGGATTTCATACGATGGCCTTCTTGCTACGCAGGGTGGCGATGTCATCGGCGGAGAGCCCGGCTTCGGCGAGGATGGCATCCGTGTCGGCCGCAAGGTCCCGCGTGGCAATGCGGATATCGCGGCGATGGCCGGAGATGTTGATCGCGGAAGCGACGACATCCTTGGTGCCGAGGCGCGGATGGGCCATCGGCACGGCCATGCCGAGATGCTGCACCTGCGGGTCGGCGAACACCTTGTCGATGGTGTTGATCGGCCCGCACGGCACGCCGGCGTTCTCGAACAGGTCGATCCAGTGCTCGGAGGGCATGGTCTTGGTGACCTCCCCGATCGCCGCGTTGATCGCCTTGCGATCGGCGCTGCGGCCCTTCTGGGTCGACCATTCCGGCTTGGTCACCCACTCCGGATGCCCGCTCACCTCGGCGAAACGCTCCCACAGGCGGCCGGAGGAGGCGGCGATGTTGATGTAGCCGTCGGAGGTGGGGAACACGCCGGTGGGGATGCCGGTCGGGTGGTCGTTGCCGGCCTGGCCGGCGACCTCCTGATCCATCGTCCAGCGCGAGCCCTGGAAATCCAGCATGAAGATCTGCGCTTCGAGCAGGCTGGTGGTGACCCAGCGGCCGACCCCGGTGGTCTCGCGCTCATAGATCGCCATCATGGTGCCGAGCGCCAGCAGATTGCCGGCGGTGAGATCGTCGATCGGGATGCCCACCCGCATCGGCCCGCGGCCGGGTTCGCCGGTGATCGACATCAGGCCGCCCATGCCCTGGGCGATCTGGTCCACGCCCGCGCGCTTGCCATAGGGCCCGTCCTGGCCGAAGCCGGAGATCGAGGCATAGACGATGCGCGGGTTGATGGCGCGGATGGTTTCGTAGTCGACCTTGAGGCGGTGCTTCACGTTGGCCCGCATATTCTCGACCACGATATCCGCGGTCGCCGCCAGCTTCATGAACACCGCATGGCCCTCGGGGGATTTGAGGTCGATGCACATGGTGCGTTTGTTGCGGTGCAGGTTCTGGAAGTCCGAGCCGTCACGGTTGCCGGTGATGCCCTCGCCATCGCCCGGCGGCGGCTCGATGCGGATCACGTTGGCGCCCCAATCTGCGAGATGGCGCACGCAGGTGGGCCCGGCGCGGGCGAGCGTGAGGTCGAGCACGGTGAGGCGGGCGAGCGGCAGGGCGCTGCCGGCTTGGGAGGGAATATTGTCGGGCATGGGGCGGGTCCTTGAGGTCAGGCGGGGATACGCAGGCCGGTTGCCGGCTGGACGACGCCGCCGCGCAGCGCGCCGGGGGCGATGTTGCCCCAGAGGTTGTCGAACCCCTCGGGCAGCGCGCGGCTGTTGGGGGTGGCGAGCCAGAGGCGGAACAGCAGGCGCTCCTGGTGAGTGGCGGCATCGTCGGCATAGGCGGTGCGGCCGTGGTAGATCACGTGGTTGTTGAGCAATTGAATATCACCCGGCACGAAGGAGGAATGCGCGCAAATCTCCTCGGCCACCGCGGCCAGCAGATCGAGCGCCTCGTTCTGCTTGGGTGTCAGCCGTGGCACCCAGGCGACTTCCTGGGCCTGCTCGACATAGGTGCGCGAATACTGGCTGGTGATCTTGCCGTCGCGGAAGCCGAACACTGGTTGGGCGAAGACGTTGTCCTTTGACACCCCGTCCTCGTCGCGCGGGCGCATGCGCCAGTAGTCCTGGCACAGAACCTCCAGCAAATCCGGCCGGCGGCGCAGGATCTCGTTGTGGATGGCGGGGATGGAGGCGAGCTTGGAAATGCCGCCCTCCCGTGCATTGCGGGCGCAGAGCAAAGCGATGACGTCGCAGCGATCGGTATGCCAGCGCAGCGGGCCGGTGGAGCGCGAACGGGCCCGGGCGGAGGCGACGGCGCCCTCGGCGGTTTCATCGAAGGTCTTGGCCGCGAGCTTGGTCTCGTCGCGCACCTCTCCCATGATTTCGCCCGAGGCGTTCTGGTAGATCGCGGTGCCGAGATGCCGGCCGATGCCCCAGAAAATCTGGCGCAGATCGTCGTCCGAGTAGCGCGTGGGGTCGATGCCGCGCAGGCGCACGGCGCCGCGGCCGTTCTCGAGTTCGTCCGAGATGTCCTCCAGGAGTTCGGCGGTGTGCGGCAGCGGGAAATCCTCCGCGCCGAACGCGAAAGCCGGCACCAAGCGGCGCTTGAGGCCTTGCAGCGCAGCGTCGATCTCGGCGAGATCGGTGGGTGAAAAACTGCGTATCCAATCGCCGGCGCGTTCGAGGTCGGCGCCATGCCAGACGGCGCGGCCGGATAGCGGCTGACTCAGTGCGGTCATGGTGTCCTCCTGGTTTGCCGCCGAGGTTTCGCCGATGGGGCGGCGAAGTCAACCGCCATCGCGGGGCACCAGCAGCCGGTAGACCACGAAGCTCGCGATGCCGCCCACCCCCATGAACAGCGCCATCGGCAGCACCGTCCGGTTCAGCAGGGCGCCGGCGATGGCACCGAAGGCCGCCCCGCAGCCGAACTGGATGACGCCGAGCAGCGAGGACGCGGTGCCGGCCATGTGCGGATAGCGCTGCAAGGCGCACGCGGTGGCGTTGGGGGCGACGAAGCTCATGCCGCCGATTACGCCGGTGGCGAGCAGCACGAAGGGGAGCCAGCCGAGCGCGCCGGTAGCCGCCTCGACAATGCCGCAGACGATCAGCCCGCTGCCGGCGATCAGCGGCGCCCAGGTGGCGCGCCGTAGCATCACCTCCGCCCCCACGCGGCGCGTCATCCGGCTGTTGATCGAGGCGCCGATGGTCATGGTGATGACGGTGATGCCGAACACCAGGGCGTAGGTCGTCGGCGCCAGTCCGTAGATGCCGATCAGCACGAAGGAGGAC
>JAPLOH010000263.1 GCA_026400845.1 Alphaproteobacteria bacterium
ATACCCTGGCCCGCCCAGCCCCCCTTGCCCCCGCTCCGGATTGCCCGCATTGCCCGCGCCTGGTGGCGGAGCGGCCCGGCCCGCCGGTCGTGAGCCGCGGCCCGCTCGCGGCCCGGTTGCTCATCGTCGACACCGCGCCGCAGGCGGGCGGGCACGAGGATGCGGCACTGCTGCGCGATGCGCTCAGCCGTTGCGGCCGTGCCGCGCCGGCGCGGGAGAATGGGGCGGCCGAATTGCTCGACACCCGTATCACCCACGCGCTGCGCTGCGCCGCGCCGGACGGGCTGCCAGAGCCCGCCGAGATCAACGCCTGCAACGACTTTCTCGCCGCCGAACTCGCAGCGCTCACCGAGTTGCGCGGCGTATTTGCCTTGGGCGCGGTGGCCCATGCCGCGGTATTGCAAGCCTGCGGCGTGCCGGCGACCCGCTTCCGCTACCACAACGGCGCCATCCATCGTTTGCCGGACGGGCTGATCCTGGCCGACGGCCACGCGCTTGCCCGCTACCGCGGCGCGGCGCCGGAGCCGGCGGAAACCCTCGCCGCCACCCTCCTCGCCTTGCTGGCCCGGCTGGACGCGGTCGAGTAACGGCTGCGCCTAGTTCATCCGGTTCTTGTGGAACCGGCCGCCCTGCATGATCGCCGCGATATGGCGGCCTTGGCCCTGGAACAATCCGAGATCGGCCAGTGGATCGCCATCGATGGCGATCAGGTCGGCGAAGGCGCCGGGCTGCAGCGTGCCGAGCTTGCCCTCCATGCGCAGCAACTGCGCCCCGATGGTGGTGGCGGAGCGGATGATGTCGAGCACCGGCAGCACTTCGGCGCGCAGCAGGAATTCGCGGCTCTGGTCCACCTGCAACTCGCCCAGCAGGTCAGACCCGAAGGCCACCGGCACCCCGGCATCGCGGCAGATTTCGAGCGACCTCATCGCACCGTCGATCACCAGATCGTTCTTCTCCAGCATGTCGCCGCTCATGCCGAACTCCTCGGCGCGCTCCTTCATCGCGTAATAGGCGACGAGGTTGGCGACCAGGAACATGCCCTTCTCCGCCATCAGCTTGGCCGAAGGGGCATCGATCAGGTTTCCGTGCTCGATGGTGCGCACCCCGGCGTGGGCCGCCCGTGTGATCGCTTTGGGTGTGTAGGCGTGGGCGCAGACATAGCGGCCGAAGGCGGTCGCCGGGAGGCAACGCCGCCGGACATCATGATCTTCACCTGGTCCGCACCCTGGCGCATCTGCTCGCGGGCGGCCTTGCGCACCTCGCGCTCGCCATCGGAGACGTTCATCGAGAAGGCCATCGCGTTGCAGCAATGGCAGCGGGCGCCGAACACATCGGTGCGGCGGCGGGGGTCGGAGTGCCCACCAGTCGGGCCGATCGCCTGGCCGGCGATGAACAGACGGGGGCCGGGGATGCTGCCCTCTTCGACCGCGAGCTTGAGCCCCCAATCGGCGCCGCCGGTATCGCGCACCGTGGTGAAGCCACGATCGAGCATGCCGCGCATATTGGCGGCGGCCCGGGCGGTGCCGAGCGTGAGCGGCACTTTTTCGAGCGAGGGGATGCTGACGGAACTGAGCATGACGTGGACATGGCTGTCGATCAGGCCGGGCATCACCGTCCGCCCGCCGCAATCCACCACCTCGGCGGCGCCGGTCGCCACCCGCTTGCCGAGTGCGACCACCTTGTCGCCCTCGATGCGGATTTTCATGCCGGGCTGCAAATGGCCGGTCTCAGGCTCCAGAAGCGACAGATTTTGCAGCAGATATCCCATGGCGCGGCCCTCCGGTTCAGGGTCGGGAGCCTAGAACCCTTTGCCGTCGCCCGTAAATGCTCAGGCCCCTGCGTCTCGCCGATCGAGCAGTTGCAGACTCTCGGGGCGGAAATACAGATCGAGCGCGGCGCCAGGCTCCGGCAGATCGCGCGTCGCCTCGCCATGCAGATCGACGATCGCCGGCACATCCCCGTCGAGCAACACCCGCAACCGCGCGACCGGGCCGAGGAACGTCACGTCCCGCACCGTGGCGGCGAGCCGGTTGTGCCCACCCTCGAATTCATGCAGCGCCACCGCTTCCGGCCGCAGTGCCATCTGCACCGTCTCCCCCGCCGCCCCCGGCACGGCCTGTCCGGCATCGAGAAGCGCCGCTCCGAAGGCGAGGCGCCCGGCTGCGGCGTCCTCGATCCGGCATGGCAGCACATTGGCGGTACCGACGAATGTGGCAACGAAGGGGGTGCGCGGCGTGCGGTAGACTCCGGCCGGCGTGCCGATCTGCTCGACGCGCCCCTCGTTCATCACCACCACCCGGTGCGACAGCGCCAGCGCCTCTTCCTGGTCATGGGTAACGAAGAGGGCGGTGATGCCGAGCTCGCGCTGGATCGCCCGCAGTTCCTCACGCAGCGAAACGCGGATTTTCGCATCCAACGCCGAAAGCGGCTCATCGAGCAGCAGGATGCGTGGACGGATGGCAATCGCACGCGCCAGCGCGACGCGCTGCTGCTGCCCGCCGGACAGCTCCACTGGATACCGTCCGCCAAGCTTGGGCAGGCCGATCAGGTCCAGCATCTCCTTCACCCGCTGCGCCACCTCGTCCCGCTCCATGCCGGCGACCTTGAGGCCGAAGGCGATGTTGCCCTCTACCGTCAGGTTGGGGAACAGCGCGTAGGACTGGAACACCATGCCGATGCGCCGGGCCCGCGCCGGAAGGCGGGTGACGTCCTCGCCCTCGATCACCACGGCCCCCGCGGTTGGCGTCTCGAAGCCGGCGATCATCCGCAGCACCGTGGTCTTGCCGCAGCCGGAGGGGCCGAGCAGCGAGACGAACTCGCCGCGCTCCGCCACCAGCGAGAAATCCTGCACGGCGACACTGGGGCCGAATTCCTTGCGCAGTCCGCGCACGGTGAGGAAGCTCATGGGTCAGGTTCCATTGCGGCGGCCGCCGAAGGCGCCAATGAGCACCATCAGCCCCCAGGTGAGGGCGAAGGCGACGAGGGAAAGGGCCGCCGGCTCATAGGCCCGGTTGGCGCCGAGCAGCTGCATGTAGGGGCCGAAGGCCGGCCGGTCGAGCAGGCTGGCGAAGGTGAATTCGCCGAGCACGATGGCCGCGGTGAGGAAGGCACCGCTGAGGATGGAGGTGCGGATATTCGGCAGCACCACGCGCAGCATGATGGTGGCGGGCCGCGCGCCGAGGCTTTCGGCGGCTTCCGTCAGCGTGCGCACATCCATCGAGGTCAGCCCGGCATCGACGCTGCGGTAGATATAGGGCAGCGACAGCGTCACGTAGCCGAACGCCAGCAGCGTATCGGCGCCGAGGTCGGTATCGGTGAGAGGCAACCAGGATTCCGAGTCGAAC
>JAPLOH010000123.1 GCA_026400845.1 Alphaproteobacteria bacterium
GCCCCTTGGTGATGTGCTCGCCCTTGGCCAGCGCCTCGAACACGCCGAACGCCGCGAGCGAGGCCGGGGTGTGGAAATTGGCCTTCTCGAACCCGTCGGGGAAAATCGAGCCGCCCTGATCGTAAAGCCAGGAGTAGTAGCCGCGCGCGCCATTGGCGAAGTCACCCGGCCCGGCGGTGGCCATGATGATGTAGGGCTTGCCGGTCTTCTCTTTCATCTGCTTGGCGTGCGCCAGCAGCTCCTCGAGCGACTTCGGCACCAGCGGCTGGCCGGCGCTATCCACCAGGCCGGCCTGCTTGAACAGGCCGATGTTGAAGTGCCACAGCCAGGAATGCGTGTCCCACGGCATGGCGTAGATCTTGCCGCCGACCGTCACCGCGGTGCGGGCATTGGGGGTGAAATCCGCGGCGTCGATCCCGGCTTCCTTCAACACGCCGTCGAGCTCCTCGACATAGCGCGTGTAGTCGCCGAGCTGGGCGGCATGCATCACCGCGATGGTCGGGATGTCCTTGGCCGCGATGCGGGCGTTGAGCTGCTGGTAGTACGGCCCCCACTCGATGATCTGCGGCTTGACGACGATGTTGTCCTTGTTGGTGGCGTTGAACAGGTTGACCAGCGAGGTCATCACTCCGCATTCGCCGCGTGCCTTGGCGACGTCTTGCGAGGTGCCGTAGTCGCCCTCGCAGGCGCCGAAGAAGCGGGCGAAGGTGATTTCAGTCTTGGCTTGAGCCATCGCCTGGGTGCTCAGCAAAGCCCCCAGCACTGCCCCGGCGAGCGTGCGTCTCAGCATGGTGTCCTCCGATTGTGTTGGTTCATTTGTTCCCGCCGCCGGCCACCGCCGAGACGATGTGCCGCTGGAAGAAGAGGTAGAGGATCAACACCGGCAGCCCGGCGAACACCGCCTGGGCCATCAGGAAGCCGATCCCTTCGGTCTGCGCGAAATTGGTCTGCATCGAGGCCAAGCCGACGGTGAGGGTGTACATCGCCGGCTTGGTGGCCGAGACCAGCGGCCAGAAATACTCGTTCCAGGCGTGCAGGAAGGTATAGATGCCGAGCGTCGCCTGGGCGGGGATGGAGAGCGGCAGCACGATGCGCCAGAACACCTTCAACCGGGATGCGCGATCGAGCAGTGCCGCCTCCTCGATCTCGGCGGGGATGGCGCGGAAATACTGCGTCATCAGCAGCACGCCGAAGGGGAAGGCGAGGCGCGGCGCGATCAGCGCGAAATAGGTGTTGTGCAGGTCGGCGGCGGCGAACATCGTGTGCAGCGGCACGATGATGGCCTGCTCCGGCACCGCAAGCGCGGCCAGCACCACCACGAACAGCGCCTGCCTTCCCGGGAAATTGGTGCGCGCGAAGCCGTAGCCGGCGAGCGAGGCGATCACCAGGGTCAGCACCGTTTGCCCAACGGCCACGATGGTGCTGTTGAGCATCCAGGCGAACACCTGGGAGGAGGCGATGATGTCGGCGTAGTTCTTCAGCGTGAAGGGCGGCAAATGGATGCCGCCGGTGCTGCGCATCAGGATTTCGTTGGGCTTGAAGGACAGGCCGACCACCCAGACAATCGGCGCGATCCAGACGATCGCCAGCGCCGCAACCGCGAGCAATAGCAGCCGGTCGCCGATCCCCCTGCTCTGCCGGTACGTCGCCATCCCCTAGCCCTCCCGCCGGCGGCCGGCCCACATCTGGGCCAGCGCAGCGATCAGCATGAGGGCGAACAGCACCTGCGAGGCGGCGGCGGCGAAGCCGAGTTGGAGGTCGCGGAAGCCAGCCTCATAGATGAACTGCACCATCGGGCGCGTCGTGTTGTCCGGCCCGCCACCGGTGATCAGCAGCGCCTGGCCGAACAGCTGGAATTGCAGGATCACCTCGATCACCGCAACCACCACGATGGTGCGGCGGATCGAGGGCAGGGTGATGGAAATGAGCGTCCGCCAACGACTGGCGTTGTCCAGTGCCGCGGCCTCGTAGAGTTCGGGCGGGATCTGCTGCAACCCGGCGAGAAAC
>JAPLOH010000046.1 GCA_026400845.1 Alphaproteobacteria bacterium
GCCTCGCGCCGCCAGGCCGCCTGGGGCGAGCGCTACCGGCTGTGGTGCAGTTTCCGCGCCAATGGTCTCGCCATGGGCGGGCTTATCGTCGTCGTCGTTATGGTGGTGTTCTCCCTCGCCGCGCCGCTGCTGGCCACGCATGACCCCGGGTTGCAGGAGCTTTCCAACCGCCTCGCCCGCCCCTCGGCCACGCATTGGATGGGCACCGACGAACTCGGTCGTGACGTGTGGTCGCGCATTCTCTACGGCGGGCGGGTGACGCTCGGCATGGTGGTTGCCGTGGTGATCCTGGTGGCACCGCTCGGCCTCGCGGTCGGCTGCATCGCCGGCTATTTCGGCGGCTTCGCCGACCGCGCGCTGATGCGGGTGACCGACGTGTTCCTCGCCTTCCCGCGCCTGATCCTGGCGCTCGCCTTCGTCGCCGCCATCAAGCCCGGCATCACCTCGGCGATTTTCGCCATCGTGCTGACGGCCTGGCCGCCCTATGCGCGCCTCTCCCGCGCCGAGACGATGACGATCCGCAATACCGATTTCATCGCGGCCGTGCGCCTCACCGGCGCCTCGCCGGCGCGGATCATCCTGCGCCATGTCGTCCCCCTCTGCCTCGGCTCGCTGGTAGTGCGCGTTACGCTCGACATGAGCTCCATCATCCTCACCGCCGCCTCGCTCGGCTTCCTCGGCATGGGCGCCCAGCCGCCCTCGCCGGAATGGGGCGCCATGATCGCGACTGCGCGCCGGTTCATCCTGGAGCAGTGGTGGGTGCCGACCATCCCCGGCATCGCGATTTTTGTCGCCTCGCTGGCCTTCAACCTCCTGGGCGACGGGCTGCGCGACGTGCTCGACCCGAAGCAGCGATGATGAAAATGAGTAAAAGTTTTTTGCTTCTTTTTTTCAAAAAAGAAGTGCTTTCTTTTTTTGAAAAAAAGAAGCAAAAAACTTTGCTCGTTTGGTGCTGAGTGATGCGGGTCGAAATCGAGAACCTCACCATCGCCTTCCCGACCGCGACCGGCATCAGCCACGCCGTGCGCGGGGTTTCGCTTGATCTTGGCAACGAGAAACTTGGCATCGTCGGCGAGAGCGGTTCGGGCAAGTCGCTCACCGCGCGTTCCATCCTCAAGCTGCTGCCGCGCTCCGCCCAGATCACCGCCGACAAGCTCAGTTTTGACGGCATTGACGTGCTCACCGCCAGCGAAAGCGCCATGCGCGCCATTCGCGGCAAGCGTGCCGGGCTGATCCTGCAAGACCCGAAATACTCGCTCAACCCGGTGATGACCGCGGGCGACCAGATCGCAGAATCCTGGCGCATGCACCGCAAGGGCAGCGCGCGGGAAGCCCGCGAGGCGACAATGGACCTGCTCGCCCAGGTGAAAATCAACGACCCCGCCCGCGTCTTCGGCGCCTATCCACATGAGTTGTCGGGCGGCATGGGCCAGCGCGTGATGATCGCGATGATGCTGGCGCCCGATCCCGAACTGCTGATCGCCGACGAGCCGACCAGCGCCCTCGATGCCACCGTGCAGGCGGAAATTCTCCGCCTGATGGAGGATCTGGTGGCGCGGCGCGGCATGTCGCTCATCCTCATCAGCCACGATCTGCCGCTGGTTTCGCATTTCTGCGACCGGGTGGCGGTGATGTATGCCGGCCGCATCGTCGAGCAGCTTGGCGCAGGCGAGCTGGCCCAGGCCCACCATCCCTATACCCGCGGCCTGCTCGACTGCATGCCCGCGCTCTCCCAGCCCAAGTCGCGGCTGCCGGTGATGACGCGCGATCCGGCGTGGCTCCTATGATCACTATCGAGAACCTGCATGTCCGCTTCGGCAAGGTCCATGCGGTGCGTGGCATATCCTTCACCGTGCCGGCCGGCTCGTCGTTCGGCATCGTCGGTGAATCGGGCTCGGGAAAGTCCACCGTGCTGCGCGCGCTCTCCGGGCTCAACGATGACTGGACCGGGGCGATGCGCATCAAGGGCACGGCGCTGGCACCCGGCCGCGGCAAGGACTTCTTCCGTCGCGTGCAGATGGTCTTCCAGGACCCCTACGGCTCGCTGCATCCCCGCCAGACCGTCGATCGCGCGCTCTCCGAGCCGCTCGTGGTGCACGGGATGGATGACCACGAGGCCCGCATCCTGCGTGCCCTCTCCGAAGTCGCGTTGCCCGCCTCGGTACGGTTTCGCTACCCGCATCAGCTCTCCGGTGGCCAGCGCCAACGCGTCGCCGTCGCCCGGGCGCTGATGGCCGAGCCCGAAGTGCTGCTGCTCGACGAGCCGACCTCGGCGCTCGACGTCTCGGTGCAGGCCGAGGTGCTGAACCTGCTGGCCGACCTGCAGGAGCGCCGCGGCCTCACCTACGTGCTGGTGAGCCACAACCTCGCGGTGGTCGCCCATCTCTGCCCGGTGGTGGGGGTGATGCAAGGCGGCGAGATGGTCGAGATCGTCAGCCGCGATGATCTGCGCGCCGGCCGCACGGTGCATCCGCACACCACCGAACTGCGCCGGCTGAGCACGGAGTTGGAGGAGGCCTGATGCTTGGAATGGAGACGGTTCGACTTCAATGCTTCAGTTGCTGTCGGGAGACAAACCAAGAATGTCTTTGGCGAACAATTCGAACTGAAGAATACGAAGCTGCTCGTGACGATCTTGATTGGGACGGCAAGCGCGTTTTTTTTCGCCGCCGCTATTCCGTAACGGCATGCAAGGGATGCGACAACATTAGATTAATCGCTGAGAGTGAAGGTGAATTCCACACGTCTTTACCAATATCTGGCGACTTCGAAACCCCTTCGTACCTTGATGAGCCTGACGAAGTGTTGGTGGAACGACGTCAGCGCATGCGAGCAATGCCGGTTTGGTGGAATGCGTTGCCGGACGCGGAAATGGTGCGATTTGGACATGAAGTCTACGGTGCTTTGGGCAATGGTTGGCTTCATCTGGCGTTTATGGGGATGCGAAGGATCGTCGAACGGATGATGGTTCGCTCGGTGGGGGATCAGGGGAGTTTTCATAAAACCACGGCTGCGTTTTCTGACAAAGAGAACCTCGGCGCACGACCGAGAGATGCTATCAAGGCTCTGATCGCGTTCGGAAATGCCGCAACGCATCGAAAAGTCGAGACAGGCGATCCCGTATTGAATTCGAGCATCTTTGAAGTCTTCGAAGCGTTGCTATATCAGCACTATATCCTGCCTAACGTAACCGGCGAGGTCGAGAATGCCACATCCGCAAAGCCGGATAGACCGAAACCGCCCTCCATACCTGACGCCCCCGGTTGAACGGGGTCCCCAGGGAAATACTAACTAAGTCGCGAGGCCGCTGACATATGCGGTCGGGACAACAATGGGGGTACGAGGAGGCTTAATGCGCGCTGGCAATAGGTTCTGGACCGAAAAAGTTCTCGCCCGCGACGGCGTCGGCCTGGCCACCGACATCTATCTACCCGATGGCGCCGGCCCCTTCCCGGTGGTGCTGGAGCGCACCCCCTACGGGCGCGATCTCGTCAGCCGCAGCGAGCGCACGGCGGCCGACCCCAACCCCATCACGCGCGCCGATCTCGCCGGGTTTTTCACCGCGCATGGCTATGCCGTGGTGTTCCAGGATAATCGCGGCCGCCATGGTTCGGAGGGCGTATTCGTCAAATACCTCTCGGACGGCGAGGACGGCTTTGACTGCTGCGCCTGGATCATGGCGCAGGAGTGGTGCGACGGGCGCATCTGCACCATGGGCCTCTCCTATGCCGCCCATACCCAGGCGGCACTCGGCTGTCTCGATGCCCCGGGGGTGGTGGCCCAGGTGCTCGACAGCGGCGGTTTCGCCGATGCCTGGCGCGGCGGTATCCGCCAATGGGGCGCCTTCGAGCTGAAACAGGCGACCTGGGCACACAAGCAGGCCATCCTCTCGCCGGAGGCGCAGGCGGACCCGGTGATGAAGGCGGCGCTCGAGGCCGAGGATATCCGCGACTGGTTCACCCGCATGCCCTGGCAGCCCGGCCACTCGCCGCTGCGCCATCACCCCGCCTACGAGGCCTATCTGTTCGACCAGTGGCGCCACGGGGCCTTCGACGGCTACTGGCAGCAGGTCGGCATCTGGGCGGAGGGGTTCCACCCCCGCTACAGCATGGCCGATTGCGTCCACATGTCGTCCTGGTACGACGCCTATCCGCTGACCGCGACGGGGAACTATCTCGGGCTGAAGAGCGCCGGGCGTGGCCCGCAGCGCCTCATCCTCGGCCCCTGGACCCACGGCGACCGCAGCGACACGGTGTTCGGTGATGTCGATTTCGGCCCTGACGCGGCGATCGACTCCTGGACCGGTGACTGGCGGCAGTATCGGCTGCGCCACTTCGACAGCGTCATCAAAGGCATCCCCAACCCGGAACCGCCGGTGCGGCTGTTCATGATGGGCGGAGGATCGGGGCGCAAAACGGCGGACGGGCACCTCGCCCATGGCGGCCACTGGCTGCGTTTCGCCGACTGGCCGCCGCCCGCTTCGGTGCCGACCGCGTTTCACCTCCACCCCGCCGGGCTGCTCGACCCCGCCGCCCCCGGCGAGGACGCCGAGCCGGTGTCCTTCGATTTCGACCCCGCGAACCCGGTGCCGACCATCGGCGGCACCCTCACCAGCATGGAGCCGGTGGCGTCCGGCGGCGCCTGGAACCAGGTCGAGGGCCGCGATTTCTTCGGCTGCAAACCGCCATATCTGCCGCTCGCCTCGCGTGCCGACGTCGTGGTGTTCCAGACCCAGCCGCTCACCGCCCCCGTCCGCGTCGCCGGGCCGCTGACCGCGACGCTTTGGGTCGCCACCGATGCGCCGGACACCGATTTCACGGCGAAACTGCTCGACGTCTACCCCGCCTCCGCCGATTATCCACAGGGCTACGCTTTGCTGCTGGCCGATGGCATCTGCCGTCTGCGCTACGCCGAGGACCCCGCCCGCCCGCGCCTGCGCAAACCCGGCGAAGTGGTGAAAATCACCGTCACCCTGTTCCCTACGGCGAACCTGTTCATGCCCGGCCACCGTATCCGGCTCGACATCTCGTCCTCCAATTTCCCGAAATACGACGTCAACCCCAACACCGGCGAGCCTGAGGGCGCGGCTCGGCGCAAGCGCATTGCGGTGAATACGGTGTTCATGGACGCGGGCCGGCCGAGCCATGTGACGCTGTTCCTGTTGGCGGGGTGAGGTATACTGTGATACTGTGAGACCATGAAGAACATCACAGTTTCTGTGGACGACGAGACCTACCGCCGGGCGCGCGTGAAGGCGGCGGAGGCGGATACTTCGGTCTCAGCGCTGGTGCGTCGCTTCCTCGCCGATCTCGCCGGCGGTGAGACGGAGGAGGAGCGCTTTGCCCGACTGCTCCGGCTGGAACAGGAGGCACGAGCGCGGATCACCAATTTCAGTGCCGCCGACCGCCTCAGCCGGGATGAACTTCACGATCGCAGCCGTTGAGGCGCATGCGTTTCGTCGACACCAACATCCTGCTCTATTCGGTCTCAACGGCGCCGGAAGAGGCGCCCAAGCGGCAATGCGCCGAAGCGCTGCTTCGATCCGGAGACCTCGCGGTGTCCGCACAGGTTCTGCAGGAATTCTTCGCCCAGGCGACCCGGCCGACCCGAAAGGATCGCGTGCCCGATGCCGACGCGCGGCAAATCGTACTGGGGCTGACCAGGCTTCCCGTGCAGCCAATGACCGTGGAACTGATATTCGCGGCGATCGACATCCGCGCCCGCCACGGCTTTTCCTACTGGGACAGCGCCATCCTCGCCGCGGCGCTCGCGCTCGGCTGCGACACCTTGCTGACCGAGGACCTCAGCCATGGCCAGCGGATCGACGGCCTCACCGTCATCAACCCATTCCTGTAACCCGGACAACCCGCCATGCCGCAGCCCGACCACATCTCCGCCTTCGGCGTGCCCGACGCCGCCGCGCTCGACGACGACCTCAAGGCGATCTGGGCGAAATGCGTGGAGAAGCTGGGCTTCGTGCCCAACGTCTATCAGACCTTTAGCCTCAAGCCCCAGCGCCTACGCCATTTCATGGCGATGTATAACGACATCATGCTGGCGCCCTCCGGCCTGTCGAAGCTGGAGCGCGAGATGATCGCCGTCGTCGTGTCCTCGGCCAACCGTTGCTACTACTGCCTGGTCGCCCATGGTGCCGCGGTGCGCCAGCTCTCGGGCGATCCCGAGCTCGGCGAGATGATGGCGCTCAACTACCGCGTGGCGAAGCTCGACGCACGGCCGCGCGCGATGCTGGATTTCGCCTGGAAAATGACCACCACGCCCTGGCTGGTCGATGACGCCGACCGCGCCGGCCTGCGCCTGCTCGGTCTCTCAGAGGCGGACCTGTTCGACCTCGGCGAGACCGTGGCGTTCTTCAATCTCTCCAACCGCATGGCCTCGGCGAGCGACATGATGCCGAACCGCGAATACCATACGGCCGCGCGCGGCGCGATCACGCCGCCGCCCGCTGCTGCCGTCGATCGCGCCCCCCCAGCCGGTCAGAGCGCGGTGGTACTGAAGAAAATGCCCGCGAAGCCGGGGATCAAACGTTGAAGCGGAACAGCAGCACGTCGCCGTCCTTGACCACGTATTCCTTGCCCTCGACGCGCATTTTCCCCGCCTCCTTGGCGCCTGCCTCGCCCTTCAAGCCGACGTAGTCGTCGTAGGCGATGGTTTCGCAGGCGATGAAGCCGCGTTCGAAGTCATTATGGATCACCGCGGCCGCCTGTGGCGCCTTGGTGCCCCGCACGATGGTCCAGGCGCGCGCCTCCTTCGGCCCGCAGGTGAAGTAGGTGACCAGGCCGAGCAGCGCGTAGCCGGCGCCGATCACCCGGTCGAGCCCGCTGTCGGCGAGGCCGAGACCGTCGAGAAATTCGGCGCGGTCCTCGGCCGGTAGCTGCGCCACCTCGGCCTCGATCGCCGCCGACACCACCACGCACCGCGCGCCCTCCTCGGCGGCGCGCGCGGCGACCCGGGCGGAGAAGGCGTTGCCGGTGGCGGCCGCAGTCTCCTCGACGTTGCAGACATACAGCACCGGCTTGCTGGTGAGCAGTTGCAGCCGCCGCACCGCCTCCGCCTCGCCGGGCGGAATGGCGGTGCGGGCCGGCCGGCCGGCCTGCAGGGCGACGACGATCGGCTCCATCAGCGCGACCAGCGCGATGTTCTCCTTGTCGCCGCCGCGCGCCTTCTTCTGCGCCGCGTAGAGCCGCTTCTCCAGGCTGTCGAGATCGGCCAGCATCAGTTCGGTCTCGACCGTCTCGGCATCGCGGATCGGGTCGACGCTGCCCTCGACATGGGTGACGTCGCTGTCCTCGAAGCAGCGCAGCACGTGGACGATGGCGTCGACCTCGCGGATATTGGCGAGGAACTGGTTGCCGAGCCCCTCGCCCTTGGAGGCGCCGCGCACCAGGCCGGCGATGTCCACGAACTCCAGGCTGGTCGGCACCGTCTTCTGGCTTTTGCCGACCCTGGTCAGCATGTCGAGCCGCGGATCGGGCACCGCGACGCGCCCGACATTGGGCTCGATGGTGCAGAACGGGTAGTTCGCCGCCTGCGCCGCAACGGTGGCGGTGAGGGCGTTGAACAGGGTGGATTTGCCGACATTGGGCAGGCCGACGATGCCGCAGTTGAAACCCATCTATTTGACATCCTGTGTGAGCAGCGCGACGCGCGTCATGAAATCCTCGGGCTTCCCCGATGCCAGCAGCGGCGCCGCGCCGGCCACCGCATCGAGCAAGGCCACCAGCCAATCGCGATCCACCTTGGCGAAATCGCCCAGCACATGCCCGGTCACCCGTGCCTTGTCGCCGGGATGGCCAATGCCGAGCCGCACCCGCCAATAATCCGGCGTGGCGAGATGGCGGTCCATGCTGCGCAACCCGTTATGCCCGGCCGCCCCGCCGCCCTTCTTCACCCGAACTTTGCCCGGCGTGAGGTCGAGTTCATCATGGAACGCGGTGATGGCGTCCGGCGTCAGCTTGAAGAAGGCGGCGGCGGCCTGCACGGAGGTGCCGCTGTCGTTCATGTAGGTCATCGGCTTGAGGCCCATCACCTTCGCGCCACCGATGGTCCCCTCGGCCACCAGCCCCTTGAAACGGGGGCGCCAGGGGCCGAAGCGGTGGGTGGCGGCAATGACATCAAGCGCCATGAAACCGATATTGTGCCGCTGCCGCGCCATCTGCGGCTCGGGATTGCCAAGTCCGACCCATAGCAGCATGGCTGGTCTCCAGCGGGAGGAGGAAGGAAGCGCTTCTTTTTGAAAAAAGAAGCAAAAACTTTTCTATCCGTTGGCACCGCACTCTCCGCGGAGAGTACGGAGCCAAACGGATAAAAGTTTTTTGGTTCTTTTTTTCAAAAAAGAACCGCTTCCCAGGCCTTACTTCTTCTTCGCTGCCGCCTTGGCGGGCGCCTTGGTGCCGCCAGCAGTAGCGGCGCCCTCGGCCGGGGCATCGGCGCTCTTGGTCGGCGGCGCGATGGTGGCGATCACGAAATCGCCGTCGCCAACGCTCGGGCGGATGCCGTCGGTGCCCGTGAGGTTCGACCAGCGCACGTTGTCGTTGATGTCGAGCGCGCCGAGGTCGGCATCGAAATGCGCCGGGATGTTGTCGGCGTCGCACAGGCACTCGACGGAGTGGCGCACCACGTTGAGCACGCCGCCGCGCTTGAGGCCGATCGAGGTGGCGTCGTTATGGAACACCACGGCCACGGCCACGCGAATGCGCTCGCCGGGGACGAGGCGCTGGAAGTCGACATGCTCGGGCTGATCGGTGACGGGGTGGAACTGCACGTCGCGGAACAGCGCGCGGACGGTCTCGCCGCCGACGGCGATCTCGTACAGGCGCGAGCGCCAGCCGCTCTGGTGGAGTTCACGCATGATGACGCGCGGGTCGAGCGCGATAAGGGTGGGCACCTGCTTGGCGCCATAGATCACGGCGGGCACTTTGCCCTGCCGGCGAGTCGCACGTGCTGCCCCCTTACCTGCACGCTCGCGCGCCTCGGCCTCGATGGTCACGAAATTGGCCATGGTTCGCTCCTAAAACGGTAAACGCCGGCCTCCAGGGGTGCCGGCGCGGGGCGCGATATAGCCCCCGCCGCCGCCGAGCGCAAATCCCTTGGCGCCGTGGCTGGCATGCGCCGGCCCTACAGGATGTTCGCGGTGGTAAGTCCGGTGAAGCCCTGGAAGGTGATGTGGGTGCCGTCGCTGAGCGTCAGCACCTCGGAGCCGGCGACCGTCTGTGCGCCGGCCAGCGCGGCGGCGGCCTCGCCGGTGCCGAAGTTGATGAGTGTGAGGTAGTCCTTCCCCGCGGTGAACCCCTGCATCACCACATCGGGGTGCCGGCCCTGCACGAAGGCGGTGAGCGAAATGCCTGCCCCGCTTGCCACCGCCGCGGCACCCGTGCCGGTGACGATGGAGGTGTTCCAGTCGCCGGCCTGGATGAACTCCGGCCCCGACCCGGCGAAGAACAGGTTGATCGCCGTGCTGCCGGCGCCGGAAATGGTCTCGGCCCCGGCGCCGCCGACCAAGGCATTCGTGGCACTCCCATTATAGGGTGCGCCGATTGGGTCGGAACTCGACAGCACATCGCCAGCCGCCACCCCGAACACCGTCGCATTTCCCGTCACGTTGATGTGGCTGTTGCCGCCGGGTGCGGCGAGGAACAGGCCGGACGCCTGAACCACATCGAGGCTGCCACCGATGCCCAGCACCGTATCCGCGTCGCCGCCCTGCAAGGTCGTCCGCCCCTGGGCGAACAGCAGCACGTTGCCGCCGCCGAGGAAGAGCGACATGGCCCCGGCCGGATTGCCGACGACGGTGGAACTTCCGGAGTAGGCGTTGTAGCCGGTGGCGCCGGTGCCGGCGAACATCAGCATTCCTGGCCCGTGCAGCTGCGCCAGCAGGGTGCCGCTACCGCCGACCACGGTGCCCGCGCCGTTATAGATGTCGCTGCCCGATCCGGCGAAATAGACCGAAGAACTGTAGGATGCGGTGGAGATCGTGTCCGAACCACTGGAACTGGCGATCGTCACCGCCGCACCATCGTCGTTCGATGCGAAGCTGTTGTTGCCGGACCCGAACAGCACCACGTCGGTTCCGGAGTTGGGCGTGAAGCTCAAAGACCCGTACAAGTTGTAGCCACGGTTGAAGACGATGTTTCCGGGCCCGCCCGTGATGGTGTTGCTGCTGCCCGCATCAACAAAGACGGCATTCGTGCCGATGCCCAGGGAGAGCACATGGTTGCCATCTGCGCCATAGATGGAGTTGTTGCCGCCGATGGCATTGATGGTGGCATTGCCACTGGCGAGTTGCATTGCGCCGCCGGCCACACCGGGCGCCAGGTTCAGCACCGCGTCGCCATTGCCGGCGATCAGGTTGAAGAAACCGGCCCCCGCCGTGAAGTTGATGCCGCCATCACCGACGACGATGACGTCACCGCTGATCGCGCCGCTGGTGACGGTGGTGACACCCGTGGCATTGCTGAACAGGACGGCGGGCACCGTGTCCGGCAGCGAAATGGCGATGGGCAGCGTGTCATACACCACCAACTGCTTCCCGGCGGGAACCGCGGGTATCGGCGAGCCATCCACCGTGAACAGCACGGCGGTGCCGTTCGTGATCTCCTGCCCGACGCTGTCGGCCAGCGTGCCCGCGTAGTAGGATGGGAGGAAATTGGCGAATGGAATGGAAAAAGTGCCGCCCGCCGCACCCATCACCGTCAGCACCGCCATGTCCACACTCCCGTGTGTTGAGGTCCCGCGGCGATTGCCGCGAAGATCTTGTAATAACGAAACGCTAACGGTCGGCGACTGAACCGTCAACGTCACGTTTTTGTGTCCAGCCGAAGGCCGATTGGCAATTGACCGCGCCTGAATGCGCAGCAAACTACAGGATATTTGCCGCTGTCAGCCCGGTTCAGCCCTGCATCGTTAAGTGGGTGCCGTTGTTGAGGATGGTGGTTTCGTTGCGGATGCCGGTCTGCGTCCCGGCCAGGGCCGCGGCGGGTGCTGGCGTTCCTCGGCCTGGGGCTGACGCTGAGCGGCCGCGCCGCCGCCTATCGCCGCTTCGTGCTGCCGGCGGCGGTTTCGCTCGACGATGAAGAATTTGCACCTGGATGAGAAATTTCGCTTGCAATGCTCGCGTCAGTTATTTAAAAGGACTGTTCCAACTAACAAGGACCGCACCGCGATGACGCCCGCCCCGCCCGCAACCGCCGCGCCGACTGCCAGGGAGACCGCACGCACGCTGCTCGCGGCGCTGGCCGTGCTGCTGCGCGCGCTGTTCGGGGAAGTGGCGGGTGTCGCCCCGCGCCGGGATCACCGGTCTCGCGAGGGTTGCATGGAGGTCGGTGGGGTGTTGGAGGCGTTCGATTTCGATCTTTATGACGACGTGGAATGGGTCGCCGTGCCCGCGCCTTGGCGCAACGGTTTCTGGCGGGTGAAGCCGCGCGCGCGGTGGCAATGCGCCGCCGCGCCGGCCCGCCGCGCTCCCTCTTCCGTGGCGGTGCGCGCGCCGCCTTGCCTGCCCTGCCCCGTTGTCGCCTGAACTCTCGCATCGCCCCGCGCGATCGGCGGGCGCACACGCGCGCCCAATGCTCTTTCAATCGTGAATCTGGCCCTCAGGCATCCGAGCCCGGCGCGGATGGCTACAGGATGTTCGCCGCCGTCAGCCCGGTGAAGCCCTGGAGTGTGATGTGGGTGCCGTCGCTGAGGGTGATGGTTTCGTTGCTGAGTGTGGTTTGCGCGCCGGCCAGGGCGGCGGCGGCCTCGCCGGTGCCGTAGTTGATGAAGGTCAGGTAGTCCTTATTGGGGTCGAAGCCCTGGATCAGCACGTCGGGGTGGTTGCCGTTGACGAAGGCGATCAGCGCGATGCCCTGGCCGCCGACGATGGTCTCGGCGCCAGTGCCGGTGACGATGGAGGTGCTCCAGTCGCCGACCTCGATGAACTCCGGGCCGCTGCCGGCGAAGAAGACGTTGATGGCAGTGCTGCCGACGCCCGAGATGGTCTCCGCCCCGGCGCCGCCGGCCAGGATGTTGGTCGCGGAGCCGTAGACCGGGTTGTACTGAAGGTCTGCCGCCGAGAGTACATCGCCGGCGGCGACGCCGAACACCGTGGAGTCGGTGCTGACGTTGATGTGGTTGTTGCCGCCGGGTGCGGCGAGGAACAGGCCTCGCGCGCCCGAGGCGGTAATTGTTCCGGAAATGCCGAGTACGGTTGCGCTTCCGATCGGCGCGCCGGCGTTAACGCGAGACGCCTCAACGGTCGTCGCCCCCTGGGCGAACACCAACGCGTCGCCGTAGGACTGCGTTACCACCATGTTGCCGGCGGGATTGCCGACCACGGTAGACGTGCCGAAGCCCGCGGTCACGCTGGTCGCCCCGGTGCCGACGAATACCAGGCTGGGGCTGTAAGCCAGGAGCCTGCCGCTGTTGCCAACGACGGTACCCGCCCCAGCGAAACTGCCGGCTGCAGTCCCGGCGAAATAAATCACCGATCCGGTGCCGTAGTTTCTGACGTCGTCAATTCCCGTACCCCCGGCGACAGTCGCTGAGCCGGCGGTGGTGTAAGAATTGGATCCAGATCCCATCAGGATGAGATCGCTGCCGGTGCCATCATGATAGATATTCGCGCCGCCCGGCCCGCCCATCACCGTGTTGCTGCCGGATGTCTGGACGTAGTTGTAGCCGATGCCGAGTGTGATGACGTGGTTGCCATCGCCGATATTCACGTTGCTGTTGCCGCCGATGGCGTTGATGGTGGCGTCGCCATCGCCCATCTGGAAATAACCGCCGCCAACCCCCGGGGCGAGGTTGATCGTCTTCTGCCCGCGGCCGGCGAAGGCGTTGAAAATCCCGAGCCCGGCGGTGAAATTCAGCCCCCCATCGCCGACCACGATGAGGTCAGCGTTTGCCGCGCCACTGGTGACGGTGGTGACGCCGGCCGCCTTGCTGAACAGCGATGCGGGCACCGTGTCCGGCAGGATGACCGATTGGCCGATCGTGTCATACAAAACGAGGCTCTGGCCGGCCGGCACATTCGGCAGCGGTGCCCCGGTGACGAGTGCGCGCGTGGTGAGGTTCTGCGCGATCTGGCCGCTCACGATGCTCGCGAAATAGGACGCGACTCCGGTATCGAAGATGGAGGCGTAGGGAATTGCGAATACCCCGCCGGTGGCTCCGGTGACCGTCACGACCCCGCCGACCGGGTTGGCGTTGGTGGTCACCTTGGTGCCGCCATTGCCGTCGGCGGCAAGGCTGAAGGTGCCACCGGCGAAGGCGGAGAGCGGATCGAGCGTGAGCGCCACGCTGCCGCTCGCGGTGGGGATGGCCAATTGGCCGGATGCGTCGATGGAGGCGGTGGCGGAAGTGGCAACGACGTTCTGGAGGTCGATCGTCTGGCCGATGCTGAAGCCGGAAATGCGGTTGGTGGGCATCACGGACCCAGCAATCGCCAGCATGCCCGGCTGAGTGGAGAAGTACAGGATGCCGCTTCCCGCCGCGGCAGGGGTGCCGAGTTCGAGCGTGCCGCCGTCGATGGTGATGTCGGCGGTGATGGTGTTGGCCGCCTGCAGATCCACCGTTCCAGCGCCCTGAACCAGCAGCGGAAGGCCGCGGAAAAAGCCACCGATGGTGTTATCATCCGCCAGCGAGTCCGCGATCGTGATCCGCTTTCCTTGCGGCGGCGCCAGGGTGATGGCGCCCGTGCTATAATAAGGGGTGCCGTAATAGATGCCGCTTCCCGCCGCCGCACCGCCGCCCGCGCCGTTGGCCCCGCTGCCGCCGGCCACACTGCCGCCGGAGATACTGGCCGAGATGATGCTGAGTTTGGCACCGTAGGCCAGGAAAATAGCGCCGCCAGCGCCCAGACCGCCGCCTCCGCCGCTGTTCGCAACGTTGTTTCCGACGCCTGCGCCCCCCCCTTGACCAGGATGGGAGGAGCCGTAGCCGCCGCCGCCGCCGCCGGAGCCGCCGTATGAGGTATACCGGCCGCCGCCCGAACTGCCGCCGCCGCCATATCCGGCCCCGTTGACACCGCTGGCGCCTCGATAGTCACCAAGATATCCGCCCGGCAGACCGCTGCCGCCGCCCCGGCCAACCCCACCGGTGAATGGATCCTGAGCGCCGCCATTGCCGCCAAGCCCGCCGCCACCGCCGAGGATGCCGGCGCCGCCATTACCGCCGATGGCGCTGTTATTGGTGAAGGTCACGCCATCGAGCACGACGCTGGCCTGCGACATCACCATCAGGCCGCCGCCGAGCCCAGCTCCGCCGCCACCGCCCGGCCCGCCATCGCCGCCACGCGCCGTCATGTTGGCGATGGTGAGGTCCTGCAAAACCACAGTGCCAGACGAGACGAAGATGCCGCGCACCATCCCGTCGCCGTTCAGGGTCTCGCCATTGCCGATGATGGTGACGGTACCGGTGGCTTGGATCGCCGGGGCGTTGGCGGTGAGGCTCAGGATGCCGGACGGCGCCGCGAGGGTGATCGTATAGGCCTGGTAGCTGAGAGAATTGGCGTCGATCGCAAAAATCGCAGCATCCCATTCGGACTCGTTCGTTACCGTGAAGTTGGTCGTCATGGCGGCCTCCGGTCTGATCGATTCGGTAAGCTAAGAGTAACTCGGCGAGCTTGCCAAGGATCTCCTTTCCCGAAGATGCCCCGCAGCGGGGGGTGACTCGCGAGGCGAACCCGGTCTAGACTGACGTCCCCGGGTTCACAGAACAGAAAGAGGCGCAACATGTCGCTCACCAACACCCCCGATCCAGAGGCGCGTGCCAAGGTTGTCAAGCAGGATCTCGACAGTGTCCTGCATCCGATCGTGCAGCATCGCGCGCTCGAGAAGGCCCAGCTCGTCATCACCGGCGGCCAGGGCTCGACCATCGTCGACGCCGACGGCACCACCTATCTCGATGCCATGGCCGGCCTGTGGTGCGTCAACATCGGCTACGGCCGCACCGAGCTCGCGCAGGTCGCCGCCGAGCAGATGCAGCAGATCGCCTATTATCCGCACACCGCGATGAACCTGCCGGCCGCCCAGCTCGGCGAGCAGATCAACGGCCTGATGGGCGGCGGCTACCACACCTACTTCGTGAACTCGGGCTCCGAGGCCAACGAGGCCGGCTTCAAGATCGCCCGCCAGTACGCCAAGCACGAATTCCCCGGCCAGTTCCGCTTCAAGACCATCAGCCGCCACTACGCATATCACGGCACCACGCTGGCCACGCTCGCCGCCGGCGGCATGGGCGATCGCAAGGTGAAGTTCGAGCCCTATGCCGGTGAGTTCAGCCATGTGGTGGCGCCGACCTGCTATCGCTGCCCGCTTGGCCTGACCTACCCGTCCTGCGAAGTGGCCTGCGCCAAGGCATTCGAGGCCGCCATCCTCGCCGAGGGCCCGAACACGGTGGCCGAGGTGATCGTCGAGCCAATCATGTCCGGCGTCGGCATCGCGGTGCCGCCGGATGAGTATCATCCCATGGTCGAGGCGATCTGCCGCAAGTATGACGTGCTGCTGCACGTCGACGAAGTGATCAACGGCTTCGGCCGCACCGGCAAGATGTTCGGCCATCAGCATTACGGCATCAGCCCGGACATCATGGCCGTCGCCAAGGGCATCGTCTCGGCGTATCTGCCGATCGCCGCCACCGTGGTGAAGAACCGCGTGTTCGAGAGCTTCCTCGGCGAAGTCGCTGAAGAGAAGCAGGTCATGCAGGTCAACACCTATGGCGGGCATCCGGTGTCGGCCGCGGTCGCGGTGCGCAACATCGAGATCATGCTCGAAGAGAAGCTGCCGCAGCGCGCCGCCGAAATGGGCGCCTACCTGATGGCAGGGCTCAAGGAGCGGCTGTGGAAGCACGGCGTTTGCGGCGACGTCCGCGGCAAGGGCCTGCTCATCGGCGTCGAACTGGTCACCGACCGTGACAGCAAGGTGCAGCTCCCCTCCGCGCTGGTGCAAGGCGTGGTGAACTTCTGCCGCAGCAACGGCGTCATCGTCGGGCGTTCCGGCGGCGGCGTGCGCCACTCCAACACCATCACCTTCTCGCCCCCGCTGGTGATCACCCGCAGCGAGTGCGACACGCTGATCGACGTGATGGACAAGGCGCTGTCGATGACGGTGGCGACGATGGCCGGTAAGGCCTGATCCTCAACAGCTTGCTGGACTGGAAAAAGGAGGGCGCGAGCCCTCCTTTTTTATTGAACAACGAGAAAGGAAGCGGTTCTTTTTTGAAAAAAAGAACCAAAAAACTTTTCCCCCTAGCGGAGGCCGCCGCCACCATCCTATGTTCGCTCCAATTGCCGCCGGCGCGCCGCTGTGACGGTAAACCCATCAGGAGGAATTCGAGAATGCAGCGGATGATTCGGCTGTTTGCCGGTCTGTGCGTCGCCCTTGCCGCCGTGCTCGGCGCGTCGGTGCAGGCCCAGCCCACCATCAAGATCGCCTATACCGACCCGCTCTCCGGTCCCTTCGCGCAGGTTGGCGATGCGAACCTCAAGCAGTTCAACTATATCCTCGACCACATCAATTCGACCGGCGGCGCACTTGGCCGCAAATTCGAGCTGGTGCCGTTCGACAACAAGTCCCAGCCGTCGGACGCGCTGATCGCGCTCAAGAGCGCCACCGACCAGAGCATGCCGTTCATCATGCAGTGCAGCGGTTCCAACATTGCCGCAGCCCTGATCGAGGGCATCAACAAGCACAATGACCGCAACCCCGACAACCGCATCATCTTCCTGAACTGCGGCGCGGTGGCTCCCGAACTGACCAACGAGCAGTGCAGCTTCTGGCATTTCCGCTTTGACCTCCATGTCGCCATGAAGGCCGAGGTGATGGCCCGCGCACTGCCCAAGGAAGTTACCAAGGTCTACATGATCAATCAGGACTACCTGTTCGGCCAGGCTGTCCAGCGCGACGTCAAGGCGTTCCTCGCCAAGCTCCGTCCGGACGTTCAGGTGGTCGGCGACGAACTGATCCCGCTCGGCAAGATCAAGGATTTCTCGCCGTACATCACCAAGATCAAGGCTTCCGGCGCCCAGGCGTTGCTGACCGGCAACTGGGGCCCTGACATGAACCTGCTGATCAAGGCGGGCATCGATGCCGGTGCCGACCTCCGTTACTACACCTTCTATGCCCACCTCACCGGCGGTGCCACGGCGATCGGCCCGGCCGGCGAAAACAAGGTGTTCTCGGTGATGTCGTTCGGCGAAAACGTGGCCCCCGAGATCGGCAACAAGGAAGCCGAAATCTTCGGCAACGGGTTCCGCGCCAAGCACAACTTCGACTTCGCCGCTGGCACCTTCCGCACCATCTTCGAATACGTCCAGGCCGCGGTGATCAAGGCCGGCACGACGGACCCGACCAAGGTGGCCTTCGCCATGGAAGGCATGTCGCGCAAGGATTTCCTCGGCTACGACACGACGATGCGCAAGGATGACCATCAGATCATCAGCGAGTACTTCGTCGGCGTGTTCAAGAAGGGCGTGAAATACGAGGCCGAGGGCACCGGGCTCGGCTGGGGCGTCGCCGCCACCATCCTGGCCAACCAGGTGGACCAGCCGAACACCTGCAAGATGAAGCGGCCGGCCATGTGATCGCGCGCGCCGTCCCCGCAAAACGGGGACGGCGCAGCCGCCTGGAACGAAATCGATGGAAGTATTTGTTGTCTCCCTGCTGAACGGGCTGGTCTACGGCATGCTGTTGTTCATGCTCGCCAGTGGCCTCACCCTCATCCTCAGCATGATGGGCGTGCTCAATTTTGCGCATGCCTCCGCCTATATGCTTGGCGCGTATTTCGCGTTCACGATCAGCATCTATGTCGGCTTCTGGCCGGCGCTCATCATCGCCCCCATTCTGTGCGGTCTGGTGGGTGCTGCGATCGAGATGTGGGGGCTGCGCCGTGTCCACAAGAACGGACACATCGCCGAACTGCTGTTCACCTTTGGCCTCGCCTTGATCATCGAGAAGGTCGTGCAGATGACCTGGGGCCTGATCCCGGTGCCCTACCGCGTGCCCGCCCTGCTCGATTTCCCGCTGTTCAGTGTCTACGGAACGCAATTCCCCGCCTATCGCGTGTTCATGCTGCTGATCTCCGGGTTGATGTTCGGGGCCATCTGGCTCGGCCTCACGCGAACCCGTATCGGCCTCGTCATCCAGGCCGCCCTCACCCATCCGGAGATGGCTGGCGCGCTTGGCCACAATGTGCCGCGCATTTTCACCCTGGTGTTTGCGTCCGGCACGGCATTGGCCGGCCTCGCGGGAGTGATCGGCGGCAACTACCAGGTCACTGAACCGGCCATGGCCTTCACCATGGGGCCGATTGTGTTCGTGGTCGTCGTATTCGGCGGGCTCGGCTCGCTCACCGGCTGTTTCATCGCCTCGATCCTGATGGGTCTGATCCAGACCTTCGCAGTGGTGCTCGACTATTCGTTGGCTGATTTGTTGCGGGTATTCGGCGTCGTGGTGACCTCCAAGACGCCATTGGCCGAAGTATTGCTGGTCAGTCTGCCACGGGTTGGGGCCTTGCTGCCGTTCATTCTGATGGTGCTCATCCTGGTCTTCCGACCGCGCGGCCTGATGGGGACGCGTGAAGCATGAGTTTTCTCCGACGCCACTGGCTGTGGTTCATCGCCATCGCCATCGCCCTGCTGATCCCCTTCCTGTTCTACGACTGGACCAAGGGGCGGCATTCCGGTTTCGCGTTGACGCTGATGAGCGAGATCGGCGTGATGGCGATTTTCGCCCTGTCGTTCAACATGCTCATGGGGCAGGCCGGGCTCCTGTCGTTCGGCCACGCCATCCTGTTCGGCCTCGGCGCCTACTGCACCGCACACGCGATGAACGCCGCCAAGACCGGGGCGATCTGGCTGCCGATCGAGCTCATTCCGCTGGTTGGCGGCCTCGGCGGGCTGGCGTCGGGCTACTTGTTCGGCTGGCTCGCCACCAAGCAGCGTTCGACCGCATTTGCCATGATCACCATGGGCCTGGGCGAACTTGTGGCCGCCGCGGCGCTGATGTTCATGACCTTTTTTGGCGGTGAGGGCGGCGTCACCACCGACCGGGTGATCGATACCAGCCTGTTCGGCGTGAGCTATGCGACGCCGTGGCAAGTCTATTGCCTGACGATCGGCTGGGCGGTGATCGCGATCGCGCTGATGCGGCTGCAAACCGCGACTCCACTCGGGCGGATGGCCAATGCCTCGCGCGACAATTTCGAACGCGCCCAGTTCGTCGGCTACGATCCGCAGCGCATCCGGCTGCTGCAATTCACCCTCTCCGGCTTCTTCGCCGGTATCGCGGGGTCGCTTTACACCATCATCTACGAGATCGTCACGTTCGATACACTGGCGGCGGGGAAATCCGCCAACGCCCTGCTGGCCGCCTATATCGGCGGGGCCGGCGGGTTCTTCGGCCCGATTCTCGGCACCATCGTGGTGGTGCTGTTGCAAAGCGGAGTCAGCCTGCTGTCCAACGCGTGGCTGCTCTATGTCGGCGTGCTGTTCATCGTGATGGTGCTGTACGCACCGGGCGGGCTGCTCGGCCTCATCATGCAGCACGTGCCGATCCGGCGGACCGGGCGGATGGGTGAACTCGTGTTGCCGTATGTGAGGATCATCCTGCCCGGCATCGTGCTGATGCTCGGCTTCGTGCTGCTGGTCGAACTGGCCTCCTTCACCACCATCGGCGCCGCCCAGGGGAAGATCTTCAAAATCGGCGACAACGTCATCAACACCCGTCTGGCGGCCCCATGGGTCGTCGGCCTGTTCTCCCTGGTCGTGGGCACGATATGGATGCGGTATGAGTTCCGCACCTTCAAGGTGACGTGGGATGCCCTGATGGACGATGCCAAGCGCCGGGGGCTCGTGCAATGAGCGACGCCGCCATCCGCCTTACCGACGTGCGCAAAAGCTTCGGCCGCACCGAGATCATCCGTGGCGTCGATCTCGCGATTCCCCGCGGCGAACGCCACGCCATCATCGGGCCGAACGGGGCGGGCAAGACCACCTTGTTCAACCTGATTTCGGGCCGCTTCCCGATCACCGCAGGCAGCATCCAGGTGAACGGCAAATCCACCGCCGGGCTCCAGCCGCAGGAGATCAACCGCCTCGGCCTGTCCCGCAGCTTCCAGATCACCTCGATCTTCCCGCGCATGACGGTGTTCGAGAACATCCGCTGCGGCCTCCTATGGTCCCAGGGCTATCGCTATTCGTTCTGGCAACTGCTCGGCCGCCAGAAGCCGCTGAACGACCAGGTGGAGGTGCTGCTCGACCAGCTCAACCTCTCGTCGCGGCGCAATCTCATGGCCGGCCTGTTGTCCTACGCCGAACAACGGGCGCTCGAAATCGGCATCACCATCGCCGGCGGGGCCGATATCATCCTGCTCGACGAACCCACCGCCGGCATGAGCCACAGCGAGACCGACTACGCCGTCGCCCTTATCCGCAAAGTCTCGGAAGGCAAGACGCTGCTGATGGTGGAACACGACATGGGGGTTGTCTTCGGCCTCGCCGACCGCATCACCGTGCTGGTCTACGGCGAGGTGATCGCGTCCGACGTGCCGACCGCCATCCGCGGAAATGCCGCCGTGCGCGAAGCCTATCTCGGCACGGAGGCCGCGTGATGCTCGAAGTTCGCGATCTGCACGCCTTCTACGGCAAAAGCCACATCCTCCAGGGCGTGGATCTCACGATCGGCCAGGGCGAAATCGTCAGCCTGCTCGGCCGCAACGGCGTTGGCCGCTCGACCACCTGCAAGGCCATCATGGGCCTGGTGCCGCCGGTCGGCTCGGTGAGCTTCAAGGGCCGCGCCATCGCCGGACAACGGCCGGACCAGATCGCCCATGCCGGCATCGGCTATGTGCCCGAAGATCGCCAGGTCTTCCCCGGGCTCACTGTGCGGCAGAACCTCGAACTCGGCATCAAACGCGCCGGCGTTTTCGGGCGCTGGAATTTCGAGGACGTCTACAAGCTGTTCCCCAACCTCGGCGAACGGCGGGACAACCAGGCCGGCGTGCTCTCCGGCGGCGAACAGCAGATGCTGACGATGTGCCGCACCCTCATGGGCGACCCGGACCTCGTCATCATCGACGAACCGACCGAGGGCCTCGCCCCCAAACTCGTCGAACAGGTCGGCCAACTCCTCGACGAGATCGCACGGCGCGGCGTTGCCATCCTGCTGGTGGAACAAAAACTCACCATTGCACTTAAAATCTCCACCCGCCTCTACGTCATGGGCCATGGACATATCGTGTTCGAAGGCACCCCCGCCGATCTTGCCGCCAACGAGGCCATTCGCAAGGAGTGGTTGGAGGTTTAGGGCAGGGAAGGAAGCGGTTCTTTTTTGAAAAAAAAGAACCAAAAAATTTTTGTCCGTTTGATGTCGGATCAATACTGGCGCGCGCATCCCATCCAAGCTTGGCGGGCGACACGGTCTCGCTTCGCCCACGGTTTCAGAAATACCCCTCCCGCTTCTTGCGTTCCAGCGAGCTGCCCTCCTCGCCGTCGCTCACCCGTCCCTGACGCTCGGAGTTCCGCGAAGCCAGCGTCTCGGCCATCACCGCGCTCAAATCAGCCGCGTCCGATCCGATGGCTCCGGTCACCGGCCAGCAGCCCAGCGTCCGGAAGCGCACCGCGCGCACCGCCGGCTGGTCCATCGCCTCCCATCGCATGCGCGGCGCGTCGTCGACTGCGATCAAGGTGCCGCCGCGTTCGACAACCATCCGTGGTGCGGAGAAGTAGAGTGGCGCCAGCTCGACGCCGCTGGCCAAGGCGTAGTGCCAGATGTCGATCTCGGTCCAGTTGGACAGCGGAAACACCCGGGCCGACTGCGACGCCAGCAGGCGGGTGTTGTAGAGGCGCCAGAATTCCGGCCGCTGATCGCGCGGGTTCCAGGCGTGACCGGCGTCGCGCACCGAGAAGATGCGCTCCTTGGCCCGGGAACGCTCCTCGTCACGTCGCGCGCCGCCGAAAATAACGTCGTAGCCGCCCTCGTCGAGCGCCAGTTTCAACGGATCGGTGCGCATGACGCGGGTGTAGTAGTCGCCGTGGTCGAAGGGATTGATCCCCTCCGCCCGCCCGGCCTCGTTCGCCGCGACGATGAGGCGGAATCCGTGCTGTGTGGCGAAGCGGTCCCGGAATGCCAGCAGCGACCCGAACTCCCACGTCGAGTCGATGTGCAGCAGCGGAAATGGTGGTTTCGCCGGGAAGAAGGCCCGCAGCGCCAGATGTGCCATCACGGTCGAATCCTTGCCGGCGGAAAACAACATCACCGGGTTGCGTGCCTCGGCGACCGCCTCGCGCAGGATATGGACGGCCTCGGACACGAGGTGATCGAGGCGCGAACCGCGCGGGATCATCGGCGAGGCTCCTCCGGCAGCCGCTTGCCCTGCCATCACCGCACCGCCTCGGCGATGCCGATATAGAGTGGAATGCCGATCAGGAGGTTGAAGGGGAAGGTCACCCCGATAGACATGGTCAGCGCTACCGCGAGATTGGCTTGCGGCAGCGCGATCCGCAGTGCGGCGGGCACGGCGATATAGGACGCCGAGGCAGCCAGCGTCATCAGCACCACGGTGCTGCCGGCGGACAGGCCGAGCGGCAGGGCTAACCCCAGGCCGAGTAGCGCGCCGAGCGGCGGCATCAGCAGCGCGAAAGCCAGGATGCCCGGCGTCAGGCTCGCCCGCGAGTCGCGCAGTCCGCGCCCGGCGATCAGCCCCATTTCGAGCAGGAACAGGCAGAGAAAGCCAGGGAACAGGTCGACCAGGAACGGTTTCACCGTCGCCGCGGCGCGCGGGTTCGCGACCGTGCCGACCACCAGGGCGCCGATCAGGACGACCACCGAGCCGTTGAGAAACACCTCGCGCAGCAGCTGCCTGCCACTGTGCCGCCTTGCGCCGCCGCCGCCTGCCAGCAGCAGGCAAGCAAGGATCGCCGGAGTTTCCATCGCCGCGGCGACGGCGACCATGAAGCCGTCAGCAGGTATGGCGAGTTGGCTCGTCACCACGAGGACCGCGGCGAGGGTGACCGCCGAAATCGAGCCGTAATGCCCGGCGACCGCCGCACGGTCGACCGGGCCGAGCCTGGTCAGCAGGCACAGCAGTCGCTCGGCCAGGAATGGCATGGCGAAGGACAACAGCACGCCGGCGGCCAGGGTGCCGGCGAGCGTGGGGCCGACGCCCTGATGGGCGATTTCAAGCCCCCCGCGAAAACCGATCGACATCATCAGATAAAGCGACAACAGGCGGGCGACCTGGTCGGGGACGGCGAGGTCGGACCGCGCGAAACTGGCCGCCGCACCGATGGCGAAAAACAACACCGGTGGCGAAGCGAGGTTTTGCAGGGCGATATCGAAAAACATGGCGGGCTCCCGTTACCGGCCGCACCATAGGCGTCACCACATTTTGTGGAATTTGATAATATGGCTACTTATGTTCAATAAAATTAAAGGTGATCGCCATGCCGCGTCCGCTGACCACACTCGATCTCGACCTGGTCCGCACCTTCGTCACCATTGCCCGCCTCGGCCGCTTCACCCGCGCGGCGACCCGGCTGGGGCGGCAGCAATCGACGATCTCGTTGCAGATCACACGATTGGAAGCGGCGCTTGACGTGCGGCTGATGGAACGTTCGCCGCAAAGCCTGCGCCTGACCGATGCTGGCGAGCGCTTCCTCGCGCATGCCGAACGGCTGTTGGCGGTGAATGACGCGGCCGTGGCCGAACTGCGCGAACCCGTGATGGCCGGCGTGGTTCGGCTCGGCACGCCCGAGGATTTCGCCACCTCGCGGTTGCCCGCGGTGCTGTCGCGCTTTACCCATGCCTATCCGGCGGTTGCGCTTGAGGTAACCTGTGACCTGACGCTCAATCTGCTGGAGGGGTTCGATGCCGGCCGGTTCGATATCGTTCTGGCCAAGCGCGAGCCCGGCACGCGATCGACCCGGCGGGGAGTGCGTGTGTGGCGTGAGCCGCTGGTGTGGGTGGGCGGCACGCAGGAGGCGGCAGAGGGCCGGCCGATCGGTCTCGTGGTTTCACCGGAACCGTGTGTGTATCGCAGGCGCGCCATCGATGCCCTGGAGCGGACGCGGCTGCCGTGGCGCATTGCCTATACCTGCGGCGCGCTGGCGGGCGCGCTGGCAGCGGTGAAGGCGGGTCTCGGTGTTGCCGGGCTGCCGCGCGACATGGTGCCGGCCGGGATCGACGTCTGCCGCGACCCACGGCTGCCGGTGCTTAAGGACACCGAAATCGCGCTGATCGACAACGGTGCCCTGAGCGTGCCGGCCCGGCGGCTCAAGGAGCACGTGGTGCGCGCGCTGGGGTGATTGCGCCCCAACGCCGTCCCAGCCGCAAGCCGTAGCGGGGTCCTAGGGGCCTTGAGGCCCCTAGCCGGCGGAGCCTCTTGCTTCCTTACACTCGCCTGACATTCCAAGGATACGGCGAAGGCCCGGTCAGCACTCCGGTGAGGGTGCGGCGAAAGGCGGTTTGCAAATAGAACTGGCCGAGCGGCACGCAGGAGACGTCCGCCATGGCGAGGCGGCCCATTTCGATGGCGATGCGGGTTTGGGTGGCGGGGTCGGCGGCGGCGAGCCATTCCTCCGCGAGGGTTTCGCTTTGCGGGTTGCGCCACCAGCCGAACCAGCCGGGCTCGCCGGGGCCGCGGACCAGGTAGTTGACCGCGGGGTTGGAGTAGGCGGTGGCGGAACCGGTGGTGTGGAACACGCTCCAGCCGCCTTTCTCCACCGGTTCGCGGCTGGCGCGGCGCTGCACCACGGTGCCCCAGTCGGTTTCGCGAAAATCGACGTTCATACCCAGTTTGACCAGCCATTCATTGGTGATCTGGCCGAGCGGGCCGATATCGGGGAAGTCGGTGGGGTTGATGAGCACGAGTTTCTCGCCGGCGTAGCCTGAGGCATCGAGGAGTTTGCGGGCGGCATTGAGGTCGCCCGGCATCAGGCCGATGCCGGCGTCCTGGTAGTAGGGGGTGCCTTTGGGGAAGACACTGCGGCAGTCGGTCCAGAGTGCGGTATCGTCGCCGCGGGCGGCGCGCATGTAGTCCTCCTGGTTGACGGCGGCCATCATGGCGCGGCGGAGTTTCACGTTGTCGAAGGGTTTCTGCGCCATGTTCATGCGCATCAGGGCGAGGCGGCCGGCGGGGTCGGCGACTTTCACGGTGACGGAAGGGTTGCGTTGCAGCGATGGCACGAGATCCACCAACGGGCGTTCCCACCAATCGGCCTCGCCATTGCCGAGCGCCGAGGCGGCGGTGGAATGGTCGGGGATGACGATCCATTCGATGCGGTCGAAATGCGCAACCTTGCCGCCGGCCATCACGTCGGCCGGTTCCGCGCGGGGGGCGTAGCGCTCGAAGCGGGCATAGGCGGCGCGGGAGCCGGAGTTGTAGTCGCCGGGGAGAAAGCGGAAGGGGCCGGAGCCGGTCATTTCGCTGACCGGTTTGGTATGCTCGGTGCGGGCGAGGCGCTCGGGCATGATGAAGGCGGGGCCTTCGGGCTTGCCGAGCGCGTCGGCCAGCAGGGGGAAGGGGCGGGTGAGGCGGATCTCGATAGTGCGGTCGTCGAGCGCGCCATAGCGCTCGGTCGCGCGATCGAGCAGTTGGCCGAAGGTGTCGCGTTTGGCCCAGCGGGCGATCGAGGCGGCGCAGTCGCGCGCCAGGACGGGGGTGCCGTCGTGGAACCACAGGTTTTCGCGCAGCTTGATGCGCCAGATCAGGCCGTCGGGCGAAACCTCGTGCCCTTCGGCCATTTGCGGCCGCGCCACCAGTTTGCTGTCGCAGCCGTAGAGCGTGTCGAACACGTAGTTGCCGTGGCCGTTGGTGACGGTGGCGGTGCCCCACACCGGGTCGAGCACGGTGAGGTTGGCCTGGGGGATGAAGCGCAGCGTGCGCGGGCGGGTATCCTGGGCGATGGCGGGGGCGGCCAGCAGGCTGGCGGCGGCGGCGAGGACGGCGCGGCGGCGGATCATCTGGGTGTCCTTTCGCGGGGAAAGAAGGGCTTCTTTTTGGAAAAAGAAGCAAAAACTTTTTATCCGTTGGCTTTGCACTCTCCCGGGAGGGTTCGGTACCAATGGGCAAAAGTTTTTTGGTTCTTTTTTTCAAAAAAGAACCGCTTCACACGCGCCTTACATTCCAGAACTTCGGCACCCCGGGCAGCACCCCTTCGAGATCGGTCCGCCAGGCGGCCGGCTGAAGGGTCACGCCGCAGGGGGCGAGGGGGACGGATTGCAGGCATTCGAGCTGCAATAGCTCGGCATAGCGGCGGCGCTCGGCGGGGTCAGTGGTGAGCAGCGAGGCGGTGCGGAGTTCCTCGTAGCGCGGGCTGTCGTACCAGCCGGATTCCTCGGCGGCGACCCCGCGCAGGCGGGAATTGACCAGCGGCGAGGCAACCGAAAGGCTCGGCACGTTGAGGATGTGGAGATGGAAGCCGCCTGATTCCGGCGCATCCTTCTTGATCACCCGCTGGGTCATGGTCGCCCAGTCCATGTAGATATTGTCGAGGTTGATGCCGATGCGCTTGAGCAGATCGGCCAGCACCTCGCTCGCCGCCTTCACGTTCGGGTAGTCGCCAGGCGAGACCTGGATGATCTTCTCGCCGCGATAGCCGGCCGCGGCGAGGGCGGCGCGGGCCTGCTCGGGGGTGAAACGCGGGCGGATGGCGGCGAGGCCGGCCTCGGTGGCGTCGGGCATGCCTTGCGGGAAAAAGCCGACGCCGGGGCGTTGCAGTTCCGCCTCGCCGCCGCCGACGGCGTTGACGAAATCCACCTGGTCGATCGCCCGCATGATCACCTGGCGCATCTCCGGCCGGTTGAACGGCGGTTGCAGGTGGTTGAAGCGGACGAACATGTAGTTGCCCTCGGTCTCCAGCACCTGGCCGCGCAAATTGCGGTCCTTGCGGATGAGGGGAAGAATGTCCTGGGCGGCGTATTCCCACCAGTCCTGCTCACCCTTCTGCAGGGCGGCGAAGGCGGTGCCCTGGTCGGGCATGGTGGACCACACGACACGGTCGACATGGACGATCTTCGGCCCCGCGCCGCGGTCCGGCTGGCCCGAGGCGCGCGGCACATAGCCCTCGAATTTGGAATAGACGTTGCGGACGCCTTGCAGGCGCTCATTGGCGACGTAGCGGAAGGGGCCGCTGCCGATCACCTCGGGGATCTGCTTGAACGGGTCGGTCATCGCCAGACGCTCGGGCATCATCGCCGGCATATAGGCGCCGGGCTTGCCGAGCGCCTCGTGCAGGCGCGGGAACGGGCGCTTGAGGCGGAACTGGATGGTGCGGTCGTCGAGCGCGCTGATCTCGTCGCTGATCGCCAGCACCTCGCGGCCCAGCACGTCCCGCCCACCCCAACGGCGCAGGCTCGCCACGCAGTCCCGCGCCAACACCGGCGGGCCATCATGCCAGCGCAGGCCGTCGCGCAAAGTGATCTTCCAGCGCTTGCCGTCATCCTCGACGACGTGCCCCTCGGCCATCTGCGGGTGCGCGACCGAAGCGCTGTCGGTGCCGTAGAGTTGGTCGAACACGAGCCCGCCATGGTTGCGGGTGATGTTGGTCATGCTGAAATGCGGGTCGAGGAAAACCAGGTCGATCTGCGGCATGAAGCGGATTTCCCGCGCCCGCTCCCCCACCGCGATGGCCGGGGCTGCCAGGGCCAATCCGCCCACCCCTCCCAGCACCGCCCGCCGGCTGATCCGCGCCATGCTCATCTCCCTGATTTCCTCCCGCCCGATCCCGGATCGCCGCGCGTCGCCAGAGGGATCACACCACCTTTGCCAAGATGTCCGCAAGGCGTTCGAAATCAGCAATGTCATTATATGCCTGCGCGGAAATCCGCAGCCAGGGCGCGCCGGACAAATTGCTGACCGGGGTATCGGTGCCGTGCGCCAGCAGGGCCTCGCGGAGTTCCATCGCGCGGGCGCCGTCGCCTGGCAGGCGGACCAGGCCCATGGCGCCCGACACCGCGTTGCCGCCGCCGGTCTCGGTGCCCAACCGGGCGGCCAGCAGGCGGGCGGCCTCGAAGGCCAAGGTCGCGTTACGGGCGCGAAGCGCGGGGCCGCCGAGCCGGGCGTGGAAATCGAGCGCGGCGGGAACGGAGAGATAGGCCGAGGGGTCATAGGTGCCGAGCCAGTCGAACTCGGCGGTGAAACCCTGGCCGTAGCCGTGGGAGATCGTCACCGGATGCAGGTCCGCTTGGCGATCCGCCCGCGCCCACAGGAAGGCACAGCCCTTCGCGGCATTGAGCCATTTATGGCAATTGCCGGTGTACCAATCGGCATCGAGCGCCGTAAGATCGAGATCGACCTGCCCCGGCCCATGCGCCCCATCCACCAGCACCGGCACCCCGCGCACATGGCAAGCGGCGACGATATCGGCGATCGGCAGCACCAAAGCGGAGGCGGACGTGATGTGGTCCATCACCGCGATCCTGGTGCGCGGCGTGATGGCGGACGTCACCGCCTCGGTGATCGCGTCCGGCAGCGGGCGGGGAAACGGCATCGCCGCCTCCACCATCACCGCGCCCGAGCGCTCGCACACGAAGCGCACGGTGTTGCGCACCGCGCCATAGACATGGGCGAGCACCAGGATCTCATCGCCCGGCGCGAGGCGGAGCGAACGCAGCACCGCATTGCAACCGGCGGTGGCGTTCTCCGCGAAGGCAACATCCCCGGCCTGCGCGCCGAGGAAATCCGCCAGCTTCCCCGCCGCCGCGCGGATCGCTTCGGGGTAGATGGCGCGGAAGAAGCGGCTCGGCTGCGCCTCCATCCTTGCCCGCCAGGCGTCCTGGGCAGCGAGCACCACGCGGGGGGTGGCGCCGTAGCTGCCGTGGTTGAGGGTGAGGAAATCGGCGTCGAGCCCCCATTCCCCCCGAATGGCACGGCCGTACTCCATCTAGCTGGACATCGCCGGGCGGTGGCTGCGCCATTCGGTTGCCGTCTCATAGGCATGGGCGGCGCGCAGTACCGTGGCCTCCTGGAACGCCTTGCCGACCAGCTGGATCGACAGTGGCAGCCCGCCGGCGCCGAAGCCGGAACACACCGAAATCGCCGGCAGCCCGGTGAGGTTGAATGGCATGGTGAAGCCCGGCTTCTCCATGGTGCTCCATTTCGGGAACCCCTCGATCGGTCCGGCCTCGCTCGGCGCCGCGGTGGTGAGTAGCAGATCGACTTTTTCCATGGCAGCGGCGGTTTGCAGGCACAACTCGCGCCGACGCCGCAGCGCCTGGAAGTAGTCGGCCGCGCTCACCAGCCCGCCCAGCGCGAGCCGGTCGCGCAGCAATTCGCCGTAGTCGTTGTAGCGCGTCGTCATCCACGGCTCATGCACTGCATAGGCCTCGACGGTGAGAATGATGAACCCGGCGGCGCGGTACTCCTCAAGGCTCGGCAACACCACATCGCTGATCACCGCCCCCTCGGCGCGGAACAGCGCTATGGCGTCCTCGATCCCCTTTGCGACGGCGGGATTGGCCGGGTTGTCGGTCTCGTGGAAATTCCGCACCACGCCGATGCGCAGCCCTTTCGCACCCTTGTGCAGATCGGCGCTGAAATTCGCCACCGGGCGATCCCGGCCATCGCCTGCAGCAGCATGGCGCAATCTTGTGCCGTCCAGGCCATCGGGCCGGTATGGTCGAGCGTGAAGGACAACGGCAGCACGCCCGCCCGGCTGCACAGCCCATAGGTCGGCTTGATGCCGGCGATCCCGCAGAACGCCGCCGGCCCGCGGATCGATCCTCCGGTGTCGGACCCGGTGCCGCCGAGGAACAACCCCGCCGCCACCCCGGCGCCAGTGCCCGAGGAGGAGCCCGAAGGCATCCGCGAAACATCCCACGGGTTGCGGGCGGGCGGCCAGGGCAAGTCGAAACTCGGGCCGCCCATGGCGAATTCATGAGTGCTGAGCTTGCCCAGCATCACCGTGCCGGCCTCGGCCAGCAACGTGACGGTGCGGGCGTCGGTGTCCGGCACATGGTCCTTGAGCAGCTTGGAATGCGCCGTCGTCGGCAACCCCGCGGTGCAGTAGATGTCCTTGTGGGCGATCGGAATACCGTCAAGCGGCCCCCGCCCGCGGCCCTTCATGATCCGCGCCTCCGCCGCCCGTGCCTCGGTGAGTGCACGTTCCGGCGTATGCAGGATGAAGGCGTTGATCTTGGGGTCGAGCTGCGCCACCCGCCCGAGGCAGATCTGGGTCAGCTCCACCGGCGAGAGCTGCTTTGTCGCGATCAGCGCCGAAGCCTCGGCGATGGTGAAATGCCGCTCCATCACGCGCCCTCCGGCGTGAAGACATGCGAAGGCTCGGCCGAACGCTCCCGCACCCCCGCCCGCACCATCTCGGTCAACTTCTCCATGATCGGCCAGGCATTGGCATGGATATCGGCAATCTGCGCCTCGCTGAGCGGCATGCCGGAACGGCGGACAAGCGCCTCGAAATCGGCGCGAGAGGTCTTTGGTTGCATCTGCGGGCACTCCTGCCAGACGGGGTGAACTTGGCGGCCCATGGTGGCGCGATTCGCGGCGGGGAACCAGACGCAACCAGCCTCGCCGCCGACAAATCCAGAGACCCTGTTCCCCAATGCCCCGCACCACGCGTCGCCGCGCCGGCCGGGGCATGGCGGGCAAGGCCGCAAAGGACGAAATCCAGGGCGTATCGTCCAGTGAGCCAAGCGACTGCTGCGGCCAGTTGCACTGCGGCGAGGAAGTTCCCGGCGGTCTTGTCGTAGCGGGCCGCGATGGCACGGAGCTTTTTGATCGAGGAGAAAAAATTCGCGCCGAAGTGGCGCGCTTCGTGGGTGCCTTTGTCAAAACCTCGGGGCGCCCGCAACCGTGCTGTCTATCATCGCGTATCCATTGTCGGCGTCTGCAGCGCGATGCGGAAATGCCCTTTGCCATACGCCAGATATTGCCCAACGACCGAACCGCCGATGCACGTGTACACCATCGCCGAAACGCTCCGGCAGACCCCGCCAGGGAGCGCCTGCGCGGTAGCGAAACAGAACCGCCCGACGAACAGTTGGCTATCCTTTGCCGTGACACCCACAGACCCGCCTCGCCGAGGCAGAAGGTCTCAGATCCGGTCCCATTGGTCGTCACGAAGGGCGTAGCGGCGCATCTGTCGGCTCCGGTCTGGCTGGCGTCCCATGAATCCGAGTTTGCGCCGCTCCGGAATCCCCTATTTGACGCCACGTCCCAGCAAGCGCTCCTGTTTGAAAAAGGGGAAGGAAAAACGTTTTGCACGTTGGCTTCGCCCTCTTGGCGGTTGCGCATGGTTCAGTTTTTGTTCTATGTGGTGTCGGATCACCACGATACCGCGAGCACTGCGCGGTGCGCGCCCCTGCATCGGAGTGGCGGGGATAGAAATTAACTCTTGATTGGCGGGACGGGTACGGGCAGATTAAGAACATAACGCGAACATCGCTTGGATGTTCCATTTCAATCGGAGGGTTATGTCGTGCAAGTTTCGGTACTCGTCGGGCTGTCGGTGGCCTTGATCGCGATGTCGGTATTCTGGTCGTTCGCGTTCACCGCAAACCGCGTCCGCTATCAGTCCTGCGGTTATCGGATGATCCGTGCGACCCGCAGCCCGGCGACGGTGATCGGCAACGGCTTTGGTGTCGGTGCGCTCGGCGGCCTTGGCATGGTGTTGCTCGTGATGGCATTGGCCGGCTGACCTCCGCTCCCTCGACCGACGACATCGTCGATATGGGCATCGATCGACGCCACCAGGGCGAAGCCATCGATGCTGGCGCGGCAGGCAGCCTGAGGCGGATGAGGTCATGCCAGGGGGACGCAATCGTCAATCGCAGATTGCTGCCCACGGGTTCGCGTGCGCCCAACCTTTCGCCAACATCGTCGGGCGTCGCTTCAGCAGCATCGATATTGGCGAGAAGGGCCGCGACGGGATGGCTTTGCCGGGGATGACGAAGGGGGTTGGGTGGAGCAGGGGCGGGATGCTGGCGGTCAGGTGACGACGTTGTCGTGGCATTCTGGCCGTTGTTGCCTGCCCGATGTTGGGGATCAGCCTCAGATCGGGCCTGTCTGACAGGCGGCACAATACGCGTGTCCGATGCAGGCTCGCGTGGCCAAACTTGCGCTGACACAACGACCGTCATCCAGCCGGCGCAGTTCCAGACGTCTTCCTTAAGGGTCATCAAGGCCGAACGGGTGGTTCGGTGCCTATCGTGCCTCAGTGGTGGCCAAGGTGGTCGTTCATCGGGGGAATCCCGGATGAGCGTGCTGCCTTGCAGCCATCAGCGGACTGGAACGAAAAGATCGTATGCGGAATTTGCGGCTCCGCTGAGATCATCTGGGGTTTGTTGCGCCCAAGCCGGTGATGCCGTGTTCGGCCATCGTCAGGATGAAGTCGCTATAGCGCCCGCGCCGCTCGCCGCCCCACGCCTCATACGCCAGCATCAGGGGGCGATGCCGCGCCTCCGACAGATTGAGGCTCGGCGGAAACAGCCAGACATCGGCCTCCCGTCGCAGTGGCATGAATTCCCAGCCGGCGCCCAGCGCCGTTGGCGCAACCGGGCGGGCGAACAACAGCCGGTGCGCGTTGTCGTGGCGGATCGCCCGCAGATCGGCCGCACTCGGCCCGAGCCGCAGCACCCAGTCGAGCGTGGACCGATAGGTTTCATCGCGCCACAGCGCCACCGGCCACTCGCTGCCCCACACGATCCGCGACCAGCCGATCCGCTCGACCACGGCGCGCGCCCAGGCTTCGAGCGGCAAATGGCCAAGCGCCCCGTGGCGGGTGAACGCAACATGGAACCGCGGATGGCCAAACAGCCTGGCGACATCGGCATCGCTGTCGAGCAGACTGGGATCGGCGGGGCCGGCAAAATGCCCAGCCAGCACGACCCGCTCCGGCCCCCCATCCAGAAAATCGGCGAGCACCCCAGCCGCGACCCGCAGCCCGGTCTCGCCGACCACCAGCGGGAAGGCGCCGCAAGCCGCCAGCAGGTCCAGCACATCCGGGTTCGCCGCGATGAACGCCGCTGGCAGACGCACCCCGGAAAACCCGCTGTCCAGTTGCGCGCTGATTCCAGCCCGCAATTTGGCCGGCGTCCGTCCGAGCGGCATGCCAACGGCACGGAAACGATCTGGATATGCGACAAGCGCGCGCGAAATCGTGTGCATGTCCGGGCACGTCTCAGCGGTGCTGAGCAGCGCTGCCGAAACGCCCTCCCGATCCATCAGGCGCAGCATATCCTCGATGGCGAGGAAACGCGGCAACGCGACATGTGCATAGGCGTCGATGATCGGCATCTACGCTGGAACCTTTCTCGGCAACGCTTGTCTCGGCGCTATTTGGCGGATGGGCGCGATATCCGGATGCCATGTGTCCAGCAGCCGGTCGGCGGCGGCAGCGGCGGCCGGGTCACGTGCCCGGTCCGCCTCGCTATGGGCCGCCGGGTCGCCGATCGTCGCCCCCATCGCCGCGAAAGCCGCCGCGATCCGCCCGATCTGCGCCTCCGTCGCCGCCCGCGCCGTCTTCGGCCGGATCTCGACCATCCCCGTTGAGGCCAGCGTCTTCATCGCATCGCGAAATGTCGACCGGCTGACTTTGAAGTGCCGCACCAATTCGTCCTCGATCGGTAACCCATCGCCCGGCGCGAATTCGCCCCCCACGATCGCCCGACCGAGCTCATGCACCAGCATGCCGAACACTCCACGCCGCGGCGTGGAGCCATAGCGGCGTACAAACTCGTCGAAAGGCAAGGAGACCAGCACCGTTGCGTTTCATCCCGATCCAGCCGCACCCGCCCCGGTTCGAGGCCTAGTAGTCATATTTTCATATGATGATTGACAGGGCAACCCACCCCGACGAATGATCCGCGCCAACAGGCGCACCCAGCGCCGCAGCCCCGGAGGGATCGGACCATGCACCACGGCACCACCACACGCCGCACGCTGCTCGCCAGCGCCGTTGCCGCACTGCCACTGACGGCGCACGCCGCCGTTCCCCCGCCGCCCCAGCCCCTTGCTTTGCGCGTCGCCACCAACTACGCCGGCGTCCACCCGATGGCGAAAGTCGTCCGCGCCGTCCTCGCCGAATTCACCGCCGACTACCCCACCATCAGCGTCGCCGTCGAAGAAACCCCGGGCAACGACCACCAGACCAAGATCAAGCTCGACGCCAGCAGCGACCGCATGCCCGACGTCTTTAACTACTGGCGGCTCGACCCCGGCTTCGGCCTCGACCAGGTTGCCCGCGCCGGCAAACTGGCCGACCTCACCGACTGGACGAAGTCCGACCCCGCCTTCCAGGCCCTGTTCGACGACTATTCGTGGCGCACCGCCAGCCTCGACGGTAAGGTCTACGGTGTCCCCGTCGTCATGTTCTACGTCCAGTTCCTCGCCAACCGCGCCGTCTTCGACCGCGCCGGCGTGCCCCTGCCGACCGATTGGCCGAGCCTGCTCGCCGCCGTCCGCGCGCTGAAAGCCAAGGGCGAACTTCCCTGGGCCATCTCCATCGGCAACGACAGCCAGGGTGGCCGCATCTACAACTACGTCGTCAACCGCATGGTCGGAAACCCGCGCGCTTTGCGCATGCATTCCGGCCTCGAACCCATCAACGTCCCGGAAATGGTCACCGCCGCCACCATGCTGCACGACCTCGTGGTCGGCTTCACCCCCGCCGACGCCATCTCCATCAACAACGACGCCGTCTACGCCAAATACGTCAACGCCGGCCGCGGTGCCCTCGTGATCGACGGCTCCTGGATCACCCCAAACCTCCGCAAGGAGGTGCAGGACACCATGGAGGTCCTCTCCTTCCCCCTGCTCCCCGGCGGCGCCCAGACCGAAACCAACGTCGAGCGCGATCTCACATCGCTCTGGTACGCCGGCGCCAAGCCGATGCGCGACGACGCCCGCCGCCCATACATCCAGGAACTCATCCGCCGCCTGTCCTCCCGCGCCGCCGAAAAGCGCTACGCCGAGGAAGCCCAGCAGCCGATTCCCGCCCTCGGCGTCGATCTCGACCCCACCAAGATCGTCCGCATCGCCCGTACCGCCCAGGCGCTGGCGCTCTCCATGCCCGCCAATAAATGGATCCCCTCGGTGATGAAGCCCGCCCAGCGCTCGAAGTTCGAGCCCCTGCTGGGAGAATTCCTCGCCGGCGACCACCCCCCCGCCGCCTTCGTCGCCCGCCTCGCCACCATCTTCGGAGCCTGATGCGCCCCCATGGGCACGCTGCGCTTCCGCCCGTCTGTCCTGCTGTTCATGCTGCCGGCCGCCGCCCTCTACGGCCTGTTCTTCCTCGTCCCCTTCATCCGCACGGTTTGGGCGAGTCTCTACGACTGGAACGGCATGGACGACGCGGTCTTCGTCGGCCTCAAAAACTACGCCGATCTCGCGTCCGACACCCTGTTCCGCACCGGCTTCGCCCGCGTCGGTCTCTGGGCCGCCGCCGCCGTCGCGCTGAAGGTCGGCACCGCCCTCCTGCTCGCCAGCGCCCTGCGTGACCGCATCCCCGGCGGCCGCTTCTTCGAGGCCGCCTTTTTCGTCCCCGTCGTCATCTCGTCGGCTGCCATCAGCCTCCTCTTCACCCTGCTCTACGACCCCGACATCGGCCTGGTGAACGTCGCCCTGAAACTGGTCGGCCTCGGCCATCTCGCCCGCGCCTGGCTCGCCGAGCGCGACACCGCCCTCTACGCCGTCATTGCCGTGCCGATCTGGCACACCATCGGCTACTTCTTCGTCATCCTCCTTGCCGCCATGCGCGACATCCCCCGCGAATTATTCGAGGCTGCTCGCATCGACGGTGCTGGTGCGCGGATGACATTCATCCACATCACCGTCCCCTCGCTCTGGCCGGTCCTCTCCGTCTGCGCCATCCTCGCCGTCACCGCGGCCCTGAAAAGCTTCGACTACGTCTTCGTGATGACCCGCGGCGGCCCCGGCACCGCCACCGAAGTGCCGGTCACCACCATGTACAAAACCATCTTCGTCAACCTGCAAATCGGCTATGGCACCGCCATGGCAACAACGATCTTCCTCGTCGCCCTCACGGCCCGCCTGCTGATCTACACCGTGCTGACCACCCACGCCGCCCTCACGCTGTTCCCGTTCCTCTGGGTGCTCAGCAATTCACTGCGCGACAGCGATGCGATCCTGACCAGCATCACCCTCTGGCCCGAGCACGCCAGCCTCGCCAACTTCACCCACCTCCTCGCCACCACCAACATCCCCCGCGCCTTCTGGAACTCGGTCAGTATCACCGCCGCCAGCCTCGCCCTCCTGCTCGCCGCCGCCGTCCCGCTGGCCTTCGCCATTGCCCGCTTCCGCTTCAGACTCGCTGAATACATCTACATCTTCTTCGCTCTCGCCGTCCTCGTTCCGGCCGTCTCCGTCCTCCCGATGACCTTCCGTTTATTTAATGACCTCGACCTCCTCGGCACCAAATACGGCATCGCCCTGATCTACGCGACCGAACAACTGCCGATCTCCGTCTTCCTCCTCGTCACGTTCATGCGCGCCATCCCCCACGAACTCGACGAAGCCGCCCTCATCGACGGCTGCGGCCTGTGGAACCTCTTCCTCCGCGTCGTCCTGCCGCTCAGCCGCAACGGCATCGTCACCGTGCTGATCCTCGCCTTCGTCGCTATCTGGAACGACTACCTCACCGCCCTCATCCTGCTGCCCGACCAACGCAACCGCACACTCTCGGTGGCCCTCGCCTTCGCCAAGGACGAATACCGAGTCGATTACGGCATGATGTCAGCCGCCATCGTCTTTGCCGTCGCCCCGATGCTGCTGCTCTATCTCGTGCTCAAGGAACGTATCGCCACCGGCATGGCCGCGGGCGCTGTCAAAGGCTGAACCACAAGGACGCCGCCATGTTCACCACATTCCCCCGCACCGGGGCCACCGTCACCCGCCTCGGCTATGGCGGCGCAGCCATCGGCCTCACCAACTATCTCGGCCCCTATGACGCCCACGCCCACCGCGCCACCGCCATCGCCGCCGTTCGCCGCGCCGCCGACGCCGGCATGACCTATTTCGACACCGCGCCCGGCTACGGCGCCGGCCTGTCCGAGGAAATCTTCGGCGAAGCCCTCGAAGGCCGCACCGGCCTCACCATCGCCACCAAGGTCAAGGCCGAACCCGGCATCGACGTCCGCGCCTCCCTCGAAGCCAGCCTCACCCGCCTCCGCCGCCCCCGTATCGACCTGCTGCAGATCCACGGCACCAGCATCGACCGCCCCACCTGCGCCGCCATCCTCGCAAAAGGCGGCATGCTCGACCAACTCGCCCGCCTGCGCGACGAAGGCCTCGTCGCCGCCATCGGCTTCACCTCCGAAGACAACAACCCGTCCATCTACGACCTCATCGCCTCCGGCGGCTTCGACACCATGCAGATCGCCTACAACCTCCTCCTCCAACACCCCTACGAACCCACCCGCCCCTTCGGCAGCCTCTTCGCCGCCAAGGAAAAAGGGATGTTCACCATCGCCATGCGCACGATCACATCGAGCATTTTTCAGCGCTGGATCAAGCTCGCCAACCCCGCAGATACCTTCGACTACACCCCCGCACTCATCCAGTTCGTCCTCTCCAACAAATTCATCGACGTCGCCCTCGTCGGCATGCGCACCCACACCGACGTCACCTCCGGCATGGCCGCCTGGCGAGACACCCGCTCCCGCATTGACATCGACGCGCTCTGGGGCCGCTATACAAACGTGCCTTAGTCAGGCGAACCGGTATGGGTGCCCACGCCGTCCTGATTTGCGACGGCGCAGGCTGGCAGCAGCCCGGCGGCGGCCTCACGGCGCCAGATAACATGAGCCTGCTGCCACTGCCGTCCTATGCGCCGGAGTTGAACCCGATGGAAAACGTCTGGGAATACCTGCGGGCTGACAAGCTGTGCTCCCTGGTTTGGGACAGCGACGGCGAAATCGTCGCCGCCTGCAAAGCCGCGTGGGATTTCCTCATCAAAGGCCCGGATCGAATCCGATCAGTCGGTCAACGGGACTGGGCGTGTGTCAAAGCCTAGGCGGGTTGGTATGATATCCAAAAAGTCAAACAAATCGACCGCCGCCCCGCATAGAAAATTCTCGGACAAGCTCCTAGTGTTCGAATGACGATTCGAGCCGGTCTCTTATACGAGTTTGTCTATTGGCCCGCGCCTCGATTTGCCCTCGCCAGTGCCGAGCTAAAGCCGCAAGATGATCCCATGAGCGAACCCCGGACTGACCCCGCCACTAACCCACCCGTCGGCCCCCTGGTCGACACCACGCCGCGCCCCCTGCCGACTCGCGCGCGCATCAAGGGCCGCTACGTCGAGCTCGAACCCCTGCACATTCGCCACGCCTCTGAGCTATGGCAGGTCATGCCGCCAGGCGATGCCCGTGCCGAGGCGAGCTGGGCCTATATGGGCTACGGCCCCTTCGCGTCGGAAGACGCGTTGACCCGTTTCGTTGCCGAATTTTCCACAACGCATGACCCGATCGCCTGGGCGATCCGTCCGGTGGCCACGGGGGTGGTGACGGGGTGGCTGACGCTGATGGAAATCCAGCCGAAAAACGCCGCCATCGAACTCGGCAACATCTGGTTCGGCCCTGCCCTGCAACGCACCCGCGCCGCCACCGAGGCGATGTTCCTGCTGCTGAAACTGGCCGCCGACGATCTCGGCTATCGTCGCTTGGTCTGGAAGTGCAACGCTCTCAATGCTCCCAGCAAACGCGCCGCCGACCGCCTCGGCTTTACGTATGAAGGTCGCAATCGCGCCCACCTCGTGGTGAAAGGCCGCATCCGCGAAACCGACTGGTATAGCATCGTCGACGACGAATGGCCGCGTTGCCGAGACGCGCTGCTGGCCTGGCTCGATCCCAGCAATTTCGACCCGGACGGTACGGCGCGGGCGGGGCTGGCGGAGTTGCGGGCGCGTTTGGAGGAGTCATGATTCGTTGAAAGGAGGGACATGATGAAATTTTGTTAGTTCCTGCAACGACACTATAATGACGCACTCCCCCGCGCGCCCGATCGCGCGGTAATCTGCAACGCTGGAACTGTATCGGCCTCCCCTAGGAATAGGGTTGCCAGAGAATGGCCTTGCACCCCCATCGCGTGAGGCGTTTGGATTTCACCTCCGGCTGGGGCCGCCCCTTGCGCGGCCGGCTCGACAAAGGTGGAACAGCTGTGAGGCCTCGGGTCGTGTCACCTGTGCTGGTGTAGGAGGCCACTGACCGCCCTGCCGGAGCGACCGCCACGAGCCTGGTGTAGGCAGGGCAGTCATCCGGCGCGGGTCTCCCAGTCACGGTCGCGGTAGCCCGTGCGCTGGTTGCGCCGGCTCTCGCTACGCTCGCCCTGGCCGGCCCCGCACAGTTCGCCCATCTCAAGTTGCATCAGCCGCTCGGCGGCAAAGCGGATCATCTCGCGCAGGAATGTTACGTCGGAGCCTTTCTCCAGAAGTGCGCGAAGGGTGATCTTGTCACTGGTCATCGTGGTGGTCCTCGGGTGAGAGGTGCGTCTCGCGACCCAACCCTACCCACAGCCATCGCTCCGGCAGGCCAGTCAACGGCCTCCTACACCGAAGTGGCGAACCCCCGGCCTTTCTTCCGAATGCGCCCTGCTCAGCAATCCCCGGCATAGCCCCTATCTCCCGGCGGCGTGGTCTGCTACCACGCCGCCGCCATCTCAGGAGCAGCAACCATGGCCGCGGAAAAGACCTCCATTGAGCTCGACAAGACCGAGTTCGCTCTTATTGTCGGCGAGGAGGACGGGGAGATGTCCGTCCGCGTGGTCAGCGGTAGCGAGATTGCCGATGACGCGGAGGAGATGCCGGCGCCGGCCGAGATCGTTCTTGCGCTTGCCATGCGCCTGCTGCGGGACCCCGATTTCCACGACGAGGTGATCGACTGGTACTACGAGCACCAGGACGAGATTGACGACGAGGACTGATCCTGCCCGGCGTCAGGCCCCGAGCTTGAATCCGGCGTAGTCGCGCGCCACAACGTCGGCGCAGATCTCGCGGTAGCGTGCCATGCCGCCGGCGTAGGGCATGAACACCCGCGGTTTGCCCGGCACGTTGGCGCCGAGATACCAGGAATGGCCGGCCATCGGCAGCAGGGTGGCGTTGGCCGCGGCGTTGACGTGGGCGACCCATTTCTCCGCCTC